>JBDKLO010000023.1:0-6876 GCA_039795615.1 Pseudomonadota bacterium
AAGCTCAACAATCGGCAAATTCCTCATCTTCGCCGAAAGCTGGGCCTGATTTTCCAGGACTACCGGCTTTTGAATGACCGCAGTGTCTTTGAAAATGTCGCGCTCCCGCTCCACATCACGGGCCATCACCCCCATGATGTTGGCCGACGGGTGCGAGCCGCGCTCGACAAAGTCGGTCTTCTCAAGAAAGAAAAACGCTTGCCGATGGCGCTCTCGGGCGGAGAGCAGCAACGCGTCGGAATTGCCCGGGCAATTGTCCACAAACCCCAATTGATCCTCGCGGATGAGCCCACCGGCAATCTCGATGCCGAGCTTTCCGAGGAAATCATGCGGATGTTTCAGGATTTCAACGCCGTCGGCGTCACCGTCCTGATCGCAAGCCACGACCAGCATCTGGTCCACAGATTCAGCCAGAGAACCCTCCGGCTTGAACATGGACGTCTCGCGGGAGATGCCTGATGGCCCAGCGACGCCAGAACGCCCCCCGCCAAAGCCTTTTCCGTCAGCCCTTTGCCCAGGGCCGCACCCTGAAGGAACGTCTTCAGGCCTATGGCTCTCTTCAGGTCTATTCCCTCAAAGCGAGCTTTTCACGAATTTGGGAAACGCCGATCGCGAGTAGTCTTACGATTCTGGTGGTTGCCATCGCCCTGGCACTCCCGGCCAGCTTCAGTGCACTGATCGATAATGCGCGCCAACCCCTCGAGGCGTTAGACACCACCAGCCAGATCTCTCTCTTCTTGAAGCCCGAACTGAGCAACGAGGCTGCCCGGAAACTCACCGAGCGACTCAAAAAGAATCCCCGCTTGTTCGGCGCCATACTGATGACCAAGGAAGATGGCCTCAAGGAGCTGACTGCCTTCAGTGGGTTTCAGGACGCTCTTGCCGCCCTCACCAGCAACCCGCTTCCGGCCGTGATCATCCTTCGCCCTGTGGCTACGGATGCCACATCCGTGACCCAACTCCTGAACGAACTCCGCACCCTGCCTGAATCCGATCGGGTTCAGTTCGATGACGAGTGGCTCAAAAAGCTCCGGGCTCTCCTCGCCATTACCGAGCGATGTGTCGTTGCCTTCAGTCTGCTCCTTGGCTTTGGCGTCCTCTTCATTGTCGGAAATACCATCCGGCTTGAACTCCAGAATCGCCGGGAGGAAATTGTTGTCAGCAAGATTCTCGGCGCAACGAACGGATTCATCCGAAGACCCTTCATCCATTCAGGATTTTGGTACGCATTTCTGGGGGCACTTTTGGCCCTGATCGTGGCCGACCTTCTAATCCTCGGCGTCAAAGGTCCGGCCGATGAACTGGCCGCCCTTTATGGCAGTCCCTACCGTCTTGCCTTCCTCAGCCTGAGCTCGACCGCGGTGCTTCTCGGCGCTGCGATCCTCCTTGGAATTGTCGGCGCCTGGATCGTCGTGGCGCGATTTCTCCGCGAAATTGACCCTGCCTAGACCCTTTTTCGTAGGGAACTAATCTTTAGCACTCACTGTCCTAGAGTGCTAATATGTGCGTGGAAACCCACGCCATTGTGGAGGATATTGAATGACACAAGCCATAGCTCTTAGCCTTCCCCTGAACGCCAGCCTCGGCTCGCTGGATGACTATCTTGCAGCCGTCGGTAAAGTGCCTCGCCTTGAAGCCGAGGAAGAACAGGCGGTGGCGGTTCGTTTTCGTGAAAATGGTGACCGTGAGGCTGCGCGTCAGCTGGTCATGGCAAACCTGCGCTTTGTTGCCCATGTGGCGCGGGGCTACATGGGGTATGGACTGCCGCTGCCTGACCTCATTCAGGAAGGCAACATCGGTCTTATGAAGGCGGTCAAACGTTTCGACCCCGGGATGGGCG
Source organism: Pseudomonadota bacterium (assembly GCA_039795615.1). GTDB lineage: Bacteria > Pseudomonadota > Gammaproteobacteria > Methylococcales > Methylococcaceae > UBA6136. Next base: position 1,841 of record JBDKLO010000023.1, read on the forward strand.
TTCGCCTTGTATCCTTTGCGGTCCACTGGATCAAGGCTGAGATTCACGAATACATCATCCAGAACTGGCGCATCGTCAAGATCGCGACCACAAAGCCACAGAGAAAGCTATTCTTCAACCTGCGCAAGCACAAGACGCATCTGGGTTGGCTCACGCCGGAAGAAGCGAACACCGTGGCGGATGAATTGGGCGTGGATGTTCAGACCGTCTACGAAATGGAAGGTCGCCTCAGCAGTCAGGACGTCGCGTTCGATGCACCAGACGACGCGGATGAAGGCGAGCGGGACATGGCCTCGCCCGTTCATTATCTGAGACAGGCCCATGCAGACCCGGCAGATCTTCTCGAAGAGGATGACTGGGGGGACTACAAGCAGCAGAGCCTGATCCGTGCGATTTCAGAACTCGATGATCGCAGCCAGGACATCGTCCGAAGCCGATGGCTCAGCGAGGAGAAACTGACGCTTCATGACTTGGCCGCACGCTACAACGTATCCGCCGAGCGCATCCGGCAACTGGAAAATACCGCCATGAAGCGCATCCGCCGCGCCATGGAAGACTGAGACCTTCTCAATCGTTGGCGGGGGATTTACCCCCCGCCAACATCTTTCTTAACTGCGGCTGTAGATTTCAGCCCCAGACTTCTTGAACTGATCCGCCTTTTCTTCCATGCCCTGATTCAGGGCGGTGCTGGTATCCAGCCCATGCGTTTCGGCGTACTCACGGACGTCCTGCGTAATCTTCATGGAGCAGAAATGGGGGCCGCACATGGAACAGAAATGCGCAAGCTTGGCGCCTTCCTGGGGCAAGGTCTCATCGTGGAACTCAAGGGCCTTTTCAGGATCCAGCGAGAGATTGAACTGATCCGCCCATCGAAACTCGAAACGCGCCTTTGAGAGGGCATTGTCGCGGATCTGTGAACCCGGATGGCCCTTGGCCAGATCGGCTGCGTGGGCGGCAATCTTGTAGGCAATGATGCCGTCGCGAACATCCTGCTTATTCGGCAATCCGAGATGTTCCTTCGGGGTCACGTAACAAAGCATGGCGGTGCCATACCATCCGATCATGGCCGCACCAATCGCACTGGTGATGTGGTCATAACCGGGTGCAATATCGGTGGTGAGTGGTCCCAAAGTATAGAAAGGGGCCTCATGGCAATGCTTGAGCTGCTCTTCCATGTTGGCCTTGATCATGTGCATGGGCACATGGCCTGGCCCTTCGATCATGACCTGGACATCATGCTTCCAGGCGACCTGCGTCAGCTCCCCAAGGGTGTGAAGCTCTGCAAACTGGGCCGCATCATTTGCATCGGCAATGGACCCCGGACGCAGGCCATCGCCGAGGGAGAAGGCGACGTCATAGGCCTTCATGATCTCGCAAATGTCTTCGAAGTGCGTGTAGAGGAAGCTTTCCTTGTGATGCGCAAGGCACCATTTGGCCATGATGGATCCGCCGCGGGAGACGATACCGGTCACGCGCTTAGCGGTCAGCGGGATGTGAGCAAGGCGAATCCCTGCGTGAATCGTAAAGTAGTCGACACCCTGCTCCGCCTGCTCGATGAGCGTATCCCTGAAGATTTCCCAGGTCAGCTCTTCTGCGCGTCCATCGACTTTCTCCAGCGCCTGATAAATCGGAACCGTCCCGATCGGAACCGGCGAATTGCGGATAATCCACTCACGGGTCTCGTGAATGTTTTTACCGGTGGAAAGATCCATGACGGTATCGCCGCCCCAGCGGATCGACCACAACATCTTTTCGACTTCTTCCTCAATGGAGGAGGTGACCGCAGAGTTGCCGAGATTACAGTTGATCTTGACCAGGAAATTCCGGCCGATGATCATCGGCTCTGATTCCGGATGGTTGATGTTGTTCGGAATGATGGCTCGACCACGAGCAATCTCGTCACGGACAAATTCCGGCGTGATGATCCGGGGAATTCCCGCACCAAAGGATTCTCCCGGGTGCTGCTGACCATAGAGTTCGGTCAGCGCTTCAAGCCGCTGGTTTTCGCGTATAGCGACGAACTCCATCTCCGGGGTCACGATCCCCTTGCGGGCGTAGTGCATCTGGGTCACGTTGGCACCCGGCACGGCACAACGCGGGTTCCGGATGTGCTCAAAACGAAGACTACCAAGCGCGGGATCACACTGGCGATCCCGCCCATACTCGGAGCTCGGACCTGAAAGCTGCTGAGTATCCCCGCGCTCTTCAATCCAACGCTCACGCAAGGGTGCGAGGCCAATGCGAAGGTCCACGGTGACGTTGGGATCGGTGTAAGGGCCCGAGGTGTCGTAGACGGTGACTGGGGGATTCACTTCGCCGCCCCTCGCCGTCGGGGTTTCCGACTGGCTAATTTTGCGCATCGGCACCCTCAGATCCGGCCGACTTCCTTCGACATAGATCTTTTCGGACGCAGCGAACGGCTGAATGGACGCGCGCTTGGCGGTTACAGCATCGTGAAGTTGGGTATCGGGAACGGCATTCATCGGGAGATCCTCGGCTCGGGTGGCAGGTTCGTAGCGAGGAAGCATCCCCTGCAAGCATCGGGGCCGCAGTTGGAAAAGGCTTTCCTCCGCCGGTACAAACCGGTTCAGGTTCAAAGGGTGTGTCTCAGCCCGGTCCCACACGCGGTGGGCGGGCACCCCTAGCCCTACGTCTGGTGTAAACTAATCTATGGTGGGCCGTTTGGCAAGGCTTGGGCGTTGGTCCGTTGTCCCCTGTCGCGCTCCTCGATTCAATCGGAAGGCGGTGTCGCTCGACACTTACCTCGCCACGGATCTCTCTTCATGCACATAGACATCGCCCAAATCATTTCAGGGCTTCTCGTAGGTTTTCTCGTCGGACTGACCGGCGTTGGCGGCGGCTCCCTGATGACCCCCATCCTGGTGTTCATCTTTGGTTACGCCCCAAAAGCTGCGGTAGGCACCGATCTTCTTTTTGCCGCCATCACCAAAACCGGTGGGGTTCTGGTCCATCACGGAAAACACCGCTCGGTCGACTGGAAAATTGTCGGGTTGCTGTGCCTTGGGAGCTTGCCCGCGGCGCTCTTGCTGATCTACCTTCTGGAGACCCAATTCAGTAAGGATGAAAGCCTGACCGCAACCATCACCTTTACCCTAGGGGTTGCGCTGATTTTTACCTCGCTGGCTCTATTCCTCAGGAACCGCGTCATGCGCCGCCATCTGACGGACCAGACCGCCATTGAGCGCAAAACCCACGGCGAGCGATTTGGCCGCCTACAGCCCTACCTGACCGTCTTGACCGGCGCCATGCTGGGCGTCCTCGTCACCCTCTCCTCGGTCGGAGCGGGCGCGCTGGGAACCATTGCCCTACTCTTCCTCTATCCCCGGCTGGCAACGGTCAGAGTCGTCGGTACGGATTTGGCTCACGCGATCCCCCTGACGACGGTGGCCGGACTTGGCCATCTCCATATGGGAAATGTCGACGGGCAGCTGCTCGGAAGCCTCTTGATCGGCTCTCTCCCTGGCATTTACCTTGGAAGCCTATTGAGTGCCCGCGTTCCAGAATCGGTTCTAAGACCGATTCTTGCATCCATCCTGATGCTGATCGGAATGAAGTTCGTCCTTTAAGGGCGCCCCAGAAGCGCTTCGGAAACATCCAGCGATATGGTCGTCCACAAGGCCCGTCGCCTGCATGAACGAGTAGCAGATCACCGGCCCCACAAACGTGAACCCATGAGCCTTGAGCGCGCGACTCAGGGCTTCTGATTCCGGGGTTTTTGCTGGAAGATCCGAGGGTGTCGGCCAGACATTCCGTTGGGGAACACCCTCAACGAACGCCCAAAGGAAGGCATCAAACCCGCCCTCACCCTCACTCAGTCGCCTGAAAGCCCGGGCATTCCCAATGGCTGAGCGAATTTTCTGACGGTTGCGAATGATCCCGGGGTGCAAAAACAGTTGCGCCTCTTTTTGAGCATCAAACTCGGCCACCCGGAGAGGATCAAAGCCCTCAAAGGCATCGCGATAGCCCTCCCGCTTTTCCAGGATGGTCCGCCAGGAAAGCCCTGCCTGTGCCCCCTCAAGCACCAGCCACTCGAAAAGGCGCACGTCATCATGCTCGGGCACCCCCCATTCGTAATCGTGATAGTCCCGTTCTACCATCGAGCGTTCCGCCCAGGAGCATCGGGATAGCCCTTTTGGGCTGTCTTCAGGCCAGACCATCAACGTGGGACCAGTCCGACCAAATAGGCTCGATACCGGCCGGCATCAAGGGTACTCGTCCCAGCTTGGGCCACCCCTCGTCAGGCCCATGGAAATCTGAGCCACAGGAGCCCCTGAGCTGTTCCCGGATGGCAAAGTCGCGCATGGATTGCATATCTCCCGGCGAGGGCTGCCCCGAAAGCACCTCGATGCCCTGACCGCCCATTTCACGGAATTCGCCAGCAAGGCGTCGAAGCCAAGTTCGCGTCAATTTGTAGCGAAGGGGATGAGCGATCACCGCACACCCCCCCGCATTCCGAATGCATTCCACCGCCTTGTCCAAAGCTGCCCAGGTGGTCGAGACGTAGCCTGGCTTTCCCGGCGTCAGATAACGGCCAAAAACATCCCGCACATCCAGCGCATGTCCTCGGGCAGCGAGAACCTTGGCAAAGTGGGTACGAGTGACCATGCCGACACCGGCCATCTCACGGGCCGCCTCAAAGACACCCGGAATCCCCTTTTTGGCCAATCGCTGGCCCATCTCTTCGGCTCGCGATTCGCGAATCAGGCCAATCGCGGACAACGTCTCCTGGAGTCGTTCTTCATCAGGATCAATCCCAAGTCCAAGCACATGAATCGTCTTTTTTTCCCAAGTGACCGATACCTCGACCCCTGGAATCAGTCGGATTGAACGAGCGTCGCAAGCGACCCTCGCTTCCGCAATCCCTGCGGTCGTGTCGTGATCCGTTAGCGCCAGCACACGAACTCCCTGGGCTTGAGCTCGCTCGACCAGATCGGTCGGCGAGTAGTGCCCATCGGAAAACCAGGAATGCGTGTGAAGATCAAAGGCTGAAAATGGGGTCGGGTGACTCACGCCAG
>JBDKLO010000024.1:0-3011 GCA_039795615.1 Pseudomonadota bacterium
AGGGTCCCGAGGGAGAATCCAGGGACGATCCCAAAAAGACGGGGTTACATCGCGGGGCTCTGGGGTATCTCATGGCGGGAGGTACCCCCATCGCGCCTGAGGATGTCCTTCCCGGCATCGAGCGCATGGTAGGCGAACACCCCGAAACCGAGATCCTCGTGGTGCAAACGCCCGAATACATCGGCTTCAAGGGATCGTATTCAGAGGCCCTGACGGCACCCCACCTTGAAACCTTTTCTGGCGCTCCCTTCGAGGCCTGGTCCATTGATAGCTACAGCCATCTCGTAAGGCAACTGGAAGAGATGAAGCGCTCGTTCCGGCGAACGCCGGCTCCCATCGAGAGCGGTGCCGATGACCGGGAGGATGAACAGGATGAGGGCGAAAACCCAAAGCCTTCCACAATAGCGATTATGGGCTTCCACGACTTTCCGGCCGGAAAGGTCCACGGGGATTATCTACACAAGCTTCTGGAGGCAATCGGCGATCAGGGCTTTGATCGGGTTGCGCGCGACCCTGAGCTTCGAAGGGAGATCCTTGTGGCTTCGCTTAAAACCCAAAGCTATGGGGAGGCCTGGGTTGATCCCCTCGATACCTGGTTGCAGCAATTCCTCCATGCCGAATTTAACCTGGGGTCGACGCCCTTTGCCTTCGATGCGCTGTCCCTTGAAGACTCCCGGATGGAAATGGAATTCTGGTTCGAAGTGAACCAGGCGAATCTGAAATCCATTGATGCCGTGGTCACCCGGGAGATTCTTGAAGGCCAAAAGCGCCCGGCGCTCAAATCCGGGATGCTCAACGGCATGCTCAAGGGGTTTATGGATCTCACCTTCCGGATCGGTGACCGCTATTACGTCGCGGACTACAAATCCAATCGTCTGGGATCAAGGGATGCGCACTACACCCAGGAAGCTATTGAGTCCGCCGTCCTCGAGCACCGGTATGACCTCCAGTACGCTCTTTACCTTCTGGCATTGCACCGTTATCTCAAAAGCCGGATGGGCGATCGCTATGACTATGACGAGAGGATCGGAGGAGTCGCGTATTTCTTCCTCCGAGGGGTCGGAAGCTCTACCCGGGGCCTTCATTTCATCAAGCCCGACCGGGCGATGATCGAAGCACTCGATCGTCTGTTCGAAGGAGATCCTTCGAAGGAGGCCGGGCATGTCGCATGAGATCCTGAGTCTTCTGGATCGCTGGGTCGAAGCTCAGGTGCTTCGCCCGATCGACCGCGGTTTTGCAGCGTTCCTCCTCCAACAAGATTCCGCGGCAGATTCAAAAGTCATTCTCGCAGGGGCCCTCACCAGTTGGCGTCTGGGCTTGGGTCACGTCTGCCTCGATCCTCTGGAGTTCCTCACCGACCCGGTTGGATTTCTCCATCTCGGCATGCCAGAAGACCCTCAGGCGGCAATGGATCCGGTTCGATCCGAGGTCTCCGCTTTTCAGGATCCGTCGAAACTTTCCGAATGGGCCCAAGCCTTTCAGGCCTCGATGCTGATTGGCCAGGGGACCGGCGGCTGTCCTCTGGTCTTTGATGGCGGCTGTCTTTACCTGGCCCGCAACTGGCGACACGAACAAGTCGTGGCCCAAAGGATTCTGGAAAGGATTCAAGAGACCGATCCCTCGCTCTTTTCCGAGAAAGCGGAACTCGAGCGTTTGTTTCCGCCGCGAAATCCTCCCATCCCGGGACCCAATTACCAGAAAATCGCGACCGCCCTTGCGACACGGGGAAAACTCCTGATCCTGACGGGAGGGCCTGGGACCGGCAAGACTTTCACGGTCGTAAGGATGCTGGCCCTGTTGCTCTCAAAGTCACCGAATCTTCGCATTCTTCTGGGCGCTCCCACCGGCAAGGCCGCCGCCCGCCTCACCGAATCAATCATGGGATCACTCAGGACGCTGCCTGAAGCCATTCGGGAGAAGATTCCGACGAAGGCCTCCACCATCCATCAGATGCTGGGTTCCCGAAAGAACACCCGGCAATTTCGTCACCATGCCCGAAACCCCCTCCATGCGGATGTGGTGGTGATCGATGAAGCCTCCATGATTGATCTTGAACGCATGGCCGCCCTCATGGACGCCGTTCCTCCGAGTGCCCGGCTGATCCTGGTGGGTGACAAGGATCAGCTCTCCTCGGTTGAAGCCGGTTCCGTCATGGGAGATCTTTGCCGCGATCTTGAAACGCGGGGATATTCGGCTGAGACCACCGACTGGATTCAAGCCGCTACGGGTGAAAACATGGAGGCTGCCCCCGGCCAGCGGGTTGATGCGCTTGCTCAGCAGACCGTCATGCTCCGCCATTCCGAACGGTTTGCGGGTCACTCAGGCATTGGGCAACTGGCTGAAGCCGTCAACCTTGGGGATATCCCTCGTGCGCGAGCGATCCTGACCGGGGATGCGCCCTACCCGGATGTTTACTGGATTCAAACACCGGGGCCCGGGGATCAACTCCTTGATGCGCTGTGCCATGGCAGCTCGAACCCTGCCAAGGAATCGGATGCGAGGGGATACCGTCATTATCTCGAAATGATTCCGGACGTGATCAAGACCGAAGATTTCACCTCAGAAGCATTGACTGCCCTTTTCAATCAATTACTGGAGGCCTTGGGAAGCTTTCAGATTCTCTGTGCGGTTCACGAGGGTCCTTGGGGAGTCGAATCACTCAATCACCGAATTGAGCGCCGGCTTGAAAAACAAGGCCTGATTCAACCCGCCATGGATCCGGTCTCAGGGTGGTATGCAGGGCGCCCCGTCATGGTGACCAAAAATGACTATGAACTCGGGCTCATGAACGGTGATGTCGGGATGACCCTTCCTTTCCTTGATGAAAGAGAGGGCAAGATTTCGCTTCGGGTCGTCTTCAAGCACCCCGAGAACACGGATACCCCTTTCAGAATTGTTCTGCCTGGACGCCTCACCGAGGTCGAAACAGTTTTTGCGATGACGGTTCATAAATCGCAAGGCTCGGAGTTTGGCCATGTGGCCCTCATGCTGCCAAACCCCTCTCATGCGCC
>JBDKLO010000025.1:0-9452 GCA_039795615.1 Pseudomonadota bacterium
GAGGTTGTGCAACTGTGAATGACATGCTCAAAAACGTGATTCTCTGGGTCGTTGTGGCCGTCGTCCTGATGTCGATGTTCAACAACTTCGGCGGCAGGAAATCCCAAGAATCCAACATGCCCTACTCGCAGTTCATCCAGTCGGTGCGGGACGGTCAGATCAAGCAAGTCATCATCGATGGATCCCAGATTCGTGGCACGGTGGGGAGTGGCGAGCGGTTTTCAACCACCGCCCCTCAGAACGATCCCCACATGATCGATGATCTGGTCGAAAACCATGTCGACTTCAAGGTCGATCCTCCGGAATCCCAGTCTTTCCTGACCCAGGTCTTCATTTCCTGGTTCCCGATGCTGCTCCTGGTCGGTGTGTGGGTTTTCTTCATGCGTCAGATGCAGGGTGGCGGTGGCGGCCGGGGAGCCATGTCCTTCGGCAAGAGCAAGGCGCGCCTGATCGAAGAAGACCAAATCAAGGTCACCTTTGCCGATGTTGCCGGGGTTGAGGAAGCCAAGGAAGATGTTCAGGAAATGGTCGACTTCCTGAAGGATCCCAGCAAGTTCCAGAAGCTCGGCGGCAAGATTCCTCGTGGTGCCCTGATGGTCGGACCACCCGGAACCGGCAAGACGCTTCTGGCCAAGGCGATCGCCGGGGAGGCTCGTGTTCCTTTCTTCTCGATCTCAGGTTCTGATTTCGTTGAAATGTTCGTCGGCGTGGGTGCCTCGCGCGTTCGCGACATGTTCGAGCAGGCGAAGAAAAACGCCCCTTGCATCATCTTTATTGACGAAATCGATGCGGTCGGCCGTCATCGGGGAGCCGGTCTTGGAGGCGGGCACGATGAACGCGAGCAGACCCTGAACCAGCTCCTGGTTGAAATGGATGGCTTTGAAGGCACCGAAGGCATCATCGTGATTGCAGCGACCAACCGACCGGATGTCCTGGACCCTGCGCTTTTGCGTCCGGGCCGATTCGACCGTCAGGTCGTGGTCGGATTGCCGGATGTCCGCGGCCGCGAACAAATTCTCAAGGTCCACATGAAGCGCGTGCCTCTGGCAACCGATGTGGAAGTGTCATACCTTGCGCGCGGAACCCCTGGATTTTCCGGCGCTGATCTCGCCAATCTGGTCAACGAAGCAGCGCTTTTTGCAGCGCGAAAAAACAAACGCGAAGTCCAGATGGAGGACTTTGAAAAGGCCAAGGACAAGATTCTGATGGGTGCGGAGCGCCGCTCCATGGTGATGAGCGAAGAGGAAAAACGCCTGACCGCCTATCACGAAGCCGGGCACGCGATTGTTGGGCGATTGGTTCCCGAGCATGATCCGGTTTACAAAGTCAGCATCATGCCCCGCGGCCGGGCTCTCGGAATCACCATGTTCCTGCCGGAGCGTGATCAATACAGCGCCAGCCTTGAAAAGCTCGAGAGCCAGATTTCAAGCCTCTTTGGCGGCCGGATTGCCGAAGAAATCATCTTCGGGCGCCGGAAGGTGACGACCGGGGCCTCGAATGATATCGAGCGCGCGACCAGCCTTGCGCGCAACATGGTCACCCGCTGGGGTCTTTCTGAACGTCTTGGGCCGCTGGCTTACAGCGAGGAGGAGGGTGAGGTTTTCCTGGGCCGCTCCGTGACCAAGCACAAGGTGGTTTCAGAGGAAACTTCACATTTGATTGATGAGGAAATTCGCTCCTTCATTGATCGAAACTACGAGCGCAGTGAACAGATTCTCAGAGACAATCTGGACAAGCTTCATCTGATGGCGGATGCCCTGATGAAGTATGAAACCATCGATCATTTCCAGATCGATGACATCATGGCAGGGAAAACGCCCCGTGCACCCCAGCATTGGGACGAAACGCCACCGAGTGATGGAGGAGGTTCAGCGCCTCTTCCTGTGGAGGGTTCCGATGGCGCATCGGCCGACGGGATTGGCAAGGCAGCTGAGCAGCATTAAGCGCCGGCGAAAGAGAATCAATTGATCAGGGGACGCCGGCCGGGGGGTTGGCGAGTGCTGCAATAGTCTCGCTATTGCTTCGTCTGGGGGGAGGCTTTTATGAGTCGGGCATATTTTGGAACCGATGGTATTCGGGGAAAGGTGGGAACCTACCCCATCACGGCTGATTTTGTTCTTAAGCTGGGGTGGGCTGCCGGCCGGATCTTTGCCCGTGATCGGGAAGAGCCGACAGTTCTGATTGGCAAGGACACCCGCATTTCAGGCTATATGTTTGAATCGGCTCTGGAAGCAGGACTTTCAGCGGCCGGCGTGAACACCCAGTTGCTCGGTCCCATGCCGACCCCGGCCATCTCCTATCTGACCCGGACCTTTCGGGCCGAGGCCGGAATCGTCATCAGTGCTTCGCATAACCCCTACTACGATAACGGCATCAAGTTCTTTGGTCCGGATGGTCTCAAGTTATCGGATGAAATCGAACATGAGATTGAGGCCGAGATTGATCAGCCGATGACCACGGTCGATTCCTCGCGCATCGGTCGTGCCAAACGCCTTCAGGATGCGGCGGGCCGCTATATCGAATTTTGCAAAAGCACGATTGCTTCCCGGATGGATTTCAACGGGATTCGGGTGGTAATCGACTGTGCCCATGGATCGACCTATCACATCGCGCCCTACGTTTTCGCAGAGCTCGGGGCAACGGTCATCACGATGGGGGATGCACCGAACGGTTTCAATATCAATGAGGGTGTGGGTGCGACCAAGCCCAACGCCGTCAGAGAGCGAGTTCTTGAGGTCGGAGCTGATCTCGGCTTGGCCTTTGATGGGGATGGGGATCGGCTCATCATGGTGGACCATACCGGAACCATTGTGGACGGTGATGAGGTCCTCTACATCATCGCCTCGGCCCGCCTCTCGCGAGGCGAATTACATGGCCCGGTCGTCGGCACCCTCATGACGAATCTGGGCCTTGAACATGCGCTCGCCCCCTTTGGTGTGGAGCTCAAGCGCGCGGCGGTGGGCGACCGTTACGTCATGGAAATGATGTTGGCCCATGACAGCACGCTCGGGGGCGAAAATTCAGGTCATATCATTTGCCGTGACCGTATTCCGACTGGCGACGGCATCGTGGCAGCGCTTCAGGTGATGGAAGCAATGCGGGCATCGGACAAAACGCTGTTCGAACTTCGCAAAGGGATGGATAAATATCCTCAGACATTGGTCAATGTCAGGACACGGGAGCGAGTCAACCTGAGTCAGATGGAATCGGTTCAGTTGCTCAAGGCTGAAGTCGAGCGTGAATTGGCCGGCCAGGGACGCGTTTTACTCAGAACCTCGGGGACGGAGCCCTTGGTCAGGGTCATGGTGGAGGGGGCGGAGGGCGACAAGGTCCAAGCCTTGGCCGACCGACTCGCTGAGGCGGTTCGGGATGCCTTGGATGGAGGCGATTGAAGCCCTGTCGGACCTCAATGGCAGGCGATTGGGAATTTTGATTAAATAATTGAAGAGATATAGGCGGAATTAGGCTGTAAGCCTAAATAATAAAAGGAGAAATAGGATGTCTAAGGGCCAAAATTTGCAGGATCCCTTCCTGAATGCCTTGCGTAAGGAACATGTGCCGGTATCCATCTATCTGGTAAACGGCATCAAATTGCAGGGTAAAGTCGATTCTTTCGACCAGTACGTCATTATTCTCAAGAATGCCGTCAGCCAGATGGTTTACAAACATGCCATTTCGACGATTGTTCCGGCCCGTCAGGTTCGACTGAGCGCAGGGCAGGAAGAAGATGAGGTCGAGGGTTAAATCGAGATCAGACGGATGCACATCACGATGAAATTCCCAAGGGGTCCGGTCATTGTTTGACCGGCCCAAATCGGGTGAGCGGGCGGTACTGGTTCTCGGTGGGGGCAACGACGAACTTCCGGTTCTCGAGGAACTACAGGAGCTAGCCAGGTCTGCGGGGGCAGATCCTGTTGGACATCTGATTAGCAAGCGGGAGCACGCGGACCCGAAATTCTTCATCGGGAAAGGCAAGGTCGAGGAATTGGGATTCCTGATCGAGTCTCTGGGTGCGGAGTTAGTCCTCTTTAATAACCCGCTGTCGCCATCTCAGGAAAGAAATCTTGAAAAAGCGCTGCAGGTCAGGGTCCTGGATCGGACCGGGTTGATTCTCGATATCTTTGCTCAGCGGGCACAGAGCTACGAAGGTAAGCTCCAGGTTGAGCTGGCCCAGTTGAAGCACCTTTCCACCCGCCTGGTCCGGGGCTGGACGCATCTTGAGCGTCAAAAAGGGGGGATCGGGCTGAGAGGGCCGGGTGAAACCCAGCTGGAAACGGATAAACGGTTGATTGGTCGGCGGATCCTTCAGATCCAGAAGCGGCTTGAAAAGGTGGATCGCCAGCGGGACCAGGGCCGAAGGGCCAGACGTCGCACCGAAGTTCCTGTCGTCGGGCTGGTGGGCTACACCAACGCGGGCAAATCGACCCTGATCAACGCCCTGACGGGGGCTGGGGTTTATGCGGCAGACCAACTCTTCGCAACGCTCGATCCCACCCTGAAGCGTTACACGATTGGGCAGGGTCAGACGGTGGTTCTGGCCGATACCGTAGGGTTTGTCAGAGACCTTCCCCATGAACTGGTCGCGGCTTTCAAGTCGACTCTTCAGGAAACCGTGGAGGCGGATCTTTTGTTGCATGTCATCGATGCGACGGATGAGCAGCTTCAGGAAACCATTGATGAGGTCGAGCGCGTTATCGATGAAATCGGTGCCGGCGAGGTGCCGAGGGTTCGAGTTCTGAACAAAATCGATGGTCTTGAGGGGCGGGAGCCGACCCTTGAACGAAATGCCGAGGGTCGTATCGACGCGGTGTGGTTGTCGGCGAAAACGTCGCGGGGGCTCGATCTGATTGACGAGATTGTCCGTGAACAGGTGGTTCCTCAGGTCGTTCGCCGCGAGATCCGGATCAAGCCGTCGGAAGGGCGTTTGCGCGCCCAGCTTTATCAGTGGGCGACCGTTCTCTCTGAGACGGTGGATGAAGAGGGCGGCTGGGTGATGCTGGTCGAGGGGAACCCCGATCGATTCCGAAAGCTGCGCCTGACCGATGAGGCCGATCACGATAGCCAATTCCATGATGCCTTGATAGCCTAGTCGGCTGAAGGCGGAAACGCTGAAACACTAAAACACAAAAGGGCCCCAAACAAAGGCCTGGAGAACACGATGTCCTGGAATGAACCGGGTGGAAACAAGAAAGATCCATGGAGTGGCAGAGACAATCAGCCACAACCGCCGGATTTGGATGAGGTGCTCAAAAGCCTCCAAGACAAGCTCAAGGGCCTTTTCGGCAACACGCCGATGGGCGGGGGTGACGGGAATTCGGGTACAAGCCAGCTGATGGGTCTGATTGTGCTGGTCGCTGTCCTCCTTTGGTCCCTGACCGGTATTTATCTCGTCGATGAAGGGAGCCGCGCGGTCGTCACCCGTTTTGGCGCCTATGTTGAAACGACGCTTCCCGGAATTCACTGGCATCTACCTGTCCCGGTGGAGCGGGTGGATCTGGTGAACCTCGAGCAACAACGTTTCGTCGAAATTGGCTATCGCTCGGGGGGGCGTCAGCAGTCACTGGGGTCAGTCCCCAAAGAAGCGCTCATGCTGACGCAGGATGAAAACATCATCGATATCCGGTTGGCCGTTCAGTATCAGATCAAGGATGCCAAGGCCTATCTTTTCAATGTGGCCGATCCTGATCTGACCCTGAAACAAGTGATCGAGAGCGCCCAGAGGGCGGTCATCGGCAAGAGCACGATGGACTTTGTCCTGACGGAAGGACGCAGCAACATTGCTGACGAAATCAAGTCGGAAATCCAGCATACGCTGGACGAATATGAGACCGGCATCAGTGTCAGCAACGTCAATCTGGTGGACGCACAGCCGCCGGATGAAGTTCAAAACGCCTTTGAAGATGCCATCAAGGCCCGTGAGGATGAGCAGCGGCTCAAGAACGAAGCGGAGGCCTATGCCAATGAAGTGGTGCCGAAGGCTCGAGGGGCTGCGGCGCGCCTGCTGGAAGAATCTGAAGCCTACAAGCAGAAGACGATTGCGCATGCCGAGGGTGAATCTTCCCGTTTCGTTCAGCTTTTGACCGAGTATGAAAAGGCGCCGGATGTCACGCGTGAGCGCTTGTATCTGGAAACGATGCAGGATGTCATCGGCCAGTCCGGTGTCACGGTCGTGGACGTTAAAGGTTCGAATAATGCGATCTACCTTCCTGTAGACCGGATCCAGCGGGGGGGCGCGCCTTCACCGACCCTTCGCGACAGTGAACCTTCCGTGTCATCGGCCCAAGACGTTCCCGAATCCGGAACAAAATCCGCACGCAGTGCCTCAAGCCGAGGTCGTGACAGCCGAGGAGGGCAGCAGAAGTGAATCGACAAACCCTCCTGAGTGGACTGGGCTTTCTCGTCCTCCTCGTTTTACTGACCTCCACCTTTACGGTTTCAGAAACGGAAAAGGTCATTGTTCTTGAGTTCAAGAAGATCGTCGGAACAGACTATGGCCCAGGCCTTCACTTCAAGTTGCCTTACCGGCAGGTGAAGAAGTTTGATCGTCGGATTCTCTCGCTCGAATCCAAGCCCGAACGTTTCCTCACCTCGGAAAAGAAGAACGTCCTGGTCGACTGGTTCGTCAAGTGGCGAATCAATGATGTCACCAAGTTCTACACCTCCGTTGGCGGGGATAAGGCGCAGGCCAATATTCGCCTGGATCAGATCACCAAGGACGCCATGCGAAACGAGTTCAGCAAGCGAACGATTCGTGAGCTGGTTTCTTCGGATCGTGGCCGCATTCAGGATGCGCTGACCACCATGGTTGCGCCGGCTGTAGCCAGTTTGGGTGTGGAAGTGACCGATATCCGCGTCATGCGAATTGATCTTCCCGAGGAAGTCAGTTCATCGGTGTATCACCGGATGGAAGCTGAACGCGCCCGGGTAGCCCGCGAGTTCCGTTCGCGCGGCGCTGAAGCAGCCGAAAAGATCCGTGCTGAGGCTGATCGCCAGCGGGAAGTCCTGATTGCCGAGGCGCAAAAGGGGGCTGAGATTCGCCGGGGTGAAGGAGATGCGACCGCTACCGAGATTTACGCCAAGGCCTATGGAAAGAACAAGGAATTCTTCCAGTTCAACCGCAGCCTGATCGCGTATCGTCAGGCCTTCAGGGACGATGGAAGCCAGTTGTTGTTGTCTCCTGATTCGGAGTTCTTCCGCTACTTCAAGGCAACCCACTGAGGTTGTCATAAGACGCAGGCGAGACGGGCCATCCCTCCTCGGAGGGGTGGTGACCCGAGCCTTGTTGATTTACCATCACTGGTTTGTTCAGGCCTTAAGAAAAAAACGCGCATGCTGACCCAGGACCGCTGGCTCCTCCCTGAGGGCATAGAAGAAATCTTTCCGGACGAGGCCGAACACCTCGATCAACTGGGACGGGTACTGATTGATCAGTTTCACGCCTGGGGCTATCGATTGGTCATGCCGCCGATGGTGGATTTTCTGGATTCCCTCCTGACCGGGAGCGGGTACGAGCTTGACCAGCAAACCCTGAAGTTTGTGGATCCCCTGACGGGTCGTCTGGTTGGGCTTCGGGCTGACATGACGCCACAGGTCGCCCGAATTGATGCGCGGACGGCGGCCTTGGGACTGCCTTCTCGCCTTTGTTACCTTGGCAACGTGATTCATGGGGTCGGTGCCCACCTTGAAAAAACCCGAAATCCCATCCAGGTTGGGGCGGAACTCTACGGGCACAGCGGTGGGAAGGCGACAGCCGAGGTCATCCGGCTGATGTTGGAAACTCTTCATGCAGCGGGCCTCCGTGAGGTACATCTGGATCTTGGGCATGTGGGGATTTATCGTGCGTTAGCGCAAGAAGCGGGGCTTTCGGAGACGGATGAAGCCAGTCTCTTTGATATCCTCCAGCGCAAGGATGCCACCGATTTGAACCAGTTCCTGGCCGAAAAGGCCATTCGTCCAGAGATTCGTCCCTTGATGAAGGCGCTTCTGGATCTTAATGGCCCGCTTGAAGTTCTGGATGAGGCGCGCCGTCGACTGGCTGATGGGGGAGAACAGATTGCGGCAGCTCTTGGGGAACTTGCTGATTTGGGCGCCGAACTGAAACGGCGTTATCCGGGCCTTCCCCTGCATCTGGATTTAGCGGAACTTCGGGGATACCAGTATCACACCGGGATCGTCTTTGCTGCATTCGTCCCGGGTCAGGGCCGAGAGATTGCCAGAGGGGGGCGTTATGACGATATTGGCAAGGTCTTCGGATTTGCGCGTCCCGCCGTAGGTTTTAGTGCGGATCTAAAGTTTCTGGCGCGTCTTGGCGCGTCTTCCGGAAGGCCGGTGCCCCGTCGAATTTTTGCGCCGGCGACGGACGATCCGGCGCTGGAGCAACAGGTTGCAGCGCTCCGCGCCGAGGGGCGGGTGGTTATCCAGTCCCTGGGGCATGATGATGAGACCGCAGGGCAACTTGGTTGCGCTGAGAGCCTGATCCTGAAAGACGGCCGCTGGATCCTGGTCTGATCCATCAATCATTCAGTCACACCGAACAGAGCAGAAGAAAACATGGGAAAGAACGTTGTCGTGATCGGCACCCAGTGGGGAGATGAGGGTAAAGGCAAGCTGGTCGACATCCTCACCGAACGCGCCAAAGGCGTTGTCCGCTTTCAGGGTGGCCACAATGCGGGTCATACCTTGGTCATCGACGGACAGAAAACGGTTCTCCATCTGATTCCCTCAGGCATTCTGAGAGAAGGGGTGACCTGTTACATCGGCAATGGCGTGGTTTTGTCGCCGGATGCGCTGATGGAAGAAATCGGGGTTCTTGAAAAGGCCGGAATTCCGGTCAGAGAACGCCTGGTCATCAGTGAAGCGTGCGCACTGATTCTCCCGATTCATATTGCGTTGGATGTGGCGCGCGAAAAAGCGCGCGGTGCCAAAGCGATCGGAACGACCGGTCGGGGGATTGGCCCGGCTTATGAAGACAAGGTGTCCCGTCGGGGGCTTCGTGCGGGCGATCTTTTCTATCCGCATCTCCTCGAAGAAAGACTCCGGGATCTTTTGGACTTGCACAATTTTGTGCTCTCCCAGTACTACAAGGAAAAACCGCTCGACTTCCAAGAGGAGCTCGATAAGCTCTGCCGGATTGGCGAAGAGATCAAGCCCATGCTCGGCGATGTCTCGGGTGAGTTGCATCGTCTGGGGGATGCCGGTGCCCCGGTCCTCTATGAAGGCGCCCAGGGTGCAATGCTCGACATCGATCATGGGACCTACCCCTTTGTGACCTCTTCAAACACGACGGCAGGCGGCGCATCCGCAGGATCCGGGGTGGGCCTGCTTGAATTCGATTATGTGCTGGGCATTACCAAGGCCTACTCGACGCGCGTCGGAAATGGTCCTTTCCCGACGGAACTCTTCGATGACGTCGGAAAACATCTCTCCTCGCGCGGTGCCGAGTTCGGTGCGAC
>JBDKLO010000026.1:0-7355 GCA_039795615.1 Pseudomonadota bacterium
TCTTGAATCCGGTTTCGGGAATATTCGGGAAAGAGCTGGCTTAAAGCCTGGTCGAGTCGCTTTCCAGCCAGGTCATTCGGAATCAGCGCGCTAAGCTTGAGTTGGGGTTCCACTTCAGTCCGTTCGTTCAATCACGTTATACTGCGACGCTGGGGTCCATGCCCGGAATTCAACGTCTCCATGCCAAGATCTACCCTTCATCGTAGCCTCTTTGTTCTGCTTGCCGGACTCACCCTGCTTTTTGGGGGGTGTTCTGACGAGGTCGTGATCGACGAACACGAGGGCTGGACCGCCGAACAGTTCTACAAGGAAGCCCGTGGGCTGCTGAATGAAGGGGCCTATGAAAAGGCGGCCAAGACCTATGAAAAGCTGGAATCGCGGTTCCCGTTCGGGAAGTACGCTACCCAGGCTCAGCTTGACGTCGCTTATTGCTACTACAAAAACGATGAGCCGGATGCGGCGATTGCGGCGGCAGATCGTTTCATCAAACTCAATCCGACCCACCCGTACGTGGATTACCCTCACTACCTCAAGGGCTTGGTCAATTATAACCGGGGCATCGGCTTTTTCGACCGTTTCATGCCGACCGATGCTTCTCAGCGTGATGCAGGCTCCACCCAAGACTCCTACAAGGACTTTGATGAGCTGGTGAAGCGCTTCCCCAACAGCCGCTACGCCGAAGACTCCCGAAAGCGTATGGTGGCCCTTCGCAACAGTCTGGCCATGCATGAGATCCATGTGGCCGACTACTACATGCGGCGCGGCGCCTATCTCGCTGCGGCCCGAAGGGGCGCTGAAGTGGTTCGTAAATACCAGAGAACCCAGGCGGTTCCGGTGGCCCTTGAAATCATGGAGCAGGCCTATCGAACGCTGGGAATGACGCAGCTCGCCGATGATACCCATCGGGTCTTCGAGCTGAACTACGCCAATGGCGTCCCGGGGAAGGCGGCGCACGACGTCAACTACGAGCCGACGCCGATGGAAAAGGTCTGGAAATTCATCGGACTGGAAGAAGACTGAGGCGCCCGACGTGGCCCTTCTTGCTCTGGATGTCCTCTGCGTCGGTCACGCGTCCTTTGATCAGGTCTTTACCGTCCCCCATCATCCCTTGCCGGATGAAAAGCTCTTTGCCGAGGGCCTCGTGCTCTGTGGCGGAGGGCCTGCAGCCAATGCGGCCGTTCAAGGTGCCCGCTTGGGTGTTCGGACGGGATTCTCGGGTTACCTTGGAACCGATGTTTTCGGAGAAGCCCATGTCAGGGAGCTGATAGCCTGCGGCGTGGAGACCCGAGGGGTCATCCGAGGCAACTCCCCGACCCCGCTCTCTGCGGTCCTCGTCAAGCCTGACGGAGCGCGCAGTCTGGTCAATTTCAAGGGCGAAACGCAGGCCTTACCCCAAGGGGCAATGGACTATGGCGACATCGAAACCCACGTTCTTCTTTTCGATGGTCATGAACCTGGTCTTGCTGAAACGCTGATTTCCCGTAAGGTGCCCAAGATCCTGGATGCGGGGTCGCTCCACGCCGGAACGCGTCGGCTGATGGGGGCGGTCGACCATCTGGTGGCCTCAGAAAAGTTTGCCCGCGAGTGGCTGGGGCGGGATGACCCATCGGCCGCCCTTCAGGCGCTTTCAGAGGTGGCTCCGGTGGTGGTGATTACCCTTGGATCTCAGGGTCTGATCTGGCGGCGTGAGGGTAGCGAAGGAAGGCTCCCGGCGCCGAAGGTCAAGGCCGTCGATACGACCGGCGCTGGAGATGCCTTTCATGGGGCCTATGCGGCGGGGCTTGCGATGGATCTTTCCTGGGAGGAACTCCTCCGCATGGCCTCGGTGGCCGGCGCTGCCTGCTGCGAGGTCCTCGGGGCTCGGCCGGGACTGCCTTCGTTGCAACGCGTGGAGGCCCTTTTGGCTGATTTTGTCTCAAGCGATATCCAAGGATTATCATGAGGCTTCGGCTTTACTGAGCCTTGACCCTCTTCACCGAACTCTGGACCCTCCGATGCTGCACCGACCGCTCTTCTTGGCCCTGATGGCCGCTTCCCTGACGATTTTCTCGGCCTGTGCACCGTTCGAGTCTCCCAAGCCTCAGCCGTCAGAAGTCACCCCCAAGCCCTCCCGTCCCTCCCCGCATCTGACCGGGGATGCAGGCGGTGTCTACCGGGCGCAGAAGCTGACGGGCGATTTTCGGGGGTATCCTGCAGCGGAAGCCTTTATCGATCGGATGGTTGAAAGTCAGGGATTCAGTCGGGACTATCTTTATGGTCTTCTTTCCCAGGCCAAGCGCAAGACCTGGACCATCGAGTATATGAACCGGGAAAAACCGACGGTCAAGCAGAAGCCCGGTGGCTGGACCCGTTACCGGGCCAAGTTCCTCGATGACCGGCATATCTCGGCCGGGGCTCAGTTCTGGAGCCGGAACGCAGAGGCCTTGAGGCGTGCAGAGGAAACCTATGGGGTGAGTCCGGAGGTGATCCTCGGAATCATGGGGGTCGAGACCATCTACGGCGCCAATGTCGGGACACATCGGGTAATTGATGCCCTGACGACCCTCGCCTTTGACTACCCTCGGAGGGCAGCCTACTTTGAAAGCGAACTGGAGAGCCTTCTGATCATGGCGCGCCAGGAGGGTCTGGATCCCTCAAAGCCCGTCGGTTCCTTTGCAGGTGCCATGGGCTTGGGGCAGTTCATGCCCAGCAGCTTCCTCAAGTACGCCGTTGATTTTGATGGCAATGGTCGGGTGGATCTTTGGGATCCCGAGGATGCGATCGGCAGCATTGCACACTATTTCGCCTCCTTCGGCTGGAAGGGCGGGGAGCCTGTGGTGACCCGGGCCCGGGTCATGGGATTGGAGGCTGAATCCCTCAAGAGCGGGTTTGATACCCGCTATACCTTTGAGGATCTGGCGGCTCACGGGATCCGCCCTGAAGGTCGAAGCGGCATGGACGGTGAAGTGAGCTTTCTCCAGCTCAGTACCCTCGATGGCAACGACTACCGGATTGGCTACCCCAATTTCTACGTCATTACCCGCTACAACCACAGCACCTATTACGCCATGGCGGTCTATGAATTGGGACAGGCCATCCGCGAGCGTCGCCAAGGATCGGGCCGCTGATGAAAACGCTGATTCTGATGCGCCATGCCAAATCCAGCTGGGACCACCCCTCGCTCCAAGATCTTGAGCGCCCCTTGAACGCCCGGGGGGAGCGCGATGCCCCCTTGATGGGCTCGCATTTCTCCGCCTGGGGCCTCCATCCGGACCTTCTGGTCTCAAGTCCTGCGGTCCGGGCGCAGCAGACCGCAGTGCGGGTGGCGAAAGCCCTGGGCTATCCCGAAGAAACGGTCCGGATCGCCCCGGCCCTTTATGAGCAAGGTGTTGCCGGCATCCTTTCGGTCATTCACGCCTTCCCTGAAACCACGCAGTCGGTCTGTCTGTTTGGCCACAATCCGGACCTCTCCGAGGCCGTGGGGCTTTTGGGCGGGGAGCCTGTGACCCATCTCCCGACGGGCGCTCTGGTCTCCATCATTTTTGCGGTGGATGATTGGGCCGCGGTGATGCCCGGGGTGGGTCGGATCAATCGCTTCGAATACCCCAAGCGCTACATCAAGAATTAAGCACAACAAGGGTGCAGGAGCCTGCGCTGATTTCGAAGTCCCGGTGTAGAATGGATCGGGTTTTCCGGCGGGGGATGCCGTCCACGTCCCCGACTCAACCTCGACTACGGTTCATGATACGACGCCACATCCAGTTGATCCCGATCGGTTCCCTGATTCTTCTTGCAGCCCTGTCGCTGAGCGAGAGTTTCGCTTCACCAGGCAAGGTGGCTCCGCCGCCTGCACCGGAACCCCCCAAGGAAGCCCCGGCAGCCAGTCCCGAGGTGGAGAAGCCCTTTGATTTCAGTCTGGTCGAGGCCAAGGCGCAGGAGCTTTCTAAGCAGTCCTTCACCAGGGACGACGGTGGTCTTCCGGATTTTCTCGCGAAACTCGGCTTTGATCAGTACCGGGACATCCGCTACAAGCCTGAAAAGGCGATCTGGCGTTCCGAGAATCTCCCGTTCCAGATTCAGGCCTTCCATCGCGGCTTCATGTTCAAGGATCGTGTGCTCGTTAATCTGATCGAGGGCGGTTCCAGTAAGCGGGTCGGTTATTCACCGGATCTTTTCGATTACGGCCAGAACAGTTTTCCCGCACCGCTTCCTGAAGATCTCGGGTTTGCGGGGCTTCGCTTCCATTACCCCCTGAAGCGGGATGAAACCTACGATGAGATCTCGGTCTTTCTGGGAGCGAGTTATTTTCGTGCTGTGGGACTTGGACAGGTCTATGGTCTTTCGGCCCGAGGTCTTGCGATTGATACCGGCCTTGGAAAGGCGGAAGAATTTCCGGTCTTCAAGGAATTCTGGGTCGAACGACCGGAACCGGATGCCGGCACTCTGGTGGTTTACGCCCTTCTGGATAGCCCGAGTGTGGCCGGTGCCTACCGCTTCGTCTTGAAGCCGGGCCTTGATCTTGCCATGGATGTCCAGAGTCACCTTTATTTTCGAAAGAAGGTGGAGCGGCTCGGAATTGCCCCTCTGACCAGCATGTTCCTCCGGGGTGAGAACACGGATCGGTTCCTCGATGATTATCGGCCCGAGATTCATGATTCGGATGGCCTCCTGATCGGCAAGAACACGGGCGAGTGGTTATGGCGGCCCCTCAATAACCCGCGCCAGCTTCGGATCAGTGTGTTCCAGGATCGAAAGCCCTCCGGGTTTGGCCTCATGTCCAGAGATCGTCAGTTCGATCACTATCAGGATCTTGACGCCCAGTACAACCGCCGACCGAGCGCTTGGGTGGAGCCCGTGGGTGATTGGGGTGCAGGTGCGGTCTACCTGATTGAAATTCCGAGCGAGGCTGAGAAATACGACAACGTCGTTGCCTTCTGGGTCCCCGAGGAAGCTCCGTCCGAAGGCAAGGATCTTCGCTATGACTATCGCCTTCACTTCGTGAGTCAGGAATTTACAGCGCCCAGCGGCGGCAAGGTGGTTTCAACGCGCGTCGGTGCCGTCGATCCCAAGAGCCCCAAACGGCAGTTCGTCGTCGACTTCACCAGTCCTCTCCTGAAGCTGATGAGCCCCAAGGCCAAGGTGGTGGCTGAGGTCAGTGCAGTCGGCAAGCTCACCCATGTGGTCGTTCGAAAGAACGAAGAACAGGGGACCTGGCGATTGATGTTTGAACTTGAGCCTGAAAAGGGAAAAAATCCGACCGAACTTCGAGCGATTCTGCGTTCCGGCAAGGACATTCTCACCGAATCCTGGGTCTACCAATGGAATACGCCGTGACCGGACACCCGGAAGTTTCGGAAGGAAAATCCACGGCGGCCTTGACCGCGCAGATTGAGGCGTACTGGCGACAACTGGGTCTGACGGATCCGGTTCTGATCGAGAGTCTGGCGCACGATTGTCTCCATCGGGCGCGCCGACTGATCGGCCGGCCGGATGAGGGTGAATTGTTGCGCCGCGCCCTAGAAGAAGCGCAGCGGCGTTTTGATCATGCACTGGCGAACGCCATGGGCATGCCGCCATCCAATGATCCGCAGCCTTTGGCTGCGGCCCGTGCTGCATTACTCCTCTCTCCTGAGTGGTCGGGAGATACCCTTTTTCGCCACGATGAAACGACCCGTCAGCTCGCTGAGCGCCTAAGGCCCGTCCTTCCGGTTTCGGTCCCGCCCGAATCGCATCTCACGATGAAGACGGTGCCCCTCGATTTCTGGCTCTTCAAATCAACCGACCGTTAGGTCACGCATCGAGTCGCCCATGTCAGTCAAAGCCAAGTCTTTGGGTTCTGCCGTCTCCAGGCGTCGGTGGATTTTTGTCCTGTTGGTCAGCCTGACCACCATCCTCGCGCTGTTCATGATCACCAGTGCGTTCCTTCAAAATGGTCTGACACCCACCGAGCTGGTGTTGCTGCTCCTCTACACCCTCTTGATTCTGTGGGTGAGCACCTCATTCTGGACCGCGACCCTCGGATTTTGGGTGTTGCTCTTCGGCGGGGATCGCATCTCGATTGGTCGGTTGACGCCGGATCCCGAGACGCTGGAGCGTGCCCCCGGGAAGACGGCGCTGGTCATGCCGATCTACAACGAAGACCCGATTCGGGTGACTGCAGGGCTGCGGTCGATCTGGCAGTCCTTGGTGGAAACCGGCCAGTCGGATCATTTCGAAATGTTCATTCTGAGCGATACCCGAGATCCCCAGGGATGGATGCAGGAAGAAGCCAACTGGTACCGGATGTGCGTCGACTTCAACGCCCACGGGCGGATTTTTTACCGAAACCGGGAGCGCAATATTGCCCGTAAAAGCGGCAATCTTGAGGAGTTCTGCCATCGTTGGGGCGGGCGCTACGAATACATGATCGTTCTGGACGCCGACAGCATCATGGCCGGTGAAACGCTGGTCAAAATGGTGGATCTGATGGACCGTCACCCCAAAGTGGCGTTGATTCAGTCGCCACCTCTCCCGGCGAACCAGCACTCTCTTTTTTCCCGCATCCTTCAGTTTGCAAGTAATTTCTACGGCGACATCTTCATCTGGGGCATCAACTTCTGGCAGCTTTCGGGCAGCGGCTATTGGGGTCATAACGCCATCCTTCGGATCAAGCCCTTCGTCGAACATTGTGGCTTGCCGAAGTTGCCCGGTAAGGAACCCTTCGGGGGTGAGATTTTCAGCCACGATACCGTTGAGGCTGCTTTCTTGCGTCAGGCAGGGTTTGAGGTCTGGATTGCGCCCGAACTCAAGGGAAGCTATGAAGAGTTGCCACCCACCCTGATTGATTACGCCAAGCGCGATCGACGTTGGTGTCAGGGCAACCTTCAGCACCTTCGTCTGGTTTTTGCCAAAGGATTCCCGGGCTTGAGCCGCCTTTATTTTCTGATGGGCATCATGTCCTACGTCTCCTCGCCGCTGTGGCTGATGTTCCTCGTGCTCACGGGCTTTGAGGCCTACGTCAAAAGTCAGACCATGCCGGTCTATTTCTTTGGCGACAATCTCTTCCCGGTTTGGCCCGAGTCCTATGTGGTCGAGATGACGACGGTTCTTTTCGTCACCCTGGCGATGCTGTTTTTGCCCAAATTCTGGAGCTTGGTCCTCGGCATACTCCATTGGCGCCGCCTCAAACTCTATGGGGGTTTGTTCCGTGCGGCCCTGAGCGTGTTGCTCGAAAGCATCTTCTCGATGCTGACGGCTCCTGTCCTCATGATCTATCAAAGCAAATTCGTCTTTGCGATCCTGATGCGTCGAAGTGTGGGCTGGCCGCCACAAAACCGTGATGAGCATCGACTGGGATTCTGGGAGGCGGTTCAGGCGCACGGGGAACATACCCTGAT
>JBDKLO010000027.1:0-11090 GCA_039795615.1 Pseudomonadota bacterium
AAAGGTTAAGCAGACGTTTGATGCGCCGAGCAATGATGTGGTGTTTGAAAACCCGCCAAGGTCCGCCGTTGCCACTATCCGGCCGCTCAAAATCAAAGGCTAGCGCCTATTCAATATTCTGGACCTGCTCCTTAATCTGCTCGATCAGGACCTTGATGTCGACCGAGCATCGCGTCATCTCGGCGTCTTGGGATTTTGATCCTAGGGTATTGGCTTCTCGGTTCAATTCCTGGGTCAAAAAATCGAGGCGTCGGCCTATCGGTTCGTGGCTTTTCAGTGACCGCGTCATTTCAACCAGATGGAGTCCGAGGCGGTCTAGCTCCTCCGCGACATCGAGTTTTTGGGCATAGAAAAGGATTTCCTGCTCGAGCCGATCCTGGTCGACGTCCTGAGAGAGCTCCTCAACTTTTTTGCTCAGGCGCTCTCTGAGGAGTTGCATAACTTGCGGCATGCGTTGTCTAGCTACTTGAACCTCATGTTCGATCAATTGGCAGCGTTGCGCGATCAATTTGGCAATCGCTTCACCCTCAATCTTTCTGGAGGTTACGAGGTCTTCGAGGGTGAGTTCTAAAAGGGCGATCAGGTGTTGATTCAACGCATCGCGATCCATTTCAGCCTCGATGACGACTCCAGGCCATTTCAGAAGATCCAGAGAGGAGGGGGCTGAAAGGGGCAGGCCCTCAAGGTTATGAATTTCCTGGAGACTGCCCGTCAGCGCCTTTAAGACCTCGAGATTGATGGTTAATCCCGAGCCTGTCTCGCCGACACGTTTTACTGTGAGGGTGGCGTCAACACGACCCCGGCGAATCTTTTTCGTGATGATGGATCTGATTTCAGTGTCAAGTGATCGAAGCCATTCAGGGAGCCTGACGGAGGCATCGAGGAACCGATTATTGACGCTTTTCAACTCCCAAATGATTTCCCAGTCTGTCCATTTGATTTTGCGGGTCGCAAAACCGGTCATGCTGTGGGTGGCATAGGAGGCTTGGGGCATGGTGATCTCTCGGGGAATGGGGGACAGGAAACCGAAACCAGTTCAGAATAGTGGTATGAAATTTTGCCCTGATTGTAGCGAACCTCTGCGGTTTGAGATTCCAACCGGTGACGACAGGCACCGCCATGTCTGTGGTGCCTGCGGAACGGTGCACTATCAGAATCCTAAAGTGATTGCAGGCTGTCTTCCGGTGTTGGGTGACAAGGTCCTCCTCTGTCGACGGGCGATCGAGCCCCGAATGGGTTTCTGGACCCTTCCTGCAGGGTTTATGGAGTTGGGTGAGTCGGTTTGCGAAGCGGCTCGCCGGGAAGCCTGGGAGGAGGCAAAGGTTGAGGTTCGACTGGATGAGGCCTACACGCTGCTGAGTCTCCCGGGTCTGTCACAGGTCTATGTTTTTTATCTTGCGACGATGTTGGCCCCGGAATATGGGGCGGGCACCGAAAGTTTGGAGGTTCGGCTATTTTCTGAGGATGAGATTCCTTGGGAAAGTCTTGCGTTTGAAACGGTACGCCTCACCCTCAAGTATTACTTTAGTGATCGCCAAGCCGGTCTCTTCCGTTTTCGTGAAGAAGTCCTCTCCATTACGCCCCGCAAAGGCTAGTCAGGCCCTTTGCACTTGAGGAAAGGGCGCCCGCCCCAAGTAACTGGGGTTTGGGGTTCTATGCTATAAGTTGCAGCATTAATGAGTTGCCGGGCTACACCCCACTCTGCATCTTGAGTGTGACGTCAGGGAGGATCCATGTTCCACATCAATCAGCCTTTCCGCTTCGTCTTGCTCAGCGGTGTGCTCCTGATGGCTCTCGGATTTCCATCATTGGCATCAGCAAATCTCTTTGTGACAGCTGGAAAGCCCGTTGATCTTCGAACGGATCTGGGTCCATCCAGCAAAAGTATTCGTATGGTTGAGGGGGGAAGTGAAGTCGAGGAGATTCGGCGTATGCCGAAAATTGGATTCACCAAGATCAAGTTGACCTCAGGCGAGACTGGATGGGTGCCCTCAGCCCGGCTTTCAGAGCAGGCGCCAGACCCAGGTCAGCTGATCCTGGCCAGTCAGAACCTTTTGGGGCTGCCACCAAAACAGCTTGAGAAGGAAATTGCTCATACCCAGACCGAGCTGAACATCGTGAGACAGGCTTCGCTGACTGCGCGGCGGATGCAGGAGGAGAGGGATCAACTCCAGATCACGGCCCATCAGCTTCAAGCGGAGCTTGAAAAGCTGCGTGAGGAAAAGGCCGCCTTAAATGCAGATCAAAAACAACTTTGGTTTGCCCTGGGCGCTGGTGCCCTCATGAGCGGAATCCTTCTGGGACTGATTCTCCCCCGGCTGAAGCCGAAGCGCCGAAACGTCTGGGGCTGATCAGCCCCAGCGCAGGAAGAGCTTGTTGTGATCCTTAAGGTTCTCAATCACCTTGCCGGTGCCTCGTGCCACGGCGCTCAGCGGGTCATCGGTGACATGAACATCCAAGCCGGTTTCCTCGCTGATCCTTTGTGCTAGTCCCTTAAGTAAAGCCCCACCCCCGGTGAGGTGAATGCCGCGTTCGATCAGATCGCTGGTTAGTTCTGCAGGAGTGACCTCCAGAACATTTAAGATGGCCTTTAAGATGGCGCCGGCCGCAGGTTCGATTGCCATCCGGACCTCCTCAGGCGTGAGGTCGATGGCGCGGGGTTTGCCAATGGTCAAATCCCTGCCGCGGGCAAGAAAATTTTCGATATCGGGAACCGGCAGAACGGAACCTGCGCGGCACTTGATCTCTTCACCGGTACGATCACCGACCAAAAAGCGTCGCTGAGCCTTGAGATAGCGAATAACGCAATCGGTCAGTTCGTCCCCGGCGACCTTGATGGTTTCACCCACCACGATTCCAGAGTTGGAGATGACGGCGACTTGCGTGGTGCCCCCGCCGATGTCGACGATCATGTGGCCAGCGGAATCTTTAACGTTTAGTCCCGCTCCAATGGCCGCGGCAATGGGCTGAGACAAAAGGAAGACTTTCCGGGCATCCATGTCAGCAATCGCGGCGCAGACGGCTCGTTTTTCGACGTCCGTTACGCCATTTGGAAGGCTGATCACTACGTTTCTGGGGATCTTGTGGGGGCCGACGACCATTCGAATGAAACGCTTCAGCATCCCGGAGGTCATGTCAAAGTCTGCAATCACGCCATCCCGGATCGGCCGAACGGTACTCAATTCAGGATGGACCTTGCCCATCATGGCCCGAGATTCAGCCCCCACAGCGATGATGTCCCTTTGAACGTGATCAAAGGTCACGATGGAGGGTTGATTCAGCAGTACGCCTTTTCCCTTTACGAATATGAGCGTATTCGCTGTGCCAAGGTCAATTCCAAGATCAATGCGGGGGTAGAAGTAGCTGAACATTCCGTCCGGGGGGGTGCAGTTAAGAGAGAGAGTTACCCGAACACGCCAAGGTCAGCGTGAAAAAAAGGGCAAGACTAGGATGACCTCATTTTGCACAAGGGAAACCAGTGGTGCAAGGGAGACCGCGTTGATCTCGGCTTAGCGTTGGGTTTCAGCGCAGATTCGACGGTAAATCATCAGGCCACTTAAAACACCTGTAGCGATAATGAAAACCGCGCCTGTCAGGAACGCAAGTGCGCGCCAGAGTGCGTAATCAATAATGCGTTGTGCAGACGATTCTGTGAATGCACTTAATTTTTGTAGCTCCGGTGAACCGCTTTCTGTCGCAAGCTGCCCTAGTAACGCCTGCAGGCTGGATGACATCTTTTCAACTCGCGATGCTGATTCCCCCCAGTCCTTAATGCTGAATGGCGGAGTGTCAGGGTGCTCATTTGATTCATTATTCATCTGATCCAGAATGGCGCGATAGGTCACGAGGACATCTCGGGCTGCGTCAGCCATCCTCGAGCCTTCTGAAAAGGTGTGCGCTGAATCTTTTGCTAATTGATCCAGTCCTTCCTGCTGTTCTTTCAGGTGGGCCATAAAAGCTTCCTGCTCGCGATGAATTATGGCCGGAAGATCGGCTACGGTCAGGCTGAACCGCTCGCTTGATTTTGAAATGCCTGCGGCACTGTTGACGATGGTTGAAACTTCCGGAAGTCGGCCGGTGCGATATGCCAGCAGTTCCATCTGCCATTCCATCAATTGGGGAAGTCGTTGCGTCAAAAAGAGGGTTCGCTCACCGAAAAGCCGGGTTTCGGCAAGCTCCCGGGTCGCAGGGTCAAGCGATGCCAAAGGATCCAGATCGAGGAGGCTAAAGACACTGTAGGAACCATCATTCGCGACCGTTTGATGCGCCACTTTCAGAATCTGGTTGACGGTTGAGATATTGGCCAACTCACCGATATTGTGTTCGGATGAGGGGTGATTCTTATGCCATCGATCGATGACCTGCTGAAGTTCTTCGATCTGGCGTGGCGTCAAAATCTTGGCGGCATATTCATCAAGCTCACGATTGCGTTCATCCAGCACCTTGGCCATGGCGCTCGTAGAGTCACCAAATTGAACAGGCCGCCAATATTCATCAATGCTCATGCGCATTGATTTGGTGTAGATCAGGGTAGAGATAAGGTTGTTCAGCGAGTTGGATCCTGTCACCAGGGCAATCATGTCCGAGCTCAGTCTTACCTTGGCAAGGACCATGAATTCGCGCTCAACAGGAACGCCATTGTGTTTCAGACTTTCCGTCGCCAATGAAGCAGAAAGAATGAAATTATCGGCAAATCGTAAGAGCGTCTCCTGAAGGCTGACAGGATCATAGGTTCTATCGTGATCATTGCCGAACTGGATGGACCTGACGGCCACGATAGGGAGTTCGGCTGCTTTCTGGATTAACGTGCATCCACTCCATAAGAGAATGAGTGCAATCAAGCCAGCGATGCGAAGGGGTTGCATGGTCTCGATGGGGCCGTAGCGGTGTGATTTAAGCGCGTTTGAGGATGAGTTCGATGACCAGTTTGCTGCCCAGATAGGCCAGCAGAAGGGTTGCAAAGCCAGCGAGTGTCCAGCGTATGGCGACGATGCCACGCCACCCAAATCGAGCTCTCCCGAAGAGCAGCGTGCCAAAGACAAGCCAGGCAATGAGGGCCAGGACGGTCTTGTGAACGAGGTGCTGAGCGAACATATTTTCGAGAAAGACGAAGCCCGAGGCCAGAGACAGGGTCAAGAACAACAGTCCCGATCCGATCAGGCTGAACATCAGCGATTCCATGCTTTCAAGGGAGGGTAGGGAGCGAAGGATCCATGCTTTGAAATAACGCCGTCGAAGGCAGGCATCCTGGATCAACAACAGGATGCCCTGAATGGATGCGATGCCAAGGAAACTGAAGGCGATGAGTGAGCTGAGAACGTGGATGGTCATTCCTGGCGAAGAATGATGTAACGGCCTTAAAGGTTCAGGAAACGCTTCACCTAGTAGAAGGATGATGGCCGTCAGGGGGAAAGTCACGATGCCGAGCTGTTCGACGGGGCGAAGCGTGGCGGTGATGATGATCAGCAGGTTGGTGATCAACATGACCAACGACATGGCGTGCAAAAGGCTGAAGTTCAGATTGGCGCCAAAATCACTGGCTTGAAACCAGGTAAACCCATGGAGACCGGTTGCCATCAAGGCGAGGGGGACACAAGTCCAGCGATGAAGGTTCTGAACTCCGTCACGTGGATCTGCTCTAAGCGATATGAGCCTCACGGCAAACGCAAAAAGATATGCGCCGATAACGTAATTTGTAAGCGAAACCATAGCCATTGAATCTCTCCCAGAGCGGCTAGTCTGGCATAATGCGCGCCCTAGATGAAGCAACTGCCCACGATTGGGCATACCCATAAAGGTATTTCCGGATGTTTGACAACCTGACCGAACGACTCACCCTATCCCTGAAGAAAATCCGTGGCCAGGGGCGCCTTACCGAAGCCAACATACAGGACACTCTCAGAGAAGTTCGCATGGCGCTTCTTGAGGCTGATGTGGCGCTGCCCGTCGTCAAAGACTTCATCGAGCAAGTGAAGACCCGCGCCTTGGGACAGGACGTGCAAGGCAGCTTAAGTCCGGGTCAGTCCTTCATCAAGATCGTGAATGAAGAGCTGATATCGGTGATGGGCAAGGCGAACGAAAAGCTGAATCTTGCCACGCAACCCCCTGCTGTCATTCTCATGGCAGGTCTACAGGGTGCAGGTAAGACGACGACAGTTGCGAAACTTGCCAAGTATCTCAAGGAGAGTGAGCGCCGTTCCGTTGTGGTTGCAAGTGCCGATGTTTATCGTCCTGCAGCGATCGAGCAGCTCAAGACGCTTGCAGGTGAAGTGGGTGCTGATTTCTTTCCAAGCGAGGCTACCCAGGCGCCGTTGGAGATTGCCAAGGCAGCCCTTGAATATACTCGCAAGCGTTACAAGGATGTCCTCATCCTGGATACCGCGGGTCGTCTTCATGTCGATGAAGCCATGATGCAGGAAATTCAGGAGCTGCATCGTGAAATCCAGCCCATTGAAACCCTGTTCGTTGTCGACGCGATGACGGGTCAGGATGCTGCCAATACCGCCAAATCCTTTGGCGATGCCTTGCCGTTGACGGGTGTAGTGCTCACGAAAACGGATGGTGATGCACGAGGAGGCGCGGCTCTTTCCGTGCGTCACATCACCGGAAAACCCATCAAATTCCTTGGGGTGGGTGAGAAAACCACTGCGCTTGAAAAATTCCACCCGGATCGTATCGCTTCCCGGATTTTGGGAATGGGTGACGTCCTCTCGTTGATTGAGGATGCCGAACGCACGATTGACAAGGCTAAGGCCGAAAAGCTGGTCAAAAAGATCCAGAAGGGCGCCAGCTTCAATCTCAATGATTACTATGACCAGTTGCAGCAGCTGAAAAACATGGGCGGTATCACCGCCATGATGGACAAGTTGCCAGGTATGGGGAATGTTCCTCAGCATGTGAAGGAACAGGTTAATGATGACGCATGGAAGCGTCAGATTGTCATCATTGAATCGATGACTTTGAAGGAACGGCGGGACCCTGATCTGATCAATACCTCGCGCAAAGAGCGCATCGCTAAGGGCTCGGGCTCTGACATGCAGGATGTGAACAAGATGCTCAAGCAATTCGATCAGATGCAGAAGATGATGAAGAAGTTTAAGAAGGGTAACCTCATGAACATGATGCGTGGCGCGGGTGGAAACATCGCGCGTGGCATGAACTTCAGGGGAGTCTAAGCGCCTTTTTTAACGAGGGAGGCGGTTCTCAAGGACCACGAACCAGGGCCGTCTCTCGGAAGGCTTCAACCTTCCATTGGGTGAGGTTGCGATGGTTGATTTGGTCACTGAGTTACGGACATTGCCCCCTAAAGCCTCGAGCTGATTTCCTCGGACATCCGTCACGATGTCGCAATGCAGCTTGGTATGCCCCATCAGGACACTCCCGG
Organism: Pseudomonadota bacterium; assembly: GCA_039795615.1. Lineage (GTDB taxonomy): Bacteria > Pseudomonadota > Gammaproteobacteria > Methylococcales > Methylococcaceae > UBA6136. The sequence continues at coordinate 7,385 of JBDKLO010000027.1, forward strand.
TATCCATGGCGTCATAGACCGGTATAAAGCCGGAGTTCCCCCGCGTGGCGCAAATGAGGTCGCCGGGTCTTGGCGTGTAGTCATTGATCTTATGCGGAATAAAGGCGGCCATCGCCTGATGATTGCCTGCAAAATAACGAATGTAGTTCCAATGGGCATCGGATGGCGGAAATTCGGAGTCGGTCAACCCCGCCGTTTGCATCACCCAACTGATGAAAGCCGCTGACCAAGGCTGCTTGCAATCGTAGCCATCGAGGCGGGGTTTCCCGACACTTCGCCAATAGACGTTGACTCGATTCGCCCAGGTCTCTCCGTCATCCTCCCATTTTCCGACCAAAGGCATCGATTCATGGGTGTCATCAATCACTACCGTTTGCTTGCCGAAAAAATCCCACTCATCTTCGGCGACACGAAGGATCTGATCGACGCGACTTCCCTTTCGGGGGCGATCACTCGATACGGCATCAGTGATCGGCTTAATGGTTTCACCACCACTGTTGGGGGGCAATTTTTTTGTGCCACACCCATTCAGGATGAAGGCCGTGCCAATGGCAACCAGGGTGAGCGCAAAGCGATGTGTTTTGAACATTTCAGCGAGTAGGGCGTTGGGTGTTTCTGAACCATGAGCGGTACTGCTCCATGCGGGCCGCCTGATCTTGAGGTGCTTGCCGAGTACAGGTTTGATATTCATCCGTCCCTGAAATGGCCCCCCAGCGTCGCTCCGCACAATCATTCGGGTTATATCCGACTTCCAGTGCGCCCCGACGCTCAAAGAGTTGTGCCAGTGTCAGGGTAAAAGGACTGCCATCACTTCTCTGATACTGAAAGCTTACCTGTTGAATCCTTTCGGCATGATGACGGGAGATCTCCTCTGCGCTGGATGCCGCAGAACCTGATTCCAGATTGAAAAGTTCAGGGTGACGTCGGATCAGATCCGGGAACTTTGAAACCACATTGAGTGCGATCAAAAGTCGCATGTCTCTGGATGGGCTGGCATAGTCTTCCCATGGCCCTGTGGTTTCGAAGATGGAAGGACCCGTCGGCATCGGAATTGTGCCACCTCGGTGTTGTCTGGAATATGTCTCTCCATTCTCAACGGCCGTTACGCGGGTCTGGATCTGCTCGATGAGGGCGCTCAACTTGCTTTCGTAGGCATCCATGGCTTTTAAGCCTGATGGATTGATGGCGCGCTCCATGGCGGCATAGAAGTCATCTGCCGGAAGATGGTCTTGTTCCAGCGAAAAGCGTCCTGCGGGTGCGCCTGCACTCAGTTGGCGGTTAGAGGCCAGTTGCAGACGTCCGTCGTCGCGAAGGATTGGCCTGAATGCCTTGAAGCCGGGACCTGCGCCGGCGATGTCCGCAAACAGGAAGTTACCCTCCCAGAATCGTTTTCGTGTCACAGAGTTGTCTGGTTGGGCATCCGCGGCGAGGAGAATTCCCGGGCGTCCCTCTTTGGGCGCAACCCATTTGGCGATGATCAGGGTATGACCATAGGGGTCTGCATAGACTGCACCCGGCCAGAGTGAGCTTCGGGAAATCTCGAGGGGGTAAAAGTCAGTGGATTCATCGCTGATGGCAGTCCTGGCGCTGCCCGAATGGACTGTGTCGAAAAGCTTGCGGGAGAATTGTGTAAATCCCTGCGCGCTGATGGACGAGTTGGAGAACCGATCGTCCAGTGTTGGGCTGCCACAATGAGGCGGGCGTCCACTGGTTCCCCGATCACAGGCGCGATACGCGACTGGCAATTCCATCTTCCAGGCGAAATACGCGCGGAGAAAATAAGGGAGATCGGCGCAATCGGGTGTGGCGGGAAGGCGAATGTCTTCGTTGAGTCCCAGCGAATTGTGGAGGAAGTTTCGCTCTGGGTCCCGAAGTACGGGTTCCAATGAGCGAAAACTCAGTTCTTGTTCCGGCGGGCCATCAAAAAGCTGGGCAATCCAGCTCGCGTAGAAGGCCTCCATGGCCTGAGTCCATTCGTGGGGACTATCCGTTCTGCCAGATGCGCCCTGAATGACCCGGCAGGCCACCGTTTCTCCCCCCCTTAAGGCAACGATCCTCGGAGATCCCGAGAGGGGAACATGTGTCTCAGCGTCCAGGCTATAGGGAGGACCATCCGCTGAGTGGGCCAGAAGAGGATGGGTTCCCTCTTCTGTTTCAAGCAGGAGATCGGTTAAGGCCGAATCGATCGAGAGTGCCTTGATCCTGACGGTATCGCCGGGCGCTGGATTCTTAGGCGAGAACTGGATCCAGTCTGCATTCGAATGGGCGCATTCACGTTCCGTGCCCTGGGACATCGGGCTTGTGATCAGACCGATAGCCACTAAAAGAAGTGGATTGAGAAAGGGATGCATGGTCTTTAGCGGTTTGGTTCGGCAGTAGAAGGATAGTTTGAATTTAGCACAGACCGTGAGGCCTTAAAGAATGGTAGATTTCATCAATGGCAAGTGATCATGACATTGAACAGCATTTCAGATTTTGTCCCTCATGTGGGCAGCGTGAGCCCATCATTGCGGCCGGGCGAGAACTCAATTGCCCCCACTGCGGATTTCGTTTTTTCTTCAATATCGCTGCGGCTGCCGGAGCCTTCGTCTTGAAAGATCGTCAGCTTGTTCTCTGTGTTCGAGGGAAGGATCCTGGGCGAGGGAAGTTGGATGTTCCAGGCGGCTTCATCGAGATCAATGAAAGTCTGGAGGAGGGCCTGAGGCGGGAGATTTTGGAAGAGCTAGGCATTGAGGTCGGTGAGCTCTCATATCTGGCCAGCGCCCCCAACGACTATCTCTTTGCCGGTGTCCCTTATAAAACGTCCGATGTCTTCTTCAGAACGACCGCATCTCCAGACGTCGTGCTGGTTCCTCAGGATGATGTGTCGGCGTATCAGTTGTTTGATCCCTTGCGGGTTAATCCGTCGGACTTTGCCTTTGAGTCAACGCGGCAGGGCTATTTGAGGTTAGTGACGATCATGCAGCAGGAAGGTTGGACTTAAACCGGAATTGAGAAAGCATGCCCAGACGAGCCGAAAAGATCGGGTTAATCGGGCATCAACGTCGAGGAGCAGGCGCTCGAGTTCGTGATGGGTGATCCAGTCAAGGGCATCAATCTCGTCCTGATTGGCGATTAATTTTCCCGCATGTCGGGTCACAAAAACCCGCACAAATTCCCACCCGGTCGTCTCGCTGGCTTCAATCAGGCCAACCGGTAGAAGCGCTTCTGAGGTTCGGATGCCGAGTTCCTCCTCCAGTTCTCTTTGGGCGGCGCATTCATAGGTTTCACCGAAGTCGACGTGTCCAGCCGCTGAGGTATCCCACGCGCCTGGATTGACATCCTTGCGCATCGACCTTTTTTGAAGGCAAAGCCGGCCCTGGTCATCAAAGACCAGGATGTGCACAGCACGATGGCGGAGTCCCCTTTGATGGATGTCTCTTCTTGGCATGGATCCGATGACCCTGTCGTTCATATCGACAACGGCCAAGAGCTCTTGATCCGTGCTGTGGTGGGTTTTAGGCGTTTCCATGGATGGCTTTATGGGGCTATAAGCAAATTAAATGCCTAAGTGATGTCAGTCTGAACGTTCAGGCCTTATAATGCACGGATTTTGCCCAGTCCACCCAATTCAATTCTCTCCCAATGATCGAAAAGCTTCGCAACATCGCCATTATCGCCCACGTCGATCATGGCAAGACCACGCTCGTAGACAAACTCTTGCAGC
>JBDKLO010000028.1:0-8117 GCA_039795615.1 Pseudomonadota bacterium
GCTGATAGTCCGGCATTTGTGTCCAGTAGATGCCCCTGACGTATTCTCGCCACCCCAGAACCTGTCGAATGAAACCCTCGGCTGACGCCAAAGCAATGGTTCCCTCCCGGTAGCGGGTTTCTACCGCGCGGACAATCTCCTGAGCGGACAGAAGCTTGAGATTCATGGCCATCGAAAGCTGGGAATGGAAAAGACAAGGTTCCCCCTGCCACATCGCATCCTCATAAGGACCAAACAGGCCTAACCGATGGTCCATAAAATCCCTGAGCGCCTCATGGGCCTCTTCCGGTGTCATGGGCCAACTGAAGTCATTCAGGGAACCTGGATGATCAGGAAATTGCCCTTGAACCAGTGCCAGAACCTTTTGTGTCAAGTCATCCGGTTCAAACCGAAGAGGCTTTGGCACCCCTTTTGGCCCTTCTTTGCCAAAACTTTGGCGGTTGTCAGCATCAAAGTTCCACTGACCGCCCACAGGCTCCCCCTCCTCCATGAGGATGTCATGCTGCCTTCTAAGGGCCCGGTACCAATATTCCATCCGGATTTGGCGCCGCCCTGAAGCAAAGGCCGCAAAGTCGCGAACGGTCGAAAAAAAGGTTCGGTCATCCCTGATCTCGAGGGTCAGTTCGTGCCGGCGCGCAACCGTCTTGATCTCCTGAAGGACCCGCCAGTCGCCAGGCGCCGTCATGATCAGGCGAGCCGGTGACCTTCGCTGAATCGATGCATCAATCTCCAGTGCCAACGTGCCGCGATTTTCAGGATCCTCCAGATATCGATAGTCAAAGGGCCACCCCCTTGCCTCCAGTCGGGCTCTGAAATGGCGCATGGCAGCCAGGAATACGGCAATTCTCGGCTGGCTGGACCAGACCTGCGTGGATTCTTCCCTGGCTTCCGCCATAAAGACCCGGTCCACCAAGGGATCAAAGCCATCGAAGGCGGAGGCGTCGAGATTGAGTTGATCACCCAAAATCAGAATCAGGTTTCTCATTCGGAGAGGGCTTCCATGGTCAGGAATTTGTGGACACTAATAGGGTCTGACAGAAAAAATCACGACTTGTTGAAAACCCACGCAAACCAGAAATCGATGAAGACGAAAAAAAGAGGTATGGCCCAGGACTTCAGAGGGAATAAGTCCACCCTCCCCCGCAAGGACTGCAAGAGCTGTGGCCGGGTCATGACCTGGAGAAAATCGTGGGCAAAAAACTGGGATGCCATTCAATTCTGCTCAGACCGCTGTCGAAACAACAAGACGGCATCCGAACTTTCAGCACGAACAGCGGTCCGACCGGAAGGAGCCGCACATGCCCATGGGGGTAAGCCTTCTCCCTCAGGGACGTGTCACCATGAGCGTCAAACAAAAATAAAGGTGATGAATGACGACCCAAGCACTCGCTGAACTCATCAGCAACATTTTCATCACGCTCGCCTTCCTCTCGTTTTTCGTTCTTCTTGCCCTCGAGAAGAAGCGACCGAAAGTCGCATTTGCCAAAACCACGAGTAAGGAATCGGTTTACACCAATCTCACGGCCTTCTTCTTTAACAACGTGGTTCTGACTCTCATTCGGGCGACCTCGCTGTTCTTCGTCGCACAGGAGTTTGCGGGACATGGCTTTCTCCATGCCATGGAGGAAGGCCCGGCTAAATGGTTTCTGACCTTCCTGATCTACGATCTCAGCATTTACCTCTGGCATGTTGTCGGCCACCACAACGAGTTTCTCTGGCGCTTCCACAAGGTCCATCACAGCGACAAGGCCTTTAATGTCACCACCGGCTTCCGCTTTCACGTGATCGATCTTCTGATCGAAATCCCCTACAAATGCCTTTTCGTGGTCCTGATTGGCGTGAATGCCCACATTGTTCTGGCCATGGAGGCGATCCAGCTGGTCTTCATCCTCTTCCATCATTCGAACACGGAAATCCCGAACGAGGACAAAATCTCCCAGCTACTGATTACCCCGTCCCTGCATCGGGCGCACCACTCGGCGCTTCGCGGGGAGCATGACAGCAACTACGGAATCGTCTTTTCATTCTGGGATCGCATCTTCGGGACCCGACTTGAGGTGGTTCCACAGAAAATCGGTCTTGAAGTCATCATGGCAGAGAATTTTATCCAGTTGATGTGCCTTGGACTTCTGACGGAAAAGAATTTCCGGCGTGTTCTGAAGATAATTCCCAATGCCGGTCGCAAATAGGGTGATCAAAATGCAGAGACCCCACTTTCAACTTTTCATGAGCGCTAGGGCCACGAAACCCCCTCTCGCTGAACAGCCACAGAGAGCCAAAGTCGCATGGAACTGAAACTCAAACCGAGCCTTTCTGAGCCCATTGCCGCCGAAATGACGGCAACGGTTCATCAGGATCAAACCAAGGTCTTCGAATTCATAGCCGATAACTTTCATGAGAACTATCAGCGCTGGATGATCGATGTGGTAGAGCTGGAGCCCTTAGATGGTGTGCCTTTGAAGAAAGGCAGTCGGGTTCGCCAGGTTCGATTGGAAAACGAGGAACCGGTGACCTCGACCTTCGAAGTGCTGGAATTCGAAAAAAGCGACCTGTTCTCTTTCCAGGGTATCGATATGCCCTACAAACAGGTTTACCGGCTGGAATCGGTAGGTCCATCGGAAACGAATATAACTTTCCGCTTTGAACTACTGGAGGTGGAGCTTTTCATGCGCCCCTTCGTCAAGCTCCTACGATCCGCAATCAGCGAAGGCGTCGAAACGACCGTCATCACGCTGACCTCGCTCCTCGAACCCGCCTGAAAACCTATTAAAAAATTGTTACGGGAGACCGACACCATGCCCCTGATTCTAAGAAAAGACACAGGATTGATCCCTCAGGTTTTGACCGCCATCCTGGATCACTGTGTGAACGGCGTCACTCTGGCAGACCCCGACCAGGAAGACTGCCCGATTGTCTATGCCAACAAGGCCTTCTCGGATCTTACCGGTTACGGACCGGAGGACATCATCGGCAAGAACTGCCGATTCCTTCAAGGTCAGGACAAAAATCAGCCTGAAGTGGCTCGACTTAGAGAAGGCATCAAAAAGCATGAACCGGTTTCAGTGACGCTTCGAAACTACAAGAAGGACGGCACCTTGTTTCATAACCATCTGGCGGTAACGCCGCTATTCGACAACAAGGGCGAGCTGCTTTATTACCTTGGGGTTCAATATGACGTGACCTACAAGGTCAATGCAGATCAGGAAATCAAGAAGCTGACTGAAATGCTGAACGCTTAATGCATCGTTTTTCAGCTCCACTTCGGCCCTGAGATTTCCCCCGCCATGAAGCTATTCCAGGGTCTTCCTGAAAATAGGGTCACTGATCCCGAAGTCTGGGAAGACAGACGACGTCTTTTGCAGCTGATGGGAACGGGCGCCGTTTTGACGGCGGCCCCTTTTGTAGCGTCCGAAGAGAGACCCTCCGTAGTCGGCTCAGATCGAATGAATCTCGATTCATCGCTTCGGGTGACACCGGAATTTGCGACCACCCAGTACAACAATTATTACGAATTTTCTTTCGACAAATCAGAACCGGCCGAATTGGCGCGTGCCCTTAAAACCGAACCTTGGACCCTGGAAATCTCAGGTCAGGTGGAGCATCCCTTGAAGCTCAGTATCGATGATCTGATCAAGCGGTTTTCTCCCACGGAGCGCATCTACCGTTTTCGTTGTGTTGAAGGCTGGTCGGCAGTTCTTCCCTGGCGAGGCATCCCGTTGAGGGACCTGATCCTTGCCGCGGCACCGCTTTCTTCTTCCCGATTCGTCGCCTTCACTTCCATCATGGCGCCAGAGATCATGCCGAACCAAAAAAGCAGAAAACTGCTGGATTGGCCCTACCGGGAAGGCTTAAGAATGGATGAAGCACTCCACCCCCTCACCCTTCTAGCCACAGGTCTCTACGGCAAACCCTTGCCCACCCAAAATGGTGCTCCCGTTCGACTCGTCGTGCCCTGGAAATATGGCTTCAAGAGCATCAAGGCTATCGTCCGAATCGAAGTGCTGCCGCAGCAGCCTCTCACCACCTGGAACCAGCAGGCCCCAGATGAATATGGCTTCTATGCCAACGTCAATCCTGCGGTCCCTCACCCACGCTGGAGCCAGGCAACCGAGCGACCGCTTGCCAGCAGCCTTCATGAGCCTCGAATGAAAACAGAACTCTTCAACGGCTATGGTGATCAGGTGGCTGCGCTTTATACCGGTCTCGACCTGAGGCGGTACTTCTGATGCCAATCAAGGGGACCCTCAGGTTTTTGATTGAATTCCAGGCTGTGCTCCGAAAAAAACAGCCCCAGATCGATCCTTTGAGCTTTGGGATCACCTCTCCGGTCATCGCCGCGATCGTGACATGGTTATCCAATCTCTGGAATTTTTGCCTGGTCCTGAGCCTTCTTCCTGGCCTCTATCTGTGGGTTTTGATTCAATTTGATGCGCTGGGGCCCAACCCCGTCGAGGCGTTCCATCTTTTCACTGGAATTTGGTCTCTCCGCTTTCTTTGCCTGACACTATTGATTACGCCACTCCAGGTCGTAACCTCTTGGCGGGGTGTCGCCCCTTTCCGCCAACTTCTGGGGCTCACCAGCTTTTTCTATGCGGCACTTCATATCTGGGGTTACCTTTCCATCGATCATGCGCTGATCTTTCCAACCATCGGACAGGACCTGATGGAAACGCCCTATTTATGGCCTGGCCTTCTGTCCTTCTTCATTCTGCTGTTACTGGCACTCAGCTCCCCAAAGCAAGGCAAGAAGCTCCTGGGCAAGAACTGGAAAAAGCTGCATCGCTGGATTTATGTAGCTGCGGTCGCGAGCATCCTCCACTACGTCATGCAGCTGAAGGGAAATCTGGCAGACCCCTTGTTGTATGGCCTGATCATCGCCCTTCTTTTTGCAAGCCGCATCGTCATCTGGATTCGTAATCGGCAGGTGACCCGACTCATGATTCCAAGACCGCGTCGACTGGGGGATGACGATGAAGAGACATCAGGCCAGGCCCATCGACAAGGGCGAGGCTCTGCCGCTGGGGCCTCAAAAACCACTGGCATCCTCAACTCAAGAAGCTAATTGCCATGGACGGTCCCCTTGATTCCTCCTACGCCAGTGACAATTGGTCCGGGCTTTGCCCCGAAGCGCTCGAAGCTTTAGTCGCTGCCAATCAGGGTTCCCAGCCCCCTTATGGGGCCGATGTCTGGTCGGAAAAAGCACGAAAGGAAATCCAGCGACTTCTCGACTGTGATGCCGCGGTTTTCTTCGTGGCCTCAGGCACCGCTGGCAACAGCCTCGTCTTGGCCCATCTGACCCATCCCTACCATTCGATTCTTTGTCATGGCCTCTCCCATATTCTCCTTGATGAATGTGGCGCACCGGGTTTCTTTGGCCAAGGCTCCGGACTCAGGGCGATTTCACAATCCGAGGATGCGCGGATCGAAGGAAAGGATCTCGAGAGAGCGCTTTTGCAGCCTAAAGACTTGCGATTCCAGCCCCCCGCGGTACTGAGTCTGACCCAATCGACCGAGCGCGGAACGCTCTACGCAGTCGAATCCCTTACAGCACTGACCGCCACCGCGAAGGCGCAGGGTCTTCGCGTTCACATGGATGGTGCACGGTTGCTTCAGGCGGCCGCAGCACTTGAGGTCTCGCCCGCCGATCTCACCTGGAAGTCCGGGGTTGATGTGCTGACCCTGGGTTCCACAAAGATCGGCGGGGGTCTTGCTGACGCTGTGGTGTTCTTCGACCCCGATTTGGCCCAAGGTTTTTCCCATCGGCTGAAACAGGCGGGACAGGTTCCCGCTAAATATCGCTTGCTGACCGCTCCCTGGGTTGGACTCTTGGAGACCGATGCCTGGCGGCATCACGCTTCGCACGCCAATGCCATGGCCGCCGATCTTGTGCTGGCTCTGATGAACTGCGGAATCCCACCCTACTGCCCCCGACAGTCGAATATGGTTTTTGTAAAGTTTTCAGATGCCGTAGCTAAGACACTTCATGCCCAGGGATGGCAGTTTCACGTTCATTCGGAAACCGGCGTTGCTCGTCTGGTGACTGGATGGGATGCTTCAAGCGATCGCAACCGGCGATTTGAAGAGGCACTTAAGAACATTCAAACCCAGTGCCTTAACGAGTAAGCCCATGGCCCGCATTGTTCTGATCAACCCGGAATTCAAGACCAGCTACTGGAACTTCAATCACTCCCTCAAGATCTTCGGTCGTGAGGCGGTGACGCCGACCTCCGCATTGCCCTTGCTTGCGGCCCTGACGCCTGAAACGCACGAAGTCATCTTGATGGATGAGGCGGTTGAGCCCCTGGATTATGCGGTGATTGCATCGGCTGATATCGTGGGCCTGACCGGCATGATCGTCCAGCGCGAACGGATGCGGGAGATCGCCCGCGACCTCAAATCCCGCGGCGTGTTTCTGGTGGTCGGGGGCCCCTGGATCACCGTCAAGGAAAACGATCTTGAGGGACTGGCTGATGTCATTTTCGTCGGTGAAGCCGATGAGACCTGGCCCCTCTTCCTTTCAGAATGGGCCGAGGGAACGCATCAACAGCGCTACGAGCAGACTCAGCGGACCGATATGAAAAAGCTGCCCGCGCAACGGCTTGACCTCTTGAAAATCGACCGTTACCTCCAGGGCAGCATCCAGATGTCACGCGGCTGTCCCTTCCTCTGCGAATTCTGCGACATCATCGTAACCTTCGGTCGAACGCCCAGGGTCAAGACACCCGAGCAGGTGATCGAGGAACTGGAAGCCTGGTATCAGGCCGGCATCATGGCGGTGTTTCTGGTGGATGACAATGTCATTGGGAATCGAAAGGCGCTGGTGCCGATTCTTGAGGCCATTGCGGAATGGCAAATATCAAAACGCTACCTCGTGGCCCTGCATACCGAGGCCTCGATCAATCTGGCCGACGATGACGAGCTCCTTGAACTTTTCGTGAAGGCCAACATCCGGACCGTCTTTGTCGGGATTGAGACACCCAACAGCGAATCCCTCCGCGAAACGCGAAAGATGCAGAACATCCAGCGCGCATCGCGGACCGAGGCAAAAGACGAAGTTGAAACCAGCGGTGAAGAGTTTCTCCTGCGTCAGATTCACAAAATCCAATCCTTTGGCATCAAGGTCACCTGTGGCCTGATTGTTGGATTTGATTCCGACCCCGAGGAGATCTTCGAGATTCAGCGCCGATTCATTGAGAAGTCTGCCATCACCCAGGCCATGGTGGGTCTCCTTTCAGCTATTCCGAAGACGCCGCTGTTTGATCGGTTGCAACGGGAAAATCGGCTGGATCAGAAGGATCCTCCGGATTTTGGAACCAATGTCATCCCGCTTCGAATGTCGAGAGAAACCCTGGCCGATGGGTATCTTGAGTTGCTTGAGGAGATCTATGCCCCTGAAACCTATTTTCAGCGACTGAATGATCTTTATGTGACGCGACGTTTTTATCAGCATGCCGAGGATGTTCGGGTCCCCAACATTCCACGTAGCACCCAGGCACGCTACCTCGTGATGTCCCTGGTGTTTACGGCAGGTCTTTTTGGGCGACTTTTCCGATATGCCAAGGAAGATGGCCTTCGCTGGTTTTACCTCCGCCAACTCTTCCGCTATGCATCGCAACGCCCCTACCCGATGCGATATTTTGACTACGTGGTCGAAATGGCCTGCCATTACCACTTTTACCGATACACCCGCGACATGGTTCAGGGAAGGACGCACCTCATCACTACGTTCTAGAGTTATGGCACTTAGTCCCAATTAAGCCGGACGCCCGCGTAGGCCGTCGCTGGAGCTCCAGGCCCCCAGAATTGGGTGGCCTGACCATTCTGGAAGAAGTTCGGCCCCAGTTGCCCAAACGTTTTGTAGTGCTGATCGAAAATATTGCGTCCAAACGCAAAGAGTTCGATGTTTTTGGTCAGCGCATAGCGGGTGTTAAGGTTGACCACTGTGTAGGAAGGAAGCTGCGGGGCCTGATTTGCGTTATCACCTCGCGCATACTGGCTGGAGGCGTATTGAAGATCGCCACCGAAAACCCAACCCTCCAGGATTTCATACTCTGATCCAAACTTGAGCGTGTTTTCGGGAATCGACGGGATCTTGTCACCCGGTTTGACCTGCTGCG
>JBDKLO010000029.1:0-5077 GCA_039795615.1 Pseudomonadota bacterium
TTCGCCGACGAGCAGCTTGTTGATCTTTGCCATGGATAAATCCTCGTTATGTGGATCGTTGTTGTTAAGGAATGAAAAGAATTTCTTCAGAATCGACATTGGCATGTCCCCCGGCAGTCACGTTAAGTCGAGCCTGCTTGGTTTTAGTTGTTGTATTTAAGCGCTTGTGTCCTAAATCTCGTTCATTGGCCCCTTATCCAGCCGCGATACCAAAAGCGTCGCCACCGTAAGGTCAGCCGTTGTGCCCGGGTTAATCCCCCGAGCCTTGAACTCTCGGTCCAAGTCGAGAAGAGGTCCCAAGACTTTTTCTGGATCAACGGGTCCTGCAAGGAGTGTGTACACCGAGCGCGCCTTTTGCGTTACCTGGTCTGCACACGCCGTGCCGAACTTCCGTTCGACATGACTGTCTTTAAATTGGCTGAGTAAGCCCAAAAAGACGGCCGCCGTTGCCCACTCTTCAGCGTCCCCAATGGACAATCGAGAATCATACAACGGAACGGCCGTCTGGAAAATATCTGTAAAAGAACGGGTGTATTGCCTTGCAATGAAATCCCGCTCTTCCGAGAGAGCCATGGCTTCCAGAATCGAAAGCTGTGGCGTCTTATGAACGTCGCCCTTGGGCGCCTCACCCAAGCCCCCGGGATTGGCGAGAACAATGGCTCGAAAGAGCCATTCGGCATCCCGATCATGCAATGCCTTGAGGACCCTGACCAGGCTTTCAGCGAGGCACTGACCGTTGCCTTGCTGATAGTAGGCCTCGATCAGAGGCGCTGCGAGGAGCAAAATGCCAAGGTTGGTATTGCAACCGACGGCCTCCCTTGTGGCGGAGACGGCCCGATAGATCCGCTCGCCCACGCCCAGAGTGGCATCGGTCAGCGGCGCTACGCTGACAGAGGCGCTTATCCTGAAGTCTTCGGCCTGCATGTCATGACCTGGGGCGTGATCACCGACATTTCCGGGCTTAATGGCCCGGATTTCGAGATCACAGGCCTCCAGATAGGCTTTTTGAGCCCAGTCGATCCGTTCTGACATCAAGGTCTTCACGAGTGATGGTGCGAGCGAATCGCAGGTGTTTCAGCCTGATCTAGAAAATCATCGACCAAACGTTCGGCGATCAGGGTCTGAGTGACACTCTGGAGCCCCTTCCAGGCGGGAATACTATTGACCTCAAGGACCGACGCGCGGCCATTTCGATCTCGAATGATGTCCACACCGGCATAGTTCATGTCGAGAGCTTTCACCGCATCCTCCGCTAGCCGGACCAGAAGGATTTCATCGAGCATGACCGGCTCGCAGCGTGCCCCTTGGTGCACGTTGTTGAGCCAGGTGATGCCACAGCGTCGCATGGCTGCGACGGCTTTTCCTGCGATCACAAAGACGCGAAAGTCATGGGAGTCATCCCCTGAATCGACATACCGCTGAAGATAGAAAAGTCCCTGATCAGCGCTCAGCGTCTTAAGTTCCGTGAGGTCTGAAAATCGGCGAAGCCCCACGCCTTGAGAGCCAAACAGCGGTTTTGTGACAATCGAATGTCCGAGGGCCAATTCCGATGTGATCCGGGCCCTGGCCTCTTCGAGAGATCCTGTCACCCAGACCGGGGGGGTCGGGATCCCTGCTAGATGCAGGACAAAGCTGGTCATCGCTTTGTCGACCGTTCTTTCTATGGCCCGGGCATCGTTGTAGACCGGTATGCCCAAGGCTTTCAGCCCATGGAGGATGTCGAGGTAGAACGTCACCTGTTCCAGTGTCCCTCCAGGAACCCCCCGAACGAAGACGCCATCAGGCAGAGCGTCCTCAAATCCGGGGAGCCGGATGGGAATGGCGCCGTCATCGAGATCGAGATGACATTCGGTCAAGCTCAGGAAGACGGCCTCATGGCTTCGGGCTGCAAAGGCCTCTCGAAGCCTTTTTCCATGCCAGCCCGGGTCGTCCGTGATGACGGCAATCCGGCCTTTAACCATCGAAGCTTCGGTCCAACAGCGCCTCATCCAGTGCGCCCGCATGGAAACTCAAGCCGGATTCGACAGCGGTGACAATGACCTTCGCCGGGCTGAACAGCATGGGATCGACCTTGAAGAAATCGTAGCCGTATTCTTTGAAGACTTCGGCAAAAGGTTTGCCGTAGTCCCGGGAGGTTGAGCTTGGAAGCTCCATCGCGAGCGCGCGAGCGGCCTCATCGGAGCCTTTGACGAAGAGATGGACCGTGCCGCCAAAGAGGATGGCATCGTTGGTCCGACCCATGGCCTTGACGAAATTCGGATGGGGCGGGGGGACCGGAGCCGATGCCATGCCGTCCATGATGTTGCCCAAGGGGAAGTGAAGCGAGTGGGCCTTGTGAAGGGCGACCTCCAGAACGCGGCTGACCACCTGCATGCCGCCAGCCAAGCTCGAGGTCGGGGTCAGAATGACATGCACGCTATCGGTTTCAACCTTGCAGGCCTTGGCCACCTTCTCAATGACTTCCACCGGAGGGACCTTGTCCACTTCCATGACAATCGCAGTTTCTCCGAACACATCGCGGTAACCGAGCTCCTCGTAAAGCTCCTCTACGGGCTTTTCAACGCCATCCTTGAACTTGGTTGCCATGGCGCGAGCAGGCCCTGAACCCAGAGCATAAAAGGCGCCTTTGCCTTCGCCATGTGAAAGGCTCCAGCCCGCGTACTGACTGCCAAGGCAGGCAAAAACAGGATTCGTGCTGTGAACGTTGACCATGGTTGGCCAGCGCTTGAAGGGCGAGTCCTGGGTCAACGTGACTTTCCCAAGTCCCCCCATGCAGACTTCGGCGATCAGCCGACCGGCTTCGAGTCCCCCGACGGCCTGAATGCCTGCGTCGATGACGGTGCAGTTGTTAGCCAGCCGATCAATCTTCAACCGCAAGCGGTCGGCATGGGCAATCATGTATTTGACGATGGGAAGTGCGTAGGCGTTGACGCTGACATGGGATTGCATCGGATTCTCCGGATGTTCGTTCAGACAGGATAAGAAAAGGGAGGCGTTTGCGCTGGATGGGTCATCACACGGGTTAGAAGACCGATTCGTTGCTTGAGGAGCTCAAGAGCGCGTTGTGGCGTTGATGATGACGCTTCGACGGTGCAAAACGGGCTACCCAGCATGATGCTCGTGCCAAGCCGTGGGCGATCGTGACACCAGCTGGGCCAGGTGATCGCCTGGGTGATGGCAAGCTTTCGTTGGGCGAGGACCACATGAAAGGCGCGAAATTGTTGGGGTGCCGACATCTCTTCTAAACGGCCTTTGACGGCCTCCGTATGGGCCCGGAGGAGGCCCCGAGGGGCGTCTCGATCGTAAAGGGCCATGGTCGCGCTAGGCCTTGGGTTGATTTCGAGAACCATGGGCCCTTTTTGCGGGTCGTGCATGAAATCCAGGCTATTGAGACCAACCAGTCCGGTTGTTCGAACGAGCTTTAGAGCGAACGCACCCACCCGACGAAGGACGTCTGTCCCAAGATTCGTGAAATTCGTTGCACCTGCGAACAAGAAAGGTGTCTTGCCAACGGCGATGGTTTGCAAGGTGTTGAAGCCGATGATCCTCAGGGCGTCGCCATTCGCAAGGAACAGGACGGAGTAGGTGGAGCCGGCCAAGCGCCGCTGATAATAATCACCGGATTCGGCCTGATCATGGGCGGGAGAGCGTACACCCTTGCCCCCTTCGCTGCAACCGGTCTTGAGCAACCAAGATGCCGGATCCCGAGGCGATTTCCACGAGACTTCAGGATAGGGAATCGCCAGTGCATCCAGTAGCCCAAACCAGGATTTCGGCTCTTTCAGCAACCTGAAAAGGTGGGGTGGATTTCCAACCAGCGTTCGCTGGTGTGCGATGGACTCGACGAGATCCGGAAGACTGTCAAGACCTCCGCCGACCACCACCTGCGCCTCTCTCTGGGGATCAAGGGTTTCAATGGCCTTGAGGATTTGGTCTGGATCAAGACCCCCTTGTGGAGATGGGACGCTGATGTGGGCGTGGGACGCCCGTTGCGTGTCTTCGTCCCCATATTGATCAATGGCAAGAAGCGTGGTGCCCCCCTTCCGACTGGATTCTGCGAGCACGCGGGCTGAAGCCGCGATCGCAAGGATCGGTGGCGTGGTATCCCGCTTATCGTTGCTCAATGCCATGCGTTATCGTCGTAATTCGGGCGCCATGGTTTCTGGGGGTAGCGATCCTGATCTCCAGACCTTCTTGAGCCCAGTGGTGGATCAAGGCCTTTTCCACAAGATTCTTTGCCACCTCGGGCGATTCCACCAGACAAAATCCCGTAGGGCCCCAGGAGCTTTGGCCGATACCGACCGCCCCTGCATGCTCAAGCTCGAGGAGAGCATTTGCGACCTTGGGGCTTGTAAATCGGCCTCCCTGTGCCTGTGCGAAGTGATCACCCACGATGCATTGAAGGTTTTGAATGACCGTGCCAAAGCGTGCGATATCTTCTTCCACAATGGCCGGTAATCCTTGCATCAGGAGTTCATGGCAAAGTTGAGCAGCCGTTTCCCTTGGAAAGGGAGGAAGCGCCTTGAATGCGGCGATTTCCTCAGGCCCATGAATCCCCTTGTGGGTGGGATCCAGCAAGATCAAGCATCGCCAAGCGGAGGGAAAGGGCAGGCGAGAGATCACCGGCGGGATCTGCGTTCGATCGTTCCGTCCGGCATCAACAATAAATCCACCCGCCTCGAATGCCGCGATTCCGATGCCGGATCGACGGCCGCGACCGCAACGTTCGGCAATCTCTGCGGGTTTTAAATCCAGACCATGCAGGAGCGAGAGCCCGACGCCGGTTGCCAGGGCCATTTGAGTCCCTGATCCCAGACCCGAATGGGGTGGAATGCACTGCTCGACCTGAATCTTCGCTGGTAACGGCCGCCCGAGCTGTTCCTCGAGCTTTTTCGCGGTCAGAAGTGCTCTTTCGCTATCCGGCCCCTCTACCGTCAGCGTTTCCGAGGGCTCCAGGCGCAGAGTGGTCCGTATTTCCTCCAGCCCAATCCCGACGCTGCCAAAATGCCGGCCGAGGCTGCCATCCATATCCAAGAAGCCCATGTGAAGGCGCCCAGGGGCTTCGACACGAACGCCC
>JBDKLO010000030.1:0-11114 GCA_039795615.1 Pseudomonadota bacterium
GGCGCGCCCGGAGAGATTCGAACTCCCGACCACCTAGTTCGTAGCCAGGTACTCTATCCAGCTGAGCTACGGGCGCATTGATGAACTGCGGATTATGGAGATTCTTGGTTTTCTTGTCAACAACACGAAAGAATCAAATGTTATCCCGAGCCCCCGCTTCCTACCCCTATAATCGGCTGAAACACCTTCAACTCAGGCCCAACATGCCAGAAACTAAAAGCTTCACCCTGATTCAAAATGACGAGGAGTTTCATCAGCTCTGCACCGAACTTTCGGGCATCGAGTTCCTGGCCATAGATACCGAATTTGTCAGGGAGTCGACTTACTATCCTAGGTTTTGTCTCTTGCAAGTCGCCTCACCACTCGGAATCTTCTGCATCGACCCCCTGTCGCTCAAATCGCTGGCCCCTCTCGGCATGCTTCTTGACCTCTCGGACTCCTGTTTTGTCCTGCACTCTGCCCGCCAGGACCTTGAAGTCCTCCTTCAAAGCACGCATCGGCTGCCGACCCACATGCTGGATACTCAAATCGCTGCGGGTCTCGCCGGTTACCACGAACAAATCGGCTATGCGGCGCTGGTTGACGAAATCACCCACACCAAGCTCAGCAAGGAGCAAACTCGAACCGACTGGTCACAACGTCCACTCACCAGCGCTCAACTGCACTATGCAGCCGATGACGTGATTTATCTGAATCAGATTTTTGTTGCTCTGAGGGAAAAACTAGATGCCCTAGGGCGAACTGAATGGTGGGAAGAAGACTCCAGCGCCCTGCTCTCTCCAAGATTTTATGACCCCCCGACAGCTGATGCCTGGAAAAAAGTGCGAGGACTTCTCGACTTACCCCCACAGACCTTAGCCCGCGCCCTGACAATCGCAGAATGGCGAGAGGAAGCCGCGCAGTCACTTGATATCCCCCGCAGTTGGGTTCTCCGTGACGAGGCGCTCCTCCATTGGGCAGAGGTTGGCGAGCTTCCTTCTGAGGCCCTAAGAATGCGGAACACCCCGCGCCATACCCAGCAAGAAAAAGCGGAAGATCTTGCAAGACGACTGGGCACGGGAGGACCGATGGAGCTTGCTGTCGAACTCAGCCAGTCCTCCAAGGGAAAAATCGATCCCGCCCGTAAAAACCTGATCAAGCGACTGAGCGAGAAAAATCAGCTCTGCGCCAATGATCTGGGCATCTCAGCCTCGGTTCTAGCCACACGCAAAGACCTTGAGACCCTGATCGACCAACCCGAACGGTGCCGCCTCACTCAGGGGTGGCGTCAAAAAGTAATCGGGGATGATCTTCAGAACATGGTGGCGAGCGGCTAACCACCTAGCGCGGCAATGGCTTTTGAGGCAAGAACTGACCAAAAGCCCGACTCCCATTCCCGGTTGGAATGGTCTGAATGACTCCACGCTGATCTGCATCGATCACCGAAACCGAATTATCAAACCAATTTGCGACCAGCACCTTCTTTCCGTTAGCGTCGGACGCGATCCCTTCAGGGTACTGACCCACCGGGATGACTTTGATCACCCGATACTGAAGAGCATCAATCACAGAGACCGTGCTGTCGTATTGGTTGGTCACAAAGAGATCACCCGCCTTTCCTGCAAAGGCCAAGGCATAGGGCCTTTCTCCAACCGGAATCGTCCTGATCACCTCAAAGCGATCCAAATCAATCACCGTCACATCGTTGCTTTCGACATTCGCAACAAACAGTCGGCGCTCCTCCGAATCCAAAAGAACCCCAAAGGGATGGCGCCCTACCTTGAGGGTACGCTTGACCGAAAGGGTTAGCCCATCAACCCATGAAACGGTATCGTCCTCCCGTTCAGCGACAAAGATGCGATTTCCATCATGCGTGACCGCAACCCCAGCCGGGTAATGCCCCACTGGAACCCGCTTGATGATTTCCGGCACATCGAGATCCAGCACCGAGAGAAAGTGACCATAAAAGTCAGCCACGAATCCGCGACGCCCGTTGGCCGTGATGGCGACACCCAACGGCCCCTCTCCCACAGCGAGCGTTGTGCGAACAAGACCCTCTTTTCCGTCAATGACGGCTAACTCTCGCGCCGTCGGACTCGTTACGATGACGCGGTTTCCATCCTCACTGACTGCAACCCCAGCAGGATCTTTACCAACGGCCAGCGTCTTGATGACGCGACCTTCAGCAAGATCGATCACAGAGACATTGTCTGCCTTTTGATTCGTCACATACGCCAATGGCGATGCCCATGCGGGGGATAGTGAAACAAAAACGGCGGCCAAAGCCGCCGTTTTTGCACTCAACTTGGAGCTGATGGACATCGTCGAATTACTTCTTCTCGGCGATAGCCTTGAGGCTTTGCAGTGATTCCTTGACCACCTTTTCTACCGCGGCCTTTGCTGCCGCCTCATTCTCTCCATCGGGAGGATTGTTATTCAGGAACCACCGATAGAACGCCGCGTCCCACTCCACCTTGGATCCGGAACCACTGGCTTCAACAGAAATCTTTGCTGAATAGTTGTTTACAGGGAACACCGCAGGATCGGTTGGATCCACCACCTTGTATTGAATGACTTTCTTTTCAGCATCGACATTCTTCAGCTCTTCCTTCAGAAGCGCAGCTGCACCCTTCAACTTCAGTTCACGTGTCGCACCTTTTTCGTTTCCGCCTTGCGCCGTCGTACTTTCTACGACTGACATCCACTTCTCGGGATGCGCAAAATCACCGACCAATGCCCAGACGGCCTCAGGGGCCGCATTGATTTCGATGGATTCACTATGCTTCTCGCGAGTCGGGCCATGGGCATCTGCGAAGCCAGCCCAAACCAGGGCGGATAGTGCGATCAGCGGCAAAAAACGTTTCATTAAGGTCTCCACTTTTCAGACGGATTGAACAATGCTCGAAGTATATTCGAAATTAAGACCTACGCTAAGCCGTGCGACTGAGTCAGGTCGTGAACATACCCCTCGGTCTCATTCAAAATCGCTATCTTTTTCTCATCGGATTCATACGCCACCCTCAGCGCCCTGACCTTTTCCATGAATTCAGCCCTATCCATTGAGGCTCCGTTTGCTTTCTGTCGCCATTTGGCCTCGCAGAAGCTCGCCCACTCCTTGGATTCTTCGGGGGAGAGTCGATCCGGGAAATTACGCGCCTTGTAGCGACTGCATAAATCCCGATATCGCAGATCATCAAACCGATCTGGCATCTTGAGAAATTCAGGGCTCTCAGGCGAGCGAAAGGCGTCGAGCCGCTGGCGGTCTCGCTCTGAGGCAAACCCTCCGTAAAGCCCAAGATCCACATCCGGGCGAGCCTCGGTGACAAAGGGCCTTGAAAATGCCTCATATCCCGGCGCTTTTCGGTAGGGAAGTTGAATCAATTCGCCGAGGTGCTTCATATGGGTGGCCACATCCAAGCCCAATCGCGCCTCATCCTGAGACCTGAGGACAGAGACAGGTGCAAGCGCAGGTGATCGATTGATATGAAGAATACCGAAGGGGCCTGAACTCTCCTCACCCCCCGGCTCGCCCTCCATCCAGGCCTCCGGGGAAAAACGAAGGTCATAAATGATCAGTGCGTTCGGATTCTCAGGTTGCCGCCCAACCACGACAGCCATCCCGAGATTCTGTGCTTCAGATGACATTCTTGTTGACGCCATCAGAAAAGGTGTCATCCCGCCTGGGTTCACCAGCGCTAGTACCGCCCGCTTGGACCTGAGGTCCCATAAATAGCGAAACAGCTTGGGTTGCTCTTGTTTAAGGAGACGCGCTATGGCGAGGGTCGCTCTCACATCTCCCATGGCATCATGCGCATCGTGATGTTCGATTCCATTCGCGACGGTCAAATGATCCAGCCTCAAGGTCGGACGTCCTTCCCTATCCTGAGGCCATACGATCCCATCAGGCCGGAGCGCCCTGGCCATTCTTGCGACACCCAGAAGATCCCAGCGAGAGTTACCGAATTGCCACTCTCTTGCGAAGGGATCATGGAGATTTCGGTACAAGGTATTGCGAGTGACCTCGTCGTCAAATCGGATGCTGTTATACCCCACCCCGCAGGTTCCAGGTACAGAGTATGCCGAGAGAATCTGACGAATGAATTCAGGTTCAGGAACACCCAACCTCATAGCCCGCAGCGGGGAAATCCCGGTAATGAGGCATGACTCCGGATTTGGAATGTAATCCTTGGGCGGCTTACAGAAGATCGAAAACGGCTTTTCGATTGCATTAAGCTCAGGATCTGTGCGAAGCCCAGCAAATTGCGCCGGTCGATCTCGGGCTGGATCCAGACCGAAGGTCTCGTAGTCAAACCAAAGAAGACTTTCAACCATGGCGATCGACTCTGGCGAGTTTACTCATTCCCATCGAAGGTCTCGCTGAACCGAATCGATTAGGACTGTTGCTCAGCCATCGCCTCAATTTTCTTGCGCTTGTCACACTTTTTCGTGCACAAACAGTCTGCGCCATTTGGCCCACCGCAACTCCCCTTGATGGCTTTGCGCCCGAACATCACCCCAACCGCCATCAGCAGCACAACAAGGGCAATGATAAAAAATGTCGTAAAAAAAAGTGCCATTCCGAATCTCCTAATCTGAAATTCCAGCGCAACAAGGCCAGCAAAGCCCTAACACGCAAAAGGGGGCCGCAGCCCCCTTTCCTACGACTCGGTTGGCGATCAGCCCCCGAAATCGTCCAGCATGATGTTCTCCCTCTCGACACCAATGGAGAGCAACATGTTGATGACCGCAGCGTTCATCATGGGAGGACCACACATGTAGTACTCGCAATCTTCAGGTGCAGGGTGATCCTTGAGATAGTTCTCAAGCAACACGTTGTGAATGAATCCCGTGTAACCCGTCCAGTTGTCCTCGGGCTTAGGCTCCGAAAGGGCAATGTTCCAGGTGAAGTTCGGATTCTCTTTCTGCAACGTGTCAAAGTCCTTCACATAGAACATTTCACGCAAGCTACGCGCACCGTACCAGAAGGTGATCTTGCGCTTGGTTCTCAACCTGCGCAACTGATCGAAGATATGTGAGCGCATCGGCGCCATACCTGCACCACCTCCAATGAAAATCATCTCGTTTTCGGTCTCGCGAGCAAAGAATTCGCCGAAAGGACCTGAAATGACAACTGGATCACCCGCCTTCAGGTTAAAGATCCACGAGGACATGATGCCTGGAGGTGCACCTTTAACATTCGGCGGCGGGGTGGCAATACGGACATTGAGCATGATGATATCGCTCTCTTCCGGATAGTTTGCCATCGAGTAGGCTCGAATGGTCGGCTCGGTGACCACGGACTCAATTTCCCAAAGATTGTACTTATCCCATTCATCACGGAATTTCTGCTCAATCTTGAAGTTGCTGAACTTGGTCTGGTAAGCGGGACATTCGATCTGAATGTACCCACCCGCTCGGAAATTGACCTTTTCGCCACGTGGCAACTCGAGAACCAATTCTTTGATAAAGGTCGCAACGTTGTTGTTGGATCGGACCTTGGTGACCCACTTCTTTACGCCGAAGACTTCGTCGTGAACGTGGATCTTCATGTTCTGCTTGACCGTCACCTGACAGGCCAGACGGTCGCCGTCCTTCGCCTCACGCTTGGTAATGTGAGAAAGTTCGGTCGGAAGAATGTCACCACCGCCTGAACAGACATTAACGCGGCACTGACCACAGGTTCCGCCACCGCCACAGGCAGAGGACACAAACAGTTCAGCGTCCGCAAGCGCTGTCAGCAGCTTGGATCCGATCGGAACATGGATGGTCTTCTCTTCATTGATGAGGACCTCAACATTGCCCTCCTGCACCAGCTTGGACTTTGCACCAAGAATGACGAAGACCAGCGCGACCACGATAAAGGTGAAGAAAACTACACCGAGAATAATTTCCAGCATTGTTTAACCTCGAACCCTTAAAGTTGGATGCCAGAGAAGGCCATGAAGCCAAGAGCCATCAAGCCTGCCGTAATGAAGGTGATACCCAACCCACGAAGACCCGGCGGAACATCGCTGTACTTTAGCTTTTCACGGACTCCGGCCATCGCCGTGATCGCCAACGCCCAGCCAAAGCCACTACCGATGCCGTAAACCACGCTTTCTGTAAAGTTGTAGTCTCTTTCAATCATGAAGAGACTTCCAGCCAGAATCGCACAGTTCACCGTAATCAACGGGAGGAAGATACCCAGTGCGTTGTAGAGCGCGGGAAAGAACTTATCCAGCACCATTTCGAGGATCTGGACGATTGCTGCGATAACGCCAATACAGGCCATCAGCGCAATGAAGCTCAAATCCACATCATGAACGCCGGCCCAAGTCAGGGCATTTTCCTTCAACAGGTAACTGTAAATCAGGTTGTTTGCCGGAACCGTGAGGGTCTGGACGATGACGACGGCAATACCCAGGCCAACTGCTGTTTCGATCTTTTTAGAAACGGCAATGAACGTGCACATCCCCAAAAAGAAGGCGAGCGCCATGTTTTCAATGAAAACCGACTTAATGAATAGGTTGATATACGCTTCCATCTCAGTGGGCCTCCCCATGTACGACGCCATGTGCGGGCTGGATCGCAAAATCTGCCTTCTCAACCTGCTTCGGCTTCCAGGTCCTGACACCCCAAATGATCAGGCCGATCAGGAAGAATGCGCTCGGCGGCAATAAAAGAAGTCCGTTCGGGACGTACCAACCACCATCCTTGACCAAGGGCAGTATGTCGATTCCCAGCAGCTTTCCTGAACCAAAGAGCTCACGAACCGTTGCTACCGTAATAAGAATCAAGCTGTAGCCAAGACCGTTGCCAATACCATCCAGGAAGCTTTCCCATGGGGGATTCTTCATGGCATACGCCTCAGCGCGCCCCATGACAATACAGTTCGTGATGATCAGTCCGACAAAAACGGACAGCTGCTTGCTGACATCGTAAGCAAACGCCTTCAGCAACTGATCAACCACGATGACCAGCGATGCGATGATGATCATCTGCACAATAATCCGGATGCTGCTCGGGATGTGATTTCTGACAAACGCGATACCGGCACTCGAAAAGGCCGTTACCGTCGTCAGCGCAAGACTCATGATCAGTGCCGTCGACAGCTGTGAGGTCACAGCCAGAGCAGAACAAATGCCCAAAACCTGGAGGGTGATGGGATTATTCTCTACCAGCGGATCGACGAGGACCTTCTTATTCTCTTCTGTAAGTTCCATAGCCTTAACCTCTACCGTTCCTAACCTTAGCAAGATAAATGGCGTAGCCTTCGCGGCCCATCCAGTAGCGAACCAGATTACTGACGCCGCGGCTGGTGAGGGTAGCGCCCGCAAGCGCATCTACCTGATATTCAGAACCGGCCTTCGAAGGATCGACTCCACCCTTCACAAGTCCGAGAGCGACTTCACCGATATCGATGGTCTGGCCCTTTTCAGTCAGATTGCTCTCATGGAGCTCCTTGCCGCTGAAGTTGTAGATCTTTTTACCCTTCCAAAGCTCTTTCCACTTTGGATTAACGACTTCACCACCCAGACCGGGGGTTTCCGCCTGGTCATACAGGTTCATGCCCACAACGGTCTCACCATCCGCTTGAACAGCGATGAATCCGAACATCGTGGACCACAAACCGTACCCATTGACCGGAAGGATCAGTGTTTTGATATTGCCGGCTTCGCGCACCAGGTAGATCTTTGAGTACTTGGGTTTACGCTTGATGCTGGCGATATCTTCAGCCGGAGGAATGGCAACACTCTGTGCCGGATCCTTGGCCGCCTTCCACTGGTCGTAGGTCTTTGCATCCATTCCGTCGACATAGTCGCCGGTAGCCAAATCCACGATCCGGGTTTCAATATTCTTAAAAGCGGCATCAACATCAGTGCCCTTTTCATAAAGTCCTGCGACTTCAAGAATATTGACCTTCTCGTCCTTGGCTTTGTTCCATTCCTGAAGCGGTTTCAGGATAACGGCCGAACCGGATACGACGATTGCGCCGACCAGACAGAGAGTCAATGCGACTACAACTGTCTTTTTAAAGCTATCGTTGGGTAGATCCAGATAAGGCTTGGCGTAGACCTGTGCCGTTTCGACATAGACCGCAAGTTTTTCCTTAAATCCCGGCTGCTGAGCCGAGGCTTTCTGCGCGGAATCAGGCATAACGCTTCACCCTCTTGGCAATATTGAGCTTGATAACGACGTAGTCGATCAAGGGCGCAAAAATGTTGGCAAACAGGATGGCCAACATAATTCCCTCTGGGAACGCCGGATTGACGACGCGAATCAGCATGGTCATGAAACCAATTAACGCACCGAAGAACCAGCGACCCGTATTGGTCTGAGCCGCGCTCACTGGATCGGTGGCCATGTAAACCGTACCGAAGGCAAATCCGCCCAAGGTGAGATGCCAATACCATGGCATGGAGAACATGATGTCTGAAGTGCTACCAATCGCATTAAACAGCGTTGCCGTGCCAATCATTCCGGCCAGAACGCCGGCAATGATTCGCCAGTTCGCAATGCGGGTGTAAATGAGGAAGGCCGCACCAATGATGCAGGCCAGAGTTGAGGTTTCACCCATCGAACCCTGCTCAAAACCGAGGAAGGTCTGCCACCAGTTAATGCCCGCATCGCGGATCGCACTGACACCGCCGATTGCGGCATGCCCAAGGGCCGTGGCACCTGCAAAGCCATCGACAGCAGTCCAGACCGCGTCACCTGACATCGATGCAGGATAAGCAAAGTACAGGAATGCACGGCCCGTTAGCGCAGGATTCAGGAAGTTCTTTCCGGTTCCGCCGAAGACTTCCTTGCCGATCACAACACCAAAAGAAATGCCGAGGGCAACCTGCCAAAGCGGGATCGTCGGCGGTAAGGTGAGTGCAAAAAGGATGGATGAAACGAAGAAGCCCTCGTTGACATCGTGCTTACGCACCACAGAGAACAATACTTCCCAGATACCACCCGCGACCAAAGTCACAATGTAGACCGGAAGGAAATAAGCCGCACCGTGAACCAGATTTGCGAGCGGATTCCATGGATTATGACCAAACAGGTTCACAATCCAGCCTCGCCAGCCTGGAACACTCTCAACGCCGAGCGCCTGCATCCCCAGATTGGCCTGGTAGCCCGTATTGAGAAACGCCATAAGCATGCATGGCAACGCAGCAATCCATACGTAGGTCATGACTCGCTTGAGATCTACCGCATCGCGAACGTGGGTAGAGCCCGAAGTCACATCCGATGGCGAATAGAGAAACGTATCCACCATTTCATAGACGGGATATAGCGTCTCAAACTTACCACCCTTTGCGAAAAGGGGGTGCAGTTTGTCTAAAAATTGACGGGTGCTAGACATTAGCCCTCCTTCTCGATTTGGGTCAGATTCTTTCTAAGGACCGGGCCGAAGTCATGCTTGCCCGGATCGACGAATGTACAAAGCGCCAGATCTTCCTCATCCAACTCCAGAGCCCCAAGGGCCTGCGCCATATCCGTATCGCCGACGATCAGATACTTGAGGAGCTGGGTAGGGAGAATATCGAGGGGCATCACTTCCTCATAGACACCGACCGGAACGACCGCACGAGGACTCCCGTATTTGGTGGTGGTGAACGCAAACTTGCGCCCCCGCTCACCCGGAAGACTGGTCAGCAAGACATTCAAGAAAGAGAACTTCTTGCCTGTCGGAATAATCCAGCCCATGGCTTCACGTTCGCGGTTCTCCGCAAGAACAGTCACCTGATGATGGAAGCGCCCAAGGTACTCTGCCCCATCTGCAGCAGTCCGGCCATGCAAGACGGAACCTGAGACCACGCGCGCCTCGGAGGAACCCTTGATCTGACCGACAACAAGATCACTCAGGTTCGCTCCGACCCGGGTCTTCACGAGACGCGGGCTGGACACGATGGGTCCCGCCAGCGAGACAACCCGTTCGACATTGAGTTTACCGGTGGTAAAGAGGCTCCCGATGGCAATAACCGCCTGATAATCGAGATGCCAAACCGTCTTGGTCGGGCCCACTGGATCAAGAAAATGAATATGGGTTCCAACCAGGCCCGCGGGATGCGGTCCCGAGAATTCTGCCACCTCAAGCTGCTCAAGCTTCGGGGTATCGATCACCGCACCCGGCGCCTTACAGAGGAAGAGCTTTCCTTGGGTCAGGTGAGCAATGACGCTCAGCCCGTTTTTGAAGTCGCTCGCGCGGTCAGCGATCACCACTTCCGGACGTGCCGCCAGAGGATTGGTGTCTACTGCCGTAATAAAAATGGAGTGGGGCGTTGAGCCTGGCACAGGAACCTGACTGAAAGGCCGAGTGCGTATGGTCGTCCAGAGACCAGAGGCCAAAAGGTTCTGCTGAACTTCTTCGCAGGTCAGGTCTTTCAACTTGGAAGGCGCCCAGGAGTTGAAAGAAACCGCCTCATTGCCCTTGAGCTCGATGACAACCGATGTCAGGACACGACGTTCTCCCCGGTTAATGGACTTAACCACACCCGCTCCAGGCGAGGTGTAGACAATCTCGGGGTGGGTTTTGTCGGCAAAAAGGACATCGCCCAATTTAACCGTATCACCCTCAGCTACCCGGAGCGATGGCTTGAGGCCCACGTAGTCCGGACCCAACAGGGCAACCGACTTCACCGGTCCTGCATTGTTGTAGACAACCTGTTCAGGTTCCCCCGTGATCGGAAGATCCAGACCTTTCTTTGTAGTGATTTGCATAAGTGAGCCTGTAGAAAGCACAAACTTTTGGCCGCTCGACGGTGTGATATCACCCCCCTGAGCGGGTTGCCACACGATCGAAACCGAACTTAACCTGCCGCTACTCTCGCCAGACGACCGGAGGGTCAACGACCCAATCAACTCAGGGACGCACGAGAAAGCGGCCAACGTCTGGCAAAAACGCCCCAATTAAACCATAAAAGCGACCCGCTCTCAACGCATACATCCAAGCAAACTCGCGGGATTGCGCCAGTTGAGTGCATTTATCCTTCCCGACAAATGGGGCTAGCCAATCCGGGGGGACATTGAATAGACTGGCAGGCGGAGTTGGTCAGGCAGTCGCTGTCCCGCCTTGCGCAGGATGGAGGAAAGTCCGGGCTCCAATGGACAGGACGCCAGGTAACGCCTGGGGGGCGCGAGCCCACGGAAAGTGCCACAGAAAA
>JBDKLO010000031.1:0-15685 GCA_039795615.1 Pseudomonadota bacterium
CGCGAAAACCCCATAGGGGCTGTCTCGCAACACCTCCGAACAGTATAGTACCGAAACCCTTTTCCTGCCTTTTCATGGGTCACGATGCCATCCTTCCCCCCCGACTTTATTGTAGGCTGCGGCGATATCGGCCTTCGACTGGCCCGAAGGCTCATCGTCGAAGGCACCCCGGTAGCCGCACTGGCCCGCTCCCACGAGAGGGCTGAAGCGCTTGAATCCGCCGGCATCATGCCCTCCTTGGGGGATCTCGATGACACCGCGCCCCCGCTCTCCCTGCCGGGCGGGATTGAGATCCTCTACTACCTTGCTCCACCGCCCCCCAGCGGGATCACCGATCCCCGCATCGTCCGGGTCTTGTCAGCGCTTAAAGTCGTGCCGAAGCGACTCATCTATATCAGCACCAGCGGCGTCTATGGCGACTGTGAGGGAGCCTGGATCGATGAGACGGCTCCGCTTCTCCCCAAGACGGATCGCGCCCGGCGTCGCTTGGCCGCTGAAAATGAGGTTCGAGACTATGGCTTACGCACCGGCTGCGAAGTTCTTGTCCTCAGGGTTCCCGGCATCTACGGTGATGGGCGGCTTCCCGAAACCCGCATCCGGCAGGGACTTCCTGTCATTGACCCCCTTGAGGCGCCCTTTAGCAATCGCATTCATGCCGATGATCTCGCCGAAGCCTGCCTCAGGGCCCGTCAAGCGGGCACTCCGGGGCAGGCCTACAACATCAGCGATGGGCAGCCCTCCACCATGACCGATTATTTCTGGCAGGTTGCCGATCACCTGAAGCTTCCCAGACCTCCGGCCATTCCTCTGGCGGAAGCCCGCAAGGTCCTGACGCCGGCCATGCTCAGCTTCCTGGACGAATCGAAACGGCTCGATAACCGAAAAATGCGCGAAGAGCTGGGCGTGGTGCTGCGTTATCCCACCCTGTCCGAAGGCCTCAAGGCGGTTTCCCAAAGTCCAGAGCCCTTCAGCTCCTGAACTGCCGAACGAGTGGGTTTTCCTCACCGTCCTCTAAGCCTAAACTTGCAGCTTCCTCCACCTTTGGATTCACCAATGTTCCACTTTAATCGCCTTTTGACCGCCCTCAGTTTCGCACTCGCCATGGTGGCCTCCGGTCAGGCGCCTGCCGCCGATGCCACCCGCGAAGCCATGAGTATCGTCGGCTCCTCGACGGTCTATCCTTTCTCATCGACGGTTGCCGAACAGCTCGGTAAAAAAGGAACCGTCAAAACACCGAAAGTCGAGGCAACCGGCACTGGCGGTGGCATCAAGCTTTTCTGTGCAGGCCTTGGTCCGAATACCCCGGATATCGTCAATGCCTCACGGCGCATCAAGAAAGCCGAGTTTGAAATGTGCCAGAAAGCCGGGGTCAAGGACATTGCCGAAATCCGCTTTGGATACGACGGGATCGTTTTGGCTCAGTCGGTTAAGGCCAAGGATCGTTTATCGGTGACCCGTCACGAGCTCTATCTGGCGCTGGCCAAAAAAGTGCCCGATCCCAAGAATCCGGCCGCGCAGGTTGTGATTGATAACCCTTACAAGACCTGGAAGGAAATCAACCCTAACCTCCCTGCGCAGAAAATTCAGGTGCTGGGCCCACCCCCGAGCTCCGGGACGCGGGATGCGTTCGTGGAATTGGCGCTCGAGGCCGGCTGTCAGAGTGTGGCCTGGATCAAGGAGAAGAAGGCTTCAGATGAGGCCTGGTTCAAAAACACCTGCATGACCATTCGTGAAGACGGCGCCTACGTCGAAGTCGGTGAGAACGATAATCTCATCGTTCAGAAGATTGAGGCGAACCCGAGCGCCTTCGGGATCTTTGGCTTCAGCTTCCTCGATGTCAACGATGACAAACTGCATGCCGCCATGATTGATGGTCAGGCCCCCGTCTATGAAACCATCATCGATGGCAAATACCCCATCTCTCGCCCGCTTTTCTTCTACGTTAAAAAGGCCCATGTGGGATTGATCCCGGGCATCAGCGAGTATGTAACTGAATTCCTAAGCGATAAGGCTTCAGGACCCGAAGGCTATCTCGCTGACAAAGGCCTGATTGCTCTCCCGGGCCACGAGCGGAAAAAAGCCATCGCCGACGCCAAGGCTTTGGCGTCCATGTCGGCCCCCCAGTAAGAACGGCATTCGCTCCAAGGCCCCCCAGGGCCTTGGAGCCTGGCATAGATCATTTCCGGATCCCCATCCATTAGGGTATTCTAATGTTTTGCTTGGTGACGTACGATGATCTTCCGCCAGCTCTTTGAGTCCGAAACCTCTACTTACACCTACCTTCTGGGCTGTCCGATCACCCATCGAGCCCTTTTGATCGACCCGGTGGCCAGCGAAGTTGAGACTTACACGACGCTCCTGGACCGGCTAGGCCTTACTCTCTTCTATACCCTTGAAACCCACGTTCACGCCGACCACATCACAGGCTCCGGACTTCTGAAGGAGCGCCTGGGGAGCCACAGTATCGTGCATCAGGCGGCTGGAACGCTCTGCCCGGATCTTCTTGTTTCCGATGGCGTTCGTTTGCAAATGGGATCCATTGAATGGCGCGTGCTCCATACCCCGGGGCATACCCAAAGCTGTGTGAGTTACCTTTTCAATGACCGCGTTTTCACCGGCGATGCCCTACTCATCGGCGGTTGTGGTCGAACGGATTTTCAACAAGGGGATCCTGGGCAGCTTTTCGACAGCATTCACCAGAAACTTTTTACCCTCCCCCCAGAGACCCTCGTGTATCCCGGGCATGACTATCAGGGGCTAACGGTTTCATCCATCCGGCAAGAGATTCAAAAAAATAATCGTCTGGGGCCGGACGTTGACCGTAACACCTTTATTCAGTTGATGAATCACCTGGACCTTCCGCTTCCAAGGCATATCCATGCGGCCGTTCCGGCCAATCTCGCCTGTGGAAAGGTCGATGTCACGCCTTAAGTTCAGGCCATGACCGTCTTTTATCTGGGCCTGGTGGGCGTCGGACTTCTGCTGGGTCTTCTGGGCGGCGGCGGTTCCCTTTTGCTCGTTCCCCTCCTGATCTATCTTGGGGGATTTCCGGTTAAATCGGCCATTGCCCTGTCACTTTCCGTGGTCGGTGCCACTAGCCTGATCGCCGTAATCCGCCATACCCGCCAAGGGAATGTTTGCTGGAAGAACGGTCTGGCCTTCGGTCTTTCAGGAATGGCGGGGGCTTATGGCGGGGGTCGTCTTGCGGGATTTGTGCCGGAGAATCTTTTGATGATCCTCTTTGCCCTCATGATGCTGGTCACAGCGTTATCCATGCTCTTGGGGCAAAGGCTGCGCGGAGGTGTCGAGACCCCGCCGGGGGCTCCCTGTCCTGCCCGCCTGCATCTGTCGGCCGTCCTCTTCGATGGCCTTTTGGTGGGTGTCGTCACTGGACTTGTCGGGGTCGGCGGTGGATTTGTGATTGTTCCCGCCTTGAATCTTTTAGGCGGATTGGCCATGCGGGCGGCTATCGGCACCTCGCTGCTGGTCATCGGAATGAATTCGCTCGCGGCCCTGATCGGCTACAGCGGACACGCCCCCCTTGACGGACAAACCGTCGCCCTTCTCTCTGCCATCACGATTCCGGCCAGCCTCCTCGGGCATCACCTGTCACGCCTTCTGCCCTCTCACTGGCTCCGTCATGGATTTGGTGTGTCCGCCTTGCTCCTTGCAGGGTTCTTACTCCAGCGTGAAGTGTCCTGGGCTTCCCTTGAAGAGGTGAAGCAGCTTGTCAGCCTTCATCAGGAATTTTTCCGTGGCATTCTGACCGCCGTTGCTTTGATGCTGCTTTACTGGTTCCGCGGCCTGATCCATCAGAAGGAGCTACGGCAGGACCGACCCGGCTGAGCCTTTGAATCATGACGCGCAAGCTTAAACGGCAACCTCTGCGGCGATATGCGGGTGGGGATCGTAGCCCTTGAGATCGAAATCGTCGATCCGATAACTGAAAAGATCGGGCGCTTTGCGCAGAATCTCAAGGCTCGGAAAGGCGCGCGGCGCCCTCGACAATTGCTCTCGGGTTTGTTGCTGATGGTTAAGGTACAGATGCACATCACACCCGAACCAGACAATCTCACCCGGGAGATAGCCACATTCCAGAGCCAATAGATGGGTTAGAAGCGCAAGGTTTGCAATATTCCAGCTCAATCCGAGATAGGCATCCGCCGATCGTTGCATCAAGGCCGCGGAGAGTCGGCCTGTCGATTCAGAGACAAAAAACTGATAGGTCTTGTGGCAGGGTGGCAGGGCCATCTGATCCAACTCACCGACATTCCAACCCTCAAAAAGGAGTCTGCGCGAGCCCGGATTGTGCTTGAGCCCATCGATAAGCTCTTGAATCTGATCAATTTCTCGGCCATCCGCAGCCTTCCAGCGCCGCCACTGCGCACCATAGACCGGGCCGAGGTCCCCCCATGCGGCCGCAAACGATGCATCCTGAAGAATCCGGGCCTCAAAATCTTCCTGGCTGATCGCTTCCCCGGTTTTTTCCCGATAGCACTTCAGTGGCCAGTCGGTCCAAATCCGAACATTCTCTTCCAGAAGACCCCGGATATTTCTCTCCCCTCGAAGCATCCAGAGCATTTCTTTAAATGCCGTCTTCCAGAAAATCTTCTTGGTGGTAAAGACTGGAAAACCATCCGCAAGATCAAAGCGCAGGGTACGCCCAAACAGCGCACGGGTGCCCACGCCGGTCCGATCCATTCTTTGATCCCCCTTCTCCAACAGCTCCTGGAGAAGATCGAGATACTGTTGCTCGGGATGGGGTGGAGTGTGCATCACGCCGCCTTCGCCTTGCTGTAGGCCATCGCCAGAATGAAAAGGCCCGCGACGATCATGGGCAGGGACAGAACCATGCCCATCGTGAGCCAACCAAAAGCGAGATACCCGATATGGGCGTCAGGGAGCCTTAAGAACTCAACGGCAAAACGAAATGCGCCGTAAAGTAGAAGAAACATGCCGCTGACCGCGGTTCGCGGGGGGCTCTGTCGACGAAACCACCACAACACCAGGTAGAGCACGATGCCTTCGAGGAACGCTTCATAGAGCTGCGAAGGATGCCGAGGCTCCGGTCCCCCGGTGGGGAAAATCATACCCCAGGGAAGATCGGTCGGCTTTCCCCATAATTCACCGTTGATGAAGTTGCCAATTCGACCCGTAAACAGGCCTAAGGGGACATAGGGACCGATAAAATCGGTTACATCACCAAATCGCGCTCCGACTTTGTGGGCAAACACCGCCATGCCGGCAAAAGCACCGAGCATGCCGCCATGAAAACTCATGCCTCCTTCCCAAACCCGAAACAGAATCATGGGCTCGTTCATGAAGGCCTGAAAATTGTAGAAGAAGATGTACCCCAAGCGTCCGCCCAACATGAGGCCGACCGCACAATAGAAAATCAGGTCCTCAATCTGGGTCGCCGTCCAGGGAAATCCGGGCTCTTTGGCTCGAAGCCGAGCGAGAAACCAAGCGGCTCCGATGCCGATGATGTACATGAGTCCATACCAATGGACCTTGAGGGGACCAAGGCTGATAGCCACGGGATCAATCTGGGGATAGGGAATCATCGTTGAAGTCTCGGCGAGGGACGTTTCGTAGCGGTGAGTGCCACGCAAGGACACACCAAATGCGTCTATCATAGTGTACCCAGATTCCATCAACCACCCATGAATCCTGGCACGATGAAACCGCCGGTTGATCAGGGTGAATCCCTATCCAAGATTCCAAAAGGAGACCCCCATGGCAGGGTTGCGCGATCAATTGCTCAAATCAGGCCTCGTGACTGAAAAACAGGTCAAGAAAGTGCAAAAGGAGCAGGTGAAGGCCACCAAAGCCAATGCCCATCGTCCGGCGCCCCCGACGGTTGAAACTGCACCCCGCCATCAGGAAAAAGTTGAGCGTGATCGGCTTTTGAATCAACAGCGCCAAGCCGAGCTAGCGCGTCGGGAGCTCGAGGCCCAGATCCGGGACCTCATCACCACTCGGCGCATCACTCCGGAGGAAGGTGATACCCCATTCAACTTTACGGATGACGGTAAGATCAAAAAGCTCTACCTCACCGCCACCCTGCGCGATCAGTTGGTGCGCGGCGTGATTGGCATCGTCCGTTTCGAGGGAGCACATGCTTTTGTTCCACGTGAAACCATCGAAAAAGTTCGCCAACGCGATGAAGGCGCCGTCATCCTCCTGAATGCCCTCAAGGACGAACCCTCTGAAATCGTTGATGATCCTTATGCCCAGTATCAAGTCCCTGATGACTTGATCTGGTAGCCCACCACCGATCGAGACACTCATGACCGAAAGCCTTTTCAGCCCTTATGAACTCGGCCCCTATCGCCTCTCAAACCGGATTGTCATGGCCCCGATGACCCGATCCAGAGCGGAGCAGCCAGGAAATATCCCCTCCCGCCTCAACGCCATCTACTATGCGCAGCGCGCGAGCGCAGGCCTCATCGTGACCGAAGGCGCGCAAATTTCCCCTCAGGGACAAGGCTATCCCTGGACCCCGGGGATTCATACCGCGGAGCAAATCGAAGGCTGGAGGCGGGTGGCCGAAGAGGTTCACGCCGCCGGAGGCCACCTGTTCCTCCAACTCTGGCATGTCGGCCGAATCTCACACCCGTTTTTTCAACCCAAGGGTGAATTACCCGTCGCACCATCCGCCATCACTCCGGCAGGAGAGGCCTTTATCCTGAACGAACAGGGCCAACCCGCCATGGTGCCCTTTGTCACCCCGCGTGCGCTTGAACTTTCGGAGCTCCCCGAGATCATCAACCAGTACGTTCAAGCTTCGAAAAATGCCCTGTCTGCCGGTATCGACGGTGTTGAAATCCACGCAGCCAATGGCTATCTGCTCGATCAGTTCATCAGCAGCGGGACCAATCAGCGAAACGACGCGTATGGCGGAAGCATTGCGAACCGTATCCGCCTCCTCCTGGAGGTGACCGATGCCGTCTCCCGTGTTTGTGGCGCGGAAAGGGTTGGCGTCCGCATCTCTCCTTTCGGCACCTTTAATGACATGTCCGAAGAAGATCCGGAGGCGCTATTTGAAGCCATCGCTGATGCGCTCTCTTCTCGCGGCCTGGGCTACCTCCACATCGTCGATCCCACCTTCGATGGCGAGGCCAGCATCCGCTCTCGGGGACAGCAACTGATGACCTCGCTCCGGCATCGCTTTGCAGGAACTCTCATCCTTTGTGGGGGTTATGATCGCTCACGAGCGGACACCGCCCTCCAAGAAGGACGGGGCGATCTCATTGGTTTTGGCCGTCCCTTCATCTCGAACCCCGATCTTCCGATGCGCCTTGAGACCGGCGCTCCTCAGACTGCGCCAGATCCCACCCTCTTCTATGGCGGCGGCATTCAGGGCTATGTCGATTACCCGACGCGCGAACAAGAAATTGGTGTTGAGCCACGACCTGACTTCAGTGCCTTCGTCAATTAGGCTGCGCATGGACATCACCCTGATCGTTGCCATGGCTGAAAACCGAGTTATCGGTGCCAACAACGCGATGCCCTGGCATCTCCCCGATGACTTGCGCCGATTTCGGGCGCTGACCATGGGGCATCCCATCTTGATGGGACG
Source organism: Pseudomonadota bacterium (assembly GCA_039795615.1). Taxonomy (GTDB): domain Bacteria; phylum Pseudomonadota; class Gammaproteobacteria; order Methylococcales; family Methylococcaceae; genus UBA6136. The sequence continues at coordinate 7,583 of JBDKLO010000031.1, forward strand.
AAAAACCCACGAGGCCATCGGCCGCGCGTTACCAGGTCGACGCAACATCGTCATGACGCGAGATGCCGGACAATCGTTTCCGGGTTGTGAAGTGATCACCCGCGCTGAAGACGCCCAAGAAATCTGTCAGGCCTCTGAGGCCCTGTTCGTGATTGGTGGCGCCGAACTCTACCGCCTCTTCCTTCCTCTCGCGCACCGCATCGAACTCACCATCATTCATCGTGACTTTGAGGGTGATACCTATTTCCCGGAGATTTCCCCCGAGAGCTGGGTCGAAGTGGCGAGGGAAGAAAGGCCCATGGACGCGGTCTTGGGATTTAGCTGGTCCTACGTTACGCTGGAGCGGGTGCGCTAGCGCTGCCATTGGCCTGATTGGCCACCGCTTTTCATGACGAGACCAATATCCGTCAGGGTCATCCCGCGATCTACGGCCTTGCACATGTCATAGATCGTCAGGAGCGTAATTTGAACCGCCGTTAATGCCTCCATCTCGACACCGGTCTGGCCTTCGGTGCTGACGGTGGCCCGACAATGGACCCCGGCGGGCTCCGTCGTGGGGGTGAGATCGATTCCGACATGCGTCAGCATCAGGGGGTGACAGAGTGGTATCAGATCCGCCGTTTTCTTGCTGGCCATAATCCCTGCAATGCGGGCGATCGATAGCACATCCCCTTTTTTATGGCCGCCTTCCTGAATCAAGCGCAAGGTTTCTGCCTGCATCCGGATGGTTCCTTCTGCAACGGCGGTCCTCTGCGTCGTGGGTTTTTCTCCCACGTTGACCATGTGCGCCTGACCGGCTTCATCGAAGTGCGTAAACTGGGCCATTCAAAATGTTCCACGTGAAACCAAAAGGATGCCTGACATTATAGAAGTCCGGACCCTTTGCAGGAGGAGCGCTATGCATCAAGCAGAAATCGCCGAATTGATCAAAACACTGAGCACCGGAATTTATGGGATCGGCGTCCATCATGCCGGAGAACAGCGGATCTTTACGGCGAGCTGGGTGATGCCGGTCTCCTTTAATCCCATCCTGATCGCTCTGAGCGTGAACCCACACCATCGCTCCTATCAGCTCCTGAAGCAAAGCAGATCCTTTACGATCAACGTCATTGCCCAAGATCATGCGGAGCTTGCCGAAAAACTCGCGGGGCCCGGTGATCGGCTACAGGGACTTCGCTGCACCGAAGGATTGAACGGATGCCCCCTTCTGGAGCTTGCGCTCGCCCATCTGGAATGCCAAGTGATCCATGAATATCCGGCGGGGGATCATCATCTGATCGTCGGGAAGCTCCAGGGAGGCAGTCTCCGAAACCCCAAGGGTATACCGCTTCTTTATGCACAAACCGGCAACCTGGATGGGGCCATCGCCCTCTTTCCGGAAAAACTCTAGCCCTGAACAATCATCCACGAAGCCCTGAAACCAGCTCTTTGACCAGACGAGGTCCTCGGTAAATAAACCCTGAGTAGATCTGGATCAGGGACGCTCCGGCATCCAATTTCCGAGCGGCATCCTCTACGGAAAAAATACCGCCGCAAGCTATGATCGGGATGCGGCCGTTTAAGTGGCGAGCGAGCGCCGCCACAACACTCGTCGACACCTCTCGCACGGGCCGACCACTCAACCCCCCCGCTTCCTCGCCATGAAGGAACTGGCTCACTCCCTCCCGCGAGGAGGTCGTGTTCGTCGCAATCACCGCATCCACGCCAAATCGGAGCAGGCAGTCGGCAATCGATTCGATCTCTTGCGGCTCAAGATCCGGCGCAATCTTGACCGCAATGGGAACAACCTGACCGTGCGCCTTGGCCAACTCGGCACGCTCTGCCATCAAGCCCTGAATCAGGGACTCAAGGTGTGAACCAGACTGAAGGCTGCGAAGGCCGGGCGTGTTGGGTGAGGAAATATTGACCGTGATATAGGACGCATCGCGATACACTTTTTGCAGCCCGATGCGGTAATCCTCCAGCGCCTCTTCGACCGGGGTCTCCTTGTTTTTGCCAATGTTGATGCCCAACACGCCGGCATATTTCGCCGCGCGCACCCGGGCGATCAAGGCATCCGCGCCCTCGTTGTTGAATCCCATGCGATTGATGATGGCCTCGGCCTCTGGAATTCTGAAAAGCCGTGGCTTCGGATTTCCGGGCTGGGGTTTTGGCGTCACGGTTCCGATTTCAAGAAAGCCAAAACCCAGGGCCGCCAAACCATCAATACAAATCCCATCCTTATCGAGACCTGCCGCTAAGCCGACCGGATTTGGAAAATGAATCCCCATGACTTCACGAGGGCTTCCTAAGGCATCGGCCCTGAGGGGATTCAAGGGACCCAGGCGAGCAAACGCAGAAAGCCCCGTGAGTGAAACATGATGAGCCGTCTCCGGATCGAGCTTGAACAGAAGGGGGCGAAGCAAGGTGTAGCACATCGCAAAAATCTCCTAAGGTAGCGTCAAGCGATCGCAGCCATCGCGCTACGAACCTCAGCGGCGGATGAAAGGTCCAGAGCGTCCGTTCGACTTCCAGCGCACAAGGCCCCCCGAAACCCGAGATAGTCGGCTCCCAAGGATTTCAGCACCGGGATATCCCTCAGCGACAGGGAGCCAGCAAGACCGGTCAGGCACCCCATGCTTTGGCCCACGTTGACGAATTCATGTAACCAAGAAAGATCACGATAATAAAGGAGTCCTCCTCGAGTCTTGTCCGCGGTATCCACCATGATGCCGTGAAAGCCGGCGGTCTTAAAGGCAGGCAAGGCACCTAGCGAAAAAGACTGATCCCCAAAGAAAACCGCGACCAACTTCACTCCTCGAGCCGCTATGGGACTCAGCTGATCCAGGACTGCCTGCCAGCTCTCTGACTCAAAGAAACCAATCTTGACATAGTCGACACCGGTCCCTGCCATCTCATCGACGGCACGCGCAATGACTTCAGGAACCATCGGAAGATCGCCAACCGTCGCGCTGATGCACTGATCAGGAAATGTCTCGACGATGCGCTGGACGTTCAGAAGCTCCAGCGCACCCAGCGCACCCAGCGCCGGGTTTTTTAAATCGAGAATATCGATCGTCAAGGGAACAAGCGCCGAGGCCTCATTCAATGAGGTGACGCTCGCCAACATTCCCGTCATGCTTCACACCCCAGATGCGTGTGTACCCGCTCCATCAACCAATCCCAGGCTTCCTGCTCCCTCGGCCCCGCGGTCTTTTCAATGGCGATTGAAAGATACTCGATCTCCGAGCGTATCCGCTCCGCCGGGAGTCGATCCAATCGACTGACCAGAATTGCGGCCTCAAGCACCGCCACCTGAGCGCGGTTATATCCCCTGAAGGACTGGTGCGTAGCCTCATGGACCACGCGGCAGTAAAACTTTGCACGAACCGGATCATCTTCATAGTGATCCAGCTGAAGCTCTGCATGCCCTAGGGTGTCGGCCAGACGAACACCGGCCACTTCATCGGCAGGGCATAAAGGCCAGTTACGGCGTCCTGTGAGACACCCGGCGAAGACCCGAACATCCTCACAATAATTCATGACGGCCGACCTCGTCGCCAGAAGATTATCGAGGGTCCTCGACGGCCTGAAGGGCATGATGAGGTACCGACCATCCTCAAGAACATGAACGCCCATGGGTGCGAGGTGAGCTTCCCCTTTATCGGAAACCGTGGTCAAAATAATCTCGCGAATCATTCGGAAGCCGCCTCGGAATCCATTGTGGTTTCACGTGAAACATTTTGCCGCGCTGCCAGTGTGGTTCCTGCCGGCTTGTAGTCGTGGGGATTCACCAGGGACTCCACAGGGACTTCGAAGGCACAACCCCACTGGAGAGGTTGATCCTGGGTATAGCGCTTGCCGAGCTTCTGGGCAATTTCCGCACGTGCCAATTCAACACCGAGGTAGAAGGCATGCCCACCATCCCCTTCCACGCCGAGATGCGGAAAAAAGGCAAAGGGCTCATCCGCTGCATGAAGTCCATCGCGATTAAAAACATAAAGGCCCCGCTCACCCGCAAGTATTCGATAGCTGGGATCGCGAATGGCACCCTGGAGCTCAACGATCTCATCATGCGATAAAGGGAAAGGATTTCGTTCGTGAAGCGCCATAAGCCCATCATCAATATGCTTGGGTAACCGATTGGCCTCCCGAGCGGCATACATGATGCGGCGAGCGACATCGGCTTCGCGAATGGCCCGTCGCGCATGACGGCTCACCTGTGTGGCCAAAATCTGGCGAATCCCGAGCTCCGAACAGATTCCCAGCAGGAGGGCATTGATCCCACCGGTATCGGCATGCGTCAGCTCTGTCAGATTACCGACCCCCATCATCATCTCGATCTCGGGATATCGGGCCCGAACCGTGTGATAGCGAACCAGAGAATCAGCAAAACCAAAATGAATCGGATCCAGGATCGGATCGACAATAAATTCCCGACCGCTGGCTGAAAATCGCTCAATGACGCGATCCAGCGAAGCAAGGTCGCCATGCGTAGAAGGAATCAGAATGGGGGTGGACGCAACCTCATCAGCAATCCAGAGACTGGATTCAGAAAGGCTCAGAAGAAAGTCGGCTCCAGCACGCCCGCCTCGGAGAAGATCCTCATCCTCAAGAGAATCGACACTGACCAAAAACCCTTCGGCTTTGAGGGCGGACACCGCCTCTTCTAAATGACCAAAAGGCGTGGCAGGAAGACAGCCAAGATCAATGACATCCGCCCCCTCCTGTTGATAGCGTCGGGCACGCTCCAAAATTCCGTCAACCGTCAGTTGCGGCGCTTCGACAATTTCGCCGAAGATATGGAGATCGTGTAGGCTCAGATCAGGCTTACGGGACGCCCGCCCAAAAAATTCCGGTAGGTCATGAAGTTCCTCAGGCCCTCGGGTGACAGGAATCCCCAGCAAGGCAGAAAGAGCGTCCAAATCGCCGCGGCAACGCCCAGGAACAAGGACACGATCCGCACCCAGGGTATCGGTGAGCCGACGACCAATCATCTCTGCCGTCATCAAGGCGGCAACGGTCACACCCAAGACATGGACCGTGTAATTGAAGTCCGGCCGCATCTCGTCGAGCGTTCGACGCAGTTGCTTCTCGGCGAGCTTTCCGGTGAGAAACAGGATGTGCTCAGGCATGACGGAAAAGACCCCAGGCAGAAGAGAACGGTACCTCGAAGAGATCGGGGTACCGAAGGGTATCCCTAGATATCGAGGTTGGAGACCTCGAGGGCATTCCGTTCAATAAAGTCACGGCGAGGCTCGACCTGGTCACCCATGAGAGTCGTAAAGATCTCATCCGCTGAGATCGCATCCTCAATCTTCACCTGAAGCAATCGGCGCGTATTGGAATCCAGTGTGGTTTCAAACAGCTGCTCGGGATTCATCTCACCCAAGCCTTTGTAGCGCTGAATATGCTGTCCTCTGCGAGCTTCAGACATCATCCATTCGAACGCATCGCGGAAATTTCCGACCCGTTCGCGTCGCTCATCGGCCGCGACGAAGGACTCTTCGCTGAAGAGCCCATCGATCATTCGGGAGAATGCGGCGAGACGGCGGTAATCCCCCGAGCCAAAAAAGCCTGAACCCAGCTCGAAATGCTTATAGACACCATGCAAACGTTTACTGACCGCCAGACGGAAATCATCCGGGGTTTCGCCAAAGGTCGGCACAAACTCAAACCGTGCCCCACGGTCGGCCAGAGCCAGTCGCTGAGCCAGGGCATCCAGCCAAAGCTGAACGCGGGCGGGATCCACAAGATCCTGAACCTCCAGAGGCGTCACATCGGTCAATCCGTCCAGCAAGCTTTCGTCATAACGATGGCCCAAGCGAACCACGATCTGCCGTACGGCCAGATATTCACGACAGAGGGTCTCGAGTCCCTGGCCCAGAATCGCGGGGGACTCAGGATCGGCGTGGAATCGCGTCTTTTCCAGAGCGAGCTGCAACAGGTAGTTGTTGAGCTCGAGGTCATCCTTCACATATTGCTCCTGCTTCCCCTTCTTGACCTTATAGAGGGGTGGCTGGGCAATATAAATATGGCCACGCTCAATCAATTCGGGCATCTGACGATAGAAGAAGGTCAACAGCAGCGTCCGGATATGGGAGCCGTCGACGTCCGCATCGGTCATGATGATGATCCGGTGATAGCGCAACTTGTCAGGATCATAATCATCTCGCCCAATGCCACATCCCATGGCCGTAATCAGGGTCCCGACTTCATCCGATGAAATCATGCGATCAAAGCGTGCGCGCTCGACATTCAGGATCTTGCCCTTCAGTGGCAAGATCGCCTGGGTCCTGCGATCCCGACCTTGCTTGGCCGAACCGCCTGCGGAATCACCCTCGACAATAAAGAGTTCGGAAAGCGCCGGATCCTTTTCCTGACAATCCGCCAGTTTTCCCGGGAGACCCGCGATATCCAGGGCGGTTTTCCGACGCGTCATCTCCCTCGCCTTACGCGCCGCCTCGCGCGCTCTGGCCGCTTCGATCATCTTGTTGGCGATGGTCTTTGCAACGGAAGGATTTTCCAGCATGAATTCCTGGAATTTCTCGGTCATGGCGGCCTCAACGACCGGCTTGACCTCGGAAGACACCAGTTTGTCCTTGGTCTGTGAGGAAAACTTGGGGTCGGGGACCTTGACCGACAGGATAGCCGTTAGGCCCTCACGGGCGTCATCTCCCGCCGTATCCACCTTCTGTTTTTTCAGAAGCCCCTGTTCATCGATGTACTGATTCAACGTTCGGGTCAGAGCGCCGCGAAAACCGGCGAGGTGGGTCCCTCCGTCACGCTGAGGAATATTGTTGGTGAAACAGTAGATGTTTTCCTGATAGGAGTCATTCCACTGCAATGCCGCCTCGACCGTCAGGCCGTCTTTTTCCGCGATAAAGTAAAAGACTTTTTCGAAAAGTGGCGTCTTGTTCTTGTTGAGATATTCAACAAAGGCCCGGATTCCGCCTTCAAATTCAAAATGGTCCGTTTTGTCATGACGCTCATCACGCAGCGTAATGGCAACGCCCGAATTCAGGAACGAAAGCTCCCGAAGACGTTTGGCCAGAATCTCGTAGTGGAATTCGATATTGGTGAAGGTCCCAGAGCTCGGCTTGAAATGAACTGTGGTTCCGGTTCGGTTCGTCTCACCGACCCGAGCAAGCGGCGCCTGCGGTTCACCGTGAACGTATTCCTGACGGTAAAGAGAACCGCTGCGATGGATTTCGAGATGAAGCCGCTCAGACAACGCGTTCACAACGGAAACGCCCACCCCATGAAGACCGCCGGAAACCTTATAGGAATTGTCGTCGAACTTACCACCTGCATGGAGCACGGTCATGATGACTTCGGCAGCAGAGCGCCCTTCTTCCGGATGGATATCCACTGGAATACCGCGGCCATCATCGGTAACCGTAATGGATTCATCCAGATGAATGGTCACGGTGATGTTTCGGCAGTGTCCCGCCAAGGCCTCATCGATGGCGTTATCAACCACCTCGAAGACCATGTGGTGTAGCCCCGTACCATCGTCGGTGTCGCCGATGTACATACCGGGACGCTTGCGCACGGCGTCAAGGCCCTTCAGTACCTTGATCGAACTGCTGTCGTATTCGTTTGGATTGGGAATGTTCGTCATGGTGCCACGGATTGGATTAAGCGACCTTGTTCGATCTGGAAAACGGTAGCCTCGAGGCTCTCCGTCATAGGCTCGGCATCTAATGCCGTCGCCGTAATGAAAAATTGGGTTGAACGGCCCTTCAGGAGGTCCAAAAGAGTATGGCGATTGGGGCTATCCAGCTCGGCCGCCACATCGTCGATGAGGACACAGCCACGGGAACCGATACGCTCCTCCATCAGCCGTGATTGCGCCAGCAGCAGAGCATAGACCAAAAGCTTCATTTGGCCGCGGGAAACAAAACCCCGGACCGGCTTTTGGCCCATCAGGATGGCAAAGTCTCCCCGATGAGGACCGGACTGGGTGTGTCCATGGCGAAGATCTGACGCCACATCACTGTCCAGAATGGCTTCCAGAGGACGACCCAGATCCCAACCGGGCTGCACCTTGAGCTCAAATGGTGAGGCCCCAAAAAAACGCCCCCCTATCTCGCGGAAATACGGCATCAATCGTTCCAGATA
>JBDKLO010000032.1:0-23347 GCA_039795615.1 Pseudomonadota bacterium
GCAAACCGATATTCATGCCTTGATCATCAAGGCGCATACACCCGATGAAGTTCATTAACCCAACCTCTAAAGGAATGACAGTTATGAAGATCAGCACTCTCGCTGCGGCGGTTGCCGTCGCTCTTGTTGCAACCGCCTGTGGCAAGTCAGACAACCAGCCCAAGATCGTCGCCACCGGTGATGTGATTGCAACCGTGAACGGCAAGCCGATCAGCAAGGCTTCTTTCGATATCCTCGCAGAGGAAGTCAACGAGCGCCGTGGCGAAAACAAGATTCCGGACGACAAGATCGTTGATGAACTCATCAAGCGCGAGCTGCTGAGCCAGGATCTCGTCACCTCCGATGCGATCAAGGACCAGAAGCTGGCTGCGAAGATCGAAAATGCAGAGCGCATGCTGCTGTCTCAGGCGGCGGCAGAAGTCTTCATCGAGGGCGCCGAGGTTACGGATGCCGATCTCAAGAAGGAATATGACGATCGCGTCGGTCCCATGCAGAAGACCGAATATCGCGCGCGCCACATCCTGGTGGAGAGCGAAGCTGAAGCCAAGGACATCATTGCAAAGCTGGGTAAGGGTGAAAAGTTCGAAGCCCTGGCCAAGAAGTTCTCCAAGGACCCCGGTTCCAAGGACAAGGGTGGTGAGCTGGGTTGGTTCAACCCGCAGCAGATGGTCGAGCCTTTCTCCAATGCCGTTGTGGCTCTCAAGAATGGCGAAACCACCCAGACCCCCGTTCAGTCGCAGTTCGGCTGGCACATCATTACCCGCGAAGAATCGCGTGATCAGGCTCCGCCTCCCTTTGATGCCGTCAAGGATCAGTTGAAGAGCATGGTCCAGACCAAGAAGCTGCAGGACAAGATCAGCGCACTTCAGGCCAAGGCCAAGATTGATCGCAAGGCTCCGGCTGCAGCGGCCGCTCCGGCGCCGACTGCTGCTCCTGCCAAGGATGCAGCGCCTGCTCCAGCAGCAGCTCCCAAGCCCTGATTTTCAGATCAGAGGCCAAAAAAGCCGGGCTTTTAGCCCGGCTTTTTTGTGCCAACGGGTGAGCGACCCGAACGAATCGGAGTCAGGGGCGCCACGGATCCATGGGGCGCCCGTGATATGATCGAAAAATTTGAAACTTTCTGCTCATGGCCAAATACAACAGTATCTTTCTGGTCGGCCCGATGGGGGCAGGGAAGAGCACCATCGGTCGTTTGCTGGCCAAGGCCTTGAGTGTTGATTTTGTCGACAGCGACAAGGAAATTGAACGCAAGACCGGTGTCAGCATCCCGCTGATCTTTGAATACGAGGGTGAAGCTGGCTTTCGCCGGAGAGAAGCCGAAGCGATTGAGGAACTGACCTGTCTTAACGGGGTCGTTCTGGCCACCGGTGGTGGCTCGATTCTTCTCCCGGAAAATCAGCGCTGTCTTAAAGATCGTGGCTTTGTTGTCTACCTCCATTGCCCGGTCGAAAAGCAGCTCGAGAGAACCCATAAGGACACCAATCGTCCCCTGTTGCAGACCGATGATCCCCGCCAGCGCCTCACGGAGCTGTTTGAGATCCGGGAGCCCATTTATCGTCGGGTGGCTGACTTTGTGATCGATACGGGAAGCGCGTCAAGCCGAACCCTGGTTCGCCAGATCCTCAAAGCCCACGAAAAGGCCAATACGCCGAAGTACTAATCGTCATGAGAACTCTTACTGTCGAGCTTCAGGAACGAAGCTACCCCATCTATATCGGTCAGCAACTTCTGGATGACCAGGCGCTGTTCCATCGTCATGTGGATTCGCGCCAGGTCATGATCGTGACCAATGATCGGGTCGCGCCGTTGTATCTTGATCGGGTCAAGGCCCATTTCGAAGGGCGGGATGTCGCGGTCGTTGTACTTCCGGATGGCGAGAAGTACAAGACGCTGGAGTCGGCTGATGCGGTCTATGAGGAGCTTCTGGCCCGTCGATTCAGTCGAACGGCGCATCTGATTGCTTTGGGAGGCGGTGTCATTGGGGATCTGGGTGGATTTGTTGCCGCCACCTATCAGCGGGGTATTCCCTTTGTTCAGGTTCCCACCACCTTGCTCTCCCAGGTCGATTCGTCGGTCGGTGGAAAGACGGCGGTGAACCATCCGCGCGGCAAGAACATGATTGGGGCCTTCTATCAGCCCAAGTGTGTCATTGCCGACATGAGCACACTCGATACGCTTGAGGATCGGGAACTCTCCGCAGGCCTTGCCGAGGTCATCAAGTATGGCCTGATTCGTGACCTTCCTTTCCTGGAGTGGCTGGAATCCGATATTGAAAAGCTGTTGGCCCGCGATGGAGAAGCTCTGGCTGAAGCGGTTGAACGGTCCTGCCGCAACAAGGCAGAGGTCGTTGCGCGAGACGAGCGTGAAACGGGAGAGCGGGCGACCCTCAATCTGGGGCACACCTTTGGTCATGCGGTTGAAACCGGAATGGGCTATGGGGCCATTCTGCATGGCGAGGCGGTGGCTATCGGGACCTGTCAGGCGGCTGATCTTTCCGAGCGGCTGGGTTTTCTACAGGCCGTCGATGTGGCCCGGGTTATTTCCATCCTAGAACGCGCGTTGCTTCCGGTCCGTCCCCCCGCTTCATTGAATGCGGATGATTTTCTGACCCATATGGCCGTCGACAAAAAGAATGTCGAGGGCCAGCTCCGTGTCATTTTGCTCAAGGCTCTGGGAGAGGCCACATTGCCCATGGGCGTGGACGTGGGGCTTCTTCGTCAAACCCTCGAAAATTATGGTCGGGACTGATTGATCGGTTGTCCCTAAGACACGACGCAGTTCCTTAACTTTTTCCCCCGGTCTGGTCGGGGATACGGCTCAAATCCCATGAATACTGAACTTCAGAACGATGTTTTCCTTAGAGCCCTTTTGAGAGAACCGGTAGATCGGACGCCGGTCTGGATGATGCGGCAGGCCGGGCGCTATCTTCCGGAGTACCGTCGAGTCCGACAGCAGGCCGGCAGTTTCATGAATCTCTGCACTTCGCCTGAACTGGCCTGTGAAGTTACGCTGCAGCCACTGGATCGCTATCGCCTGGATGCGGCCATTCTTTTTTCCGACATCCTGACCATTCCCGATGCGATGGGGCTTGGGCTGGAATTCGTCGAAGGGGAAGGCCCTCAGTTTCAGCGCCCGGTCACTTCGGCCGCGGATGTCGATCGCATCGGTGTGCCCGATCCTGAAAGTGATCTTCGGTATGTGGTTGACGCGGTTCGCCTGATCAAGCAGGAACTGAAGGGGAGAGTCCCCCTGATCGGTTTCTCTGGAAGCCCATGGACGCTGGCGACCTATATGGTCGAAGGTCGGGGTACCCGTGAATTTCGGAAGATCAAGGCCATGCTGTTTGAGCAGCCGGAAGTCTTGCACCGCCTTTTGGATGTTCTCGCCCGTTCGGTGACAAGTTACCTCAATGCTCAGATTGCAGCGGGAGCCGATGCCGTCATGGTGTTTGATACCTGGGGTGGGATCCTTGCACCTCATCAGTATCAGGCCTTCTCCTTGGCCTATGCAAAGAGAATTCGCGAGGGGCTCCATCTGGTTCGCGATGGCAAGAAAATACCGGCAGTTCTTTTCACCAAGGGTGGCGGGCAGTGGCTTGAGGTCATGGCGGATTCTGGCTACGACGCCCTTGGACTTGATTGGACCACTGAAATCGGTGAAGCGAGATCTCGGGTCGGTGACCGAGTGGCACTCCAGGGAAATCTGGATCCTCAAGCCTTGTATGCACCAATTCCGGTCCTTCAGGAAGAGGTAGGGCGCATTCTGGCATCCTTTGGACACGGATCAGGACATGTCTTCAATTTGGGTCATGGCGTTTGGCCGGATGTGAATCCTGAGCATGTGGGCGCCATGATTGAGGCCGTGCACACTCTCAGTCCCGAATATCACCGATAACGATTTCTGAGTGGTGGCCAGAATTTAATTTGAGGGGCCTTCGACGAGTCTCGGAAATAAGGAGTCCATTGCGGAGACGGGAATGCCTAATGTGACGGGACCCTTGGGCGATCTAGACTGCAAGAGCTTGGCTTCTAATAATTCGGAGAGGATGATTCTCGTGGAACGCTCACTGAGCCCCGTAGAGAACATGGCTTCCCCCCGCGGCATTTGTCCCTGAAGGATAACCCGGTCCAGAATCCTGAAGGCTTCTTCCCGTTGGCCAATGCTCGACAAGTAGGACCGCAGCCGATCTTTCAGGGTTTCCAGTTCGAGCATCCCTGACATAAAGATCATCTGGTCTCTGCAAACATCCAGAAACCACACGGTAAACTCAATCAAAGCCTTTCTCGAAAGGGAGCCTCGTCCATCGGTGTCATTGAGGCGGGGAAGATCTGCCCAAGCAAGCCTCTCCTTGTAGTCATCGCGATTCTCCAGACCTCTTGCAAGACCTCTTGATATCGACCACAGTCCGTCGGCACCTAGCCCCGATTGCATGACCATGGCGTGACTCATAAGTCGGGCAACTCGACCGTTTCCATCAGCAAACGGATGGATATAAAGCATTCTGTGATGGGCTGCAGCCAAGGACATGATCCGCTTGCTGAGCCCTAATTTTCCATTGGCGAATTGACTGGCGAAGTATTCCATTAGGCGCAGGACATCTTTGGACTCAGGTGCAAGATGTCTCCCAATCCGGACTTCTCGCGTCCGAATCTCCCCTGGAATCAGACGGGATCCATCCTCAAGGGTCAGCATCGCGTCGCTGGCCCCCTCATAGAACTCCTTGTGTGAAAAAAACAGAAATTCAAGGTTGACCGGGTCGGGTAGATTCCCGTTGCGATGCATGCTGTCGATGATCCGCTGGAGGCGGATGTGGGATCTTGCTTCGATTTGAAGATTGCGTCTTTGGTCATCGAGGTCGAAATCATCTGAAAGAGCCCGTTCAATATCTCTCAGGGAAGTGTTGTGGCCTTCAATTTTGTTCGAGTAATAGCAGTTGACCACGCGAAGGAGGTCGGCAATCGAGGCTCGGGTGTCAGGGTGGAGGCTTGATCCGATTTGCTCTCCCATGCGGATCAGTTCGGCTACGCGGTCCGATAAGAAATCTGGCGGGGACTCTATAAATATTGGCTCTAATCGGAACGTCATGGATTTGCCGATCTTTGATCTCGTTTCTGTCGCCATATCTGGTGGTTGGCTCTAGTTATGGCCACTGGATATTGTGTCTAGGCCGACAGGAGTGAGGCGTCATTGCCGATATTGTCTGCCGATCTTGGCGGAAATAAAACCCCTTTTTCCTTAATGGGTTAGGATTGAAAGTGGTATCAGGCTTACCGGTCCCCGGTTCGGGAGGAGGATGGGTTACTCGTCCTCGTCACTGCCGGTGGTCATTAGTTCATGCTTTTCAGCCGCAGCCATTCGTGCCCGAACAAGAGGGGCCAGATGACTCTTTCGATAGCCATACAGGAAGTAGAAGACGAGTCCCAAGGAGCCCCAGATTGGAAACACCAGCTGCGCTTCACGGGGCAGGTAGAGGAAAAGGATGATGCATCCTAGCATCGCAAGAGGAGCCACCACCCAGATGGCGGGGGTTTTGAAGGGACGATGCCGGTCGATCTCCGTGACTCTGAGGATCATGACGGCGACCGAGACGATAAAAAATGCGAACAGCGTTCCTGAGTTGGAGACATCGGCCAGGCGCCCTACCGGAAAGAATGCGGCTGAGATCATGACACCCACGCCCGTGATCAAGGTGACGATATGGGGCGTTTTGAACTTGGGATGAATCTGACTCAGGAATTCCGGGAGCAATCCGTCGCGGGCCATCACGAAAAAGATGCGGGTCTGGGCGAATAACAGCATCAAGATGACCGAGGGGAGGGCCAGGAAGGCGGCAAGGCCGAGAAGGTTGCCGATCTTCGGCCAGCCAATCTCGCGCAAGACCTGCGCCAGAGCCTCTCTCGAGCAGACCAAGGGGTGCTGTCCTGCAGCAATAAGGGCCTCGCACTGCTGGGTCATGCCAGAGGAACCCGGATCTAAAGGTTGTCCGATGGCATTCATGATCGGTTGAGCACCAATGGCACCCACCGCGCCTGCTGAAACCAGAAGATAAAAAATCGTACAGATGGCCAAGGATCCGATCAGGCCGATCGGGACATTGCGTTGCGGGTTCCGAGTTTCTTCAGCCGCGGTCGAGACGGCATCAAATCCCACGTAGGCAAAGAAAATCGATGCGGCGGCGGCCACAGCGCCGCTGCCTCCAGCGGGAAGGAAAGGCTGAAAGTTCTCCTCCTTGAGGACCGGAAGTGCGATTACGATAAATGCCGTCAGCGCTACGATTTTCACCGCGACGAGAAAGGCATTGACGGTCGCGCTTTCCTTGGTCCCAATCACCAAAAGTCCGGTGACAGCAAAACTGATGATCACCGCAGGAAGATTGATGATTCCCCCAGCAAAAGGCCCGTTGACCAGTGCTTTGGGCAGATGAATGCCGAGCGAGTGATCCAAAAGTCCTACAAAGTAGCCGGACCAGCCGACCGCCACAGCGCTTGAAGCCACGGCATATTCCAAAACCAACGCCCATCCGACCATCCAGGCAATCATTTCCCCTAGCACCGCGTAGGTGTAGGTGTAGGCTGAGCCTGAGACAGGAACCATGGCCGTCAGTTCGGCATAGCAAAGTGCTGCCACTGCGCAGACGAAGCCTGCAAGAACAAACGACAGCATCATCCCGGGGCCGGCCTTTTGCGCTGCCTCCGCCGTGAGGACAAAGATACCCGTACCAATGACGGCACCAATTCCCAGCAACGTCAGCTGGATCGGGCCCAGGGAGCGGTGAAGGCTTTTCTTCTCTGCGGTTTCGAGAATGGCTTCAAGCGGTTTGATACGCCAGAAAATCATGGGCGGGTCCTCAGGGAAAAAGGTCGGATTGGGCTGAAAGATGCGTTTTGCTGGCGTTCACTTTAACATCGGCGGCATGATCGAGACATTCCAAATCCCGCTCCTCAAGGACAATTATTCCGTTATCGTCAGGGATGCTGACCAGGGATGGACCTTGGTAGTGGATCCCGCCGAGGCCGCTCCGGTGGAAGCTGTCCTTGAAGAGCGCGGCTGGCATCTGACGCACATTCTCAATACCCACTGGCATGGCGACCATGTGGGTGGAAATCGGGCGCTCAAGGCGCGCTATGGGGCTCAAGTATTTGGGGCTTCGGCTCCCGGAGAGGCCATTCCGGGACTGGATCACGAGGTCTGGGATCTGGATGCGATTCAGCTTCAAGGAACGCGCATCGACGTCCTCAGAGTCTCCGGGCATACGCCGCATCATGTGGCTTATTGGTTTTCCGTACAGAAGATCCTCTTCGCTGGCGACACCCTCTTTGGGCTGGGTTGCGGGCGACTTCTCGGAGGAACGGCCGAAGCCCTCTGGGACAGTCTGGATCGGATCCGCTCGCTTCCGATGGAAACAAAGATCTACTGTGCCCACGAGTACACCGAATCCAATGCGCGGTTTGCGGCTAGCGTCGAGCCTGGGAATGAAGCGCTATTGATTCGACGGGAGGAGATCGCCCGGGTACGGGGAGCAGGCCTTCCCACGGTCCCCTTCACGCTGGCTGGAGAACTCGCAGCAAATCCCTTCCTGAGACCTGAAAGCGCTGAAATCCGTTCTCATCTTGGGATGAGCGAGACCGATTCAAATCTTGAGGTTTTCAGGGCTCTCAGACAACGAAAGGATCGGTTCTAGGTGGATTCGGGAAGGAACCCCGGGAAACGTCGAAGAAATATCGCAAGCTCATGATCCAAGGGGTCCTCTGGAAGAGGACCCGAGAGCCGATCCCAGAGGACGGGATCGGAAAGATCCAGCCAGGCTCTGAAGCGTCGCTTGAGATCGTCGGGCAAACCGTCATGGTGATGTTCAAGAAAGTATGCAAGAAGGGCATCCAGTTCGCGCATGCCGCGCCGGCAACGCCAGCGAATGTCGCCATTCATTTCTCTGTTTTTTCAGGCAGACGGGCAACGGCTTTCTTGATGTCAGCGATGGCCTTGGCGGGATTAAGGCCCTTGGGACAGGTGTCGGTACAGTTCATGATGGTGTGGCAGCGATAGAGCTTGAAGGCATCATCCAGAGCACGAAGACGCTCTTCGGTGGCCTCATCGCGGGTGTCTTTGATCCAGCGGGCCGCCTGCAGCAATACGGCAGGTCCGAGGTACTGATCCCCATTCCACCAATAGCTCGGACAACTGGTCGAACAGCAGGCACAGAGGACGCATTCGACCAATCCTTCCAAAAGATGCCTTTCTTCGATCGACTGGAGCCGCTCCCCATGTTCCGGGGGGGCTGAGACCGTTTTGATCCAGGGTTCAATCGCGGCATATTGGCGATAGATTCCGGAGAGATCAGGAACCAGATCCTTGATGACCGGCAGATGAGGCAGCGGGTAGATCCGGATCGGGCCCTTGAGATCCTGAAGAGCGTGGGTGCAGGCCAGCGTATTGCGGCCATTGATGTTCATGGCACAGGATCCACAAACGCCCTCCCGGCAGGACCGTCTGAAGGTCAGGCTACTGTCGACCTCGTTCTTGATCTTGAGAAGGGCGTCGAGGACCATGGGACCCAAGGCGTCACGGTCCAGTTCAAATCGGTCCAGTCGGGGGGCATCGGGCTTTTCCGGATCAAACCGATAAACCTCGACGACGAGAATGTTTTTGGTATCTGCCGGAGCAGGATGAGCTTGACCGGGTCCGACGCGGGCATCCTTGGGCAGGGTGAATTCGACCATGGTTCGCGCCTCAATAAACCCGGGGGGCCGGTGGAACGGGATCGACATCCGCCGACAAGGGTTTCAGATGAACCGGTCTTAGGGCCTCTTTGATGTTCCCGGTAGAGTCAATCCAGGTCATGGAGTGATTCAGCCAGTTTTCGTCATCGCGTTGGGGGTAATCCTCACGGGCATGGGCACCCCGACTTTCGGTTCGTTTGGCTGCTGCCGACATCGTGACCTGGGCCTGTCCGATCAGGTTGTCGAGCTCCAGGGTTTCAGCAAGATCAGTATTCCAGATCAGACCATGATCCTGAATCCCGACCTTCGCAAACTGTTCTGCGACTCCCCGGAGCAGGGTTTCGCCCTCTGCAAGTACATCTCCTCGTCTGAAGACGCTGGCATGGGATTGCATGACCCGCTGCATGGCCAGTCGGACCTCGGCGGTGGGGTTCTTCCCGGACGCCCAGCGTAATCGGTCAAAGCGGGCGACCAGGGGATCAACGGCCGATGGAGGAAGTTCGGGATGGGATTGGCCTGGCGTCAGGATTTCCGCGCAGCGAAGACCCGCGGCACGGCCGAAAACGACCAGATCCAGGAGAGAATTTGATCCGAGGCGATTAGCGCCATGCACCGAGACGCACGCACCCTCGCCAATGGCCATCAGCCCCGGAACGACCGCTTCGGGATCCCCATCTCTCAGCGTGACGACCTCGGTTCTGAAGTTGGTCGGAATGCCGCCCATGTTGTAGTGCACGGTGGGGAGCACGGGGATCGGTTCCTTTCGCACATCGATGCCACCAAATATGCGCGCGGTTTCGGCAATGCCCGGAAGCCGCTCTTCGATGATCTTGGGATCCAAATGTTCAAGATGGAGATGGACAAAATCCTTATGAGGACCCAACCCCCGGCCCTCACGGACTTCGATCGTGATCGCCCGGCTGACGACGTCTCTTGAGGCGAGGTCTTTGGCATGGGGGGCGTAGCGGGGCATGAAGCGTTCGCCTTCCGAGTTGGTGAGGTAACCTCCTTCACCGCGAGCTCCCTCGGTAATCAGACATCCTGAACCATAAATGCCGGTCGGGTGGAACTGCACGAATTCCATGTCCTGAAGTGGGAGGCCGGCGCGAAGAACCATTCCGTTGCCATCCCCGGTACAGGTATGGGCGGATGTTGACGAGAGATAACAGCGGCCGTAGCCCCCAGTGGCCAGAATGACCTGATGGGCCTTGAACAGATGGAGAGTCCCGTCTTCGAGCGACCAGGCCAGAACGCCGCGACAGGCGCCATCGACCATCACAAGATCCAGTGTAATGTACTCGACAAAGAACCGAACGTTCCGTTTAAGGGACTGCTGGTAAAGCGTATGCAATATCGCATGTCCCGTCTGGTCCGCCGCGGCGCAAGTTCTTTTGGCCTGACCTTCACCAAATCGCGTCGTCATCCCGCCAAAAGAGCGCTGATAGATGCGCCCATCTTCCGTCCGCGAGAAGGGAACCCCATAGCGTTCAAGTTCGAGGACTGCGGGGATGGCTTCCCGGCAAAGCACCTCGATGGCGTCCTGATCACCCAGCCAGTCCGAACCCTTGATGGTGTCGTACATGTGCCAGCGCCAGTCATCCTCGCCCATGTTGCCCAAGGCTGCACTAATGCCGCCTTGCGCTGCAACGGTGTGACTGCGGGTGGGAAAGACTTTGGTGATGCAGGCGGTATTGAAACCTTGTTCGGCCAGAGCCAGCGAAGCCCGAAGGCCAGCCCCCCCGGCCCCGACGACCACCACATCCTGCTCGTGTTCGATCAGGGGATAGGTTGATTTCATGGGGTGGCTCCGGTGTGGAGTAGCCAAATGGCACCGAGGCCGATCACCGCTGAGAAAACCAGCAGGCTTCGGGTGATCAGGAGTGAAAGGGCTCGAAGGGATGGGGTTGCGATGTAGTCCATCAGGATTGACCGGAGTCCAAGGCTTGCGTGCAATGCGGCCATGAGGATCAGGCTGGCCAAGGCCATGGCGTTGATGGGCGCATTGAGCCAGTCCGTGAGATGGGCCTGGCTCAATCCGGGAAGGAAGGCGAGGTGCAGGCCCAGCCAGGGGACCAGCAGCAAAAGCACCAGCGCGGTCCCGCGCTCAAGAAGCCAGTCGCGGCGTCCACTCTCGCCGCCATGGGCCATGTGACGGGTCATGGGGCACTCCCGGACTCAAGCAGGCCAGGGGCCAACAGCATCAGGGCCGTCAGAGTGAATGCCGAGATCAACTCCAAAACCGCAAACCCCGTCTGTTTCGAGCGTGAGAAACCCAGGCTGAGATCCCAGAGGAGGTGCCTGAGCCCATGGACCAGATGGTAGTTGAACAGGAGGATCCAGCCTGCGATTGCAAGCCTTCCCATTGGGTGACGCAGCCCTCCCGTGATGAGTTCGAAAGTCCGGGCATTCGTTGCGGCTGCAACCAGCAAAAGATTGCCGAGGATGAAGCCGACCGCCAGAAGGGCGCCACTGATCCGGTGTGAAATGGAGAGGAGGGCGGTGAGCGGAAGGCGATAAATCTGGAGATGGGGGGACAGAACCCTTCGGGGTCTTGGGTGTGTTTTGGAATCGATGTGCATGACCAATGCTTCAGCCTAGAAATCGATGCAGCGACCTGCCCGTTCCCAATCCCCGAAGCGGGTCGGTTCAAGGGGGGGGGATAAGGCTTCCTTCTCCCTGCCTTTCGGTTCCTCTGAAGGGGATTCCGAAAGCGGATCGCAATCCCCTTTTGGGGATACTTCCTCTTCGGCGATACGTTGATGGATGCTCATGGTCCCAAGATAGTCGATCTTATCCAACAAGGGGAGGGGTCCGATCCAGGAATTCGGATAAAAATCCGAAAACCCGCGCCACTAGAGGATTCGGCGGTATCGCTTATCAGTAAACAGTATGTCACCCCCACGATGGGATAAACGAATTCTGGGTTTGGTCGGCTCTCGGGCTGTAGAATGGAGCACTGCGTCGCGAATCTCCGCCCCCTTCACTCGAGCAATTTCTGTTGATCAAGAAAACGTCCGCGGCCCTTGTTGGCCTGCTGGTTCTGGCCAGCCCCCTGGTGCTGACCTTGCCCTGGAAGGAGTGGCTGACCTATGGCGATCTCCTTCGGAGTACCGTCAATGACCTGGGGGAATGGGCTCCGATCCTGTTTGCACTGGTCACGGCACTGGGGACCGCTCTGGGTCTTCCTCGGCTCATTTTTTGTACTGCCGGGGGTTGGCTTTTCGGCTTTGAATGGGGTTTCGCCTGGAGTCATCTCGGAAGCTTGGCGGGAGCCTATGGCCTTTTCATTATCGCGCGTCACACGCGTCCTGAGACACTGCTTCATCGCTATCCGAAGCTCAAGGCGCTGAGTGCTCCGGTGGGCCGCGGGTGGTTTTCCGTCCTTGTGGTCCGCCAGTTGCCCCTGGCCGGTCTCTATAACGATATTCTGCTCGCCTGGAGTCCGGTCACTCATCGAGACTTTTGGATTGGGAGCTTTATCGGATTTCTTCCGTTGGGTTTGACCGCAAGCCTGGTTGGCGCAGGCATCATTCAGGCAGATATCGGGCGGACGGCGACCTATCTTGCGGCGGCCACCTTCGCCTTTCTATTGTTGACCTTTGGCGTTCGCTGGCTGATTCGGCGGAGAAGTGAGGAGACCCATTGAGATGAGTCTCGCACCCTTTTAATCGGCCGGGCACTGCTTGAGAAAATCGTAAAATTTGTTCCGGGTTCCCACCTGAAGGATCGTGCTAAGCACATAGGGACCGACCCGCATCTGGAATTGCTCGATTTCGGGGTCGGTAGCTCGCCATAAAACATCCCTCATGCCCTCGAAACCCTCGATATCGAGGCCAAAGTTCTCACTGCTCGGATCATCTCCGATTTGGCTGCTGATGCGCCGGGCGTGCAATGTTTCTTCTCCTCGAAGGGTCGCAACCAACACCGAATCGGTCTTCATCAGATCGGCGAGTATTCGGCCTCTCTCCTGACGATCGAAGGGCCCAACGCTCAGTCCATGCACCTCACGACTGCAGATGAGGGTCAGGTTGGTCGCCTGTTGATAACACTGCGTCGGACAATTCACATGCTGGGGCGTCAGGCAGGGGTAACAGGGCGAATGGGCATCGCCAAAGTCTGCTTTTCGGAAAAGTTCGAGTCGCGGTCCCCGCTGAATCAAGGTATCAAAGGCGATAAAACTCAGTTCGGACTTCAGGGTGGCCTCTGGAATCGGACCCTCGGCAAATGCCCCGTCGCAAGGCGCGAGGACAGCGAGTAGCCAGCCGAGGATGACCGCCCGAGCGCGGCAGAATCCAGATGCAGGGAAGGGGGGCGGTAACATCGGTCAAGAATATCAGCGTTTGCCTTTCTATCGATGGTAGGATTTGCCCTCTCAATTGCCTCAGCCTCTATCCGTGGCCCAAAAACCCGTATCCCGGCCTCAGAAGCCCGCCCCAAAGCCCAAGGCGGCAAAACCTGTTGCCACGCGTCGGCCCGCCCGAAAAGGGGCAGCCAAAGCATCACCGCGGTTCTCACAACCCCTTTTATTCTTGGTCATTGAAACGCTGGCCCTGATGGTCAGTGGGCTGATCGGCACGATTTCAGTTCTCGGACGCGCTGCTGGATGGTTTGGCGGCAGTGATCTGACTCAGAGCCTGCTACCTTTTGCCGGCACGGTGCTCATCCTCGGAATTCTGAGTTCCCTGCTTTTGGCCGGATGGCTGCTTTATCGACGTAAAATTAAAGGATGGGCTGCCAATGGCCCGGTTCTTTCGGCGCTTGTGACTCTCATCTTCAGCATGGCCTACGCCGGTTTTCCCGGATTTCAGGCAGACCTCAGTCGCCTGCGCAGCCTGGTGGGAGGCGCCGAACAGGCAGGCCGCGACAGTATTGCGCATCAGGTGTACGCGGCCTACCGGCGGGCCAATCACGAGGATATGGCCCTGATCCTCTCGCGAGTGAAGCCGTATGAGGCTGACATTCATGCGGCCGCTAAGCGCTACAGTGTGGACCCCGAAGTTCTGGTCGGCATCGGTGTGGCGGAGTCCTCCTTCCTGCCGCGAGATAGCAAGGATGGGGGGCGAGGGCTTTTTCAGATTACGGCCGTTCCCAAGCGCATCAGCAAAGAGGTGGCCCAGCAGCTTTCAATGGATAAGCCAGACCCTCAAAATCCACGCGATAACATTTATTTGGCAGCTGCGACCTTTCACCATTATCTCGGGGAGATGAAAGGCGACCTTTTCCTGGGGCTATTGGCCTACAACATCGGTCCCCGAAACGGCGGGCTCGCCTCCATCATGGCGCAATATGGGGCCCGAGATTTTTTTACTATTCAGCCTTATCTCAAGGATCTTCCCCGGGACTATCCAATCCGGGTGCTTTCAGCCGCACTAGCGTATCGCCTGATGCGTCATGAGGGAGGATTACCGCCTTACCATGAAGGTGAAAATGCTAAAGCCATTCAAGCTTTGGGGATTCCAGGGCTTGATGTCTGGTCACCGGAACTTCTTCCCACTGGTACCGTTCCAAAAGTAAAGTAATCTACCGTCCAGTGAGGCGCCATGTCCGGACGCTGCTTGGTTTTTATCTTTCTCATGACGCTTGGCGCCATGGATGTATCGGCCATACAGCCAGACCATCGGATGTCCAACAGCGTCGTCCAAATTCAGGGCGCCGAATCTGGCGGGCGGCTGTACTTCGGCTCGGGAGTCATCGTGGCTCCTAAGATTGTGGCGACCAACTGTCATGTGGTTCGAACCGGGGGGCGCATTGGCATCTTCCGAGGTTATCGAAGCTATCGTGTCGAGGGCGTGAGAGCTGATGTCCGGAGTGATCTCTGCCTTCTTGATGTGCCCGCCCTCGATCTTCATCCCGCCCGTCTAGCCAGCATTGGATCTTTGAAAAAGGGCGATGCGCTCTATTTCTACGGATTTCCCCGGGCTCTGGGACTGTCCTATACCGATGGCAAGGTCTTGCGGACGCGGCACCAAGACGGGCTCCCTCTGATTGAAACCTCGGCGTTTTTCACCTTGGGAGGGAGTGGCGGTGGCTTGTTTGATCGGCGTGGACGGCTGGTAGGTCTTGCCACCTACATCGATCGAGGGCATGGAGGCGGTTATTACGCCATAGGGAGTGATCTGATCGCCCAAGTCATGAAACGACCCCGTCTTCCCATCGCACCCCTGACAGGTTCGGCGTTCTGGGAAACCGCGTCAGTTCCCGCTCAAGGTTCTCACGTACGTGATTAATTATTGGAACATTGTTATAAATCAGGGTTAGCGTTCCATCTTCTTCTGACCCTTGCGAGTGCCCCATGAGCCGTCCTTCTCTTTGGTCCTTGATCCTCTTGCTGCCCCTGTCGTTCAGCCCCATGGCCATGGCAGAGCCGAATACCGCGGCCTCTGTCTATGATGACAGTGGGAATTACGGGGACAGTCAGGGCTATGGACGAGGTCGAAGCCTCGGATATCCCGGAGTGATCGCTGACATCATTCTTCTTCGTCCCGTCGGGATTGTTCTGGCTGCTGCGGGAACGGCGCTTTTCGTCGCAACGACCCCGCTGATTGGGATCGCCGACATCGCTCCGCCCCATGATGCCTTTGCGCGAGCGGGAACCATCATGGTCTTGGGCCCGGCAGGTTTTGCTTTCAATCGTCCGCTGGGTGAGATGAACTACCAGCGCGATGGCGTCTATCCGAACCTGACGCGCCCCCAGGATCGAAAGTATTCTGCGCCCATCCCGGTCGTGACGGAAACCGCCGTTACGCCGCTGCCGCCCGCCAAGGCCCCCAAAAAACAATAAGTCGGCTCAGCCCGGCTGGATTCCGCCTTCGGTGAGTGCCCGAGGATCAAGCAACTGTTCGAGCTTCGCGCGGGGGATATCGGTCATTTCCTCGGCGACATCTAGAATCGGGCGTTCGGAAGCATAGGCCTTCTTGGCGATTTCGGCAGCCTTAAGGTATCCGATCACAGGATTGAGTGCTGTCACCAGAATGGGATTCATGGCCAGTGCCTTTCGAAGGTTTTCATCTCGAACCTTGAAGCCCTGAATTGCTTTCTGCGTGAGAAGCCGGGACGCATTGGCCAAAAGCTCGATACTTTGAAGCAGGTTATAGGTCACAACCGGTAACATGACATTGAGCTGGAAGTTGCCGGATTGGCCTGCGATCGTGATAGTGGCGTCATTGCCGATCACCTGTGCCCCCACCATGGCAACTGCCTCGGGAATCACCGGATTGACCTTGCCGGGCATGATCGAACTCCCCGGTTGAAGGGCCGGCAGTTCAATTTCCCCCAGTCCCGCCAAAGGTCCTGAATTCATCCAGCGAAGATCATTCGCGATCTTGATCAGACTCACAGCGATCGTCTTGAGCTGACCGGATAGCTCGACCGCCGCATCCTGCGTGCTGAGACTCTCAAAGAACGAGGCGTTGGGCGCAAAGCGCATGCCGGTTCGCCGTGAGAGTGCATCGGCCATGAGCCCTGCAAATTCGGGATGGGCGTTGATGCCCGTACCCACTGCCGTGCCGCCCTGAGCGAGCTGATGAAGGCGAGGCTGGGTTGATTCGATGCGCTCGATGCCGTTACGAACCTGCCGCGCCCACCCCCGAAGCTCCTGGCCCAGAGTCATCGGCATGGCATCCATCAGATGGGTGCGACCGGTCTTGATGACATCATCAAGCTCCCCGGCACGGGTTTCGATGGTGGCTGCAAGCAGATCAAGAGCGGGCAGCAGTCTGTTCTTGCACTCGATCGCAGCACTGAGATGAATGGCCGTGGGGATGGTGTCGTTGCTGCTTTGACCCATGTTGACGTGGTCATTCGGACTGACCTTCTGCCCTGAGACCCGGCTGGCCAGTGTGGCCACCACCTCGTTGACGTTCATGTTGGTGCTGGTGCCCGATCCGGTTTGGAAAACATCGATCGGAAACTGCTCGAGATGCCGCCCTTCGAGAATCTCGCCGGCGGCGGATTGGATGGCGCCGGAGATGGCGGGCTCCAGAAGGCCCAGCCCCTCATTGACCTCCGCGGCGCAAAGCTTGATCAGGGCAACAGCCTTGATGAAGGCCTCGGGCATGGTGAGGCCACTGACCGGAAAGTTTTCGACAGCGCGTTGGGTCTGTGCGGCGTAGAGTGCATCTTCGGGGACTTTAAGTTCCCCCATGCTGTCCTGTTCGATGCGAAAACCCTGGCTCATGATCGGTTCTCCGAGGTCTTGGAATGGTGGGGGTCGGCGTAGATCGCCGAGAGAAATTCAGTCACACCGTCCGTCGTGAAGGGCCAGCACAAAAGCTGTTCCTTCCAGCGAAGGACCGGAATTCGGAGGCCGAAGGACTCCATCAGTTCTGGATCGTCTGCAATCTCAATCAGCTTGAGCGCAAAGTCCAGAGAAAGTCTGATGCGGGCTTCCTCAACGGATGCCTCGGCCTCCTCGCAGAGGTGGCATCCGGACGTACCCAAAAGCTCCAGGGCCATGCGCCTCAGCGGCCTCCCTCGGCGAGTTGAGGGGCCAGCCAGCGTTCGATTTCTTCAAGAGGGCGATTCTTTCGCAAGGCATAGTCCGCTACCTGATCGCGATCGATTTTTCCCACATTGAAGTATCGGGCGGAGGGATGTGAGAAGTACCAGCCACTCACCGACGAAGCCGGATACATGGCAAATGATTCGGTCAGCTGAATGCCTGTGGCCGATTCGACGGACAGGAGCTCAAACAGTGTCGCCTTTTCAGTATGGTCCGGGCAGGCAGGATATCCTGGGGCCGGACGAATACCCTGGTACTCCTCCCGTATCAGGGAATCATTACCGAGGGTTTCCTCAGGATCATAGCCCCAGAACTCGGTCCGGACCCTTCGGTGCAGACACTCTGCAAAGGCCTCGGCCAAACGGTCGGCCAGGGCTTTGAGGAGAATGCTGCTGTAATCATCGTGGGCCTTTTCAAAGCGGTCGAGATGCGCTTCGATGCCGATTCCGGTGGTGACCGCGAAGCCGCCGACATAGTCGACCAGGCCCGAGCTTTTCGGGGCAATGAAGTCAGACAGGGCATAGTTTGGCTGCCCCGGTGGCTTGCTGGCCTGCTGGCGAAGGTGGTGGAGCCGCGTCAGGGGCTGGGTCAGAGCTTCATCCTCAAACACCAGTATGTCATCGCCTTCAGCGACCGCAGGGAAGAAGCCGATGACTGCTCGCGCCTTCAGCCATTGGCCTTCAACGATGAGTTTCAGCATGGCCTTGGCATCAGCCAGAAGTTGCCGCGCCTCCTGCCCTACGATTTCATCATCAAGAATCTTCGGGTAGCTTCCGGCCAGCTCCCAGGTGTGGAAGAAGGGGGTCCAGTCGATGAAATCGACTAAATCGGCCAGGGGGTAGCCATCGAACTCTCGAATACCCAGGACCTTGGGTTTTGGCGGCTGATAGTGCTGCCACTCCCCCTTGAAGGCATTCGCCCTGGCCTCTTCAAGGCTGAGGAGATTGACGACCTGACGCCGTGCCCCATGATGGACGCGGACCTCGGCATACTCCTTTCGAATCTTGTCCACATACTGATCACGCAGTTCATCGCTGATCAGACTGCCGGCGACCCCGACCGCACGCGATGCGTCGGTGACATAGATCGTGGGGCCGTTCGTGTAGTTGGGTTCGATCTTGACCGCGGTGTGGGCTCTTGAGGTGGTGGCGCCGCCGATCATCAGGGGGATTTTGAAGCCCAGGCGCTGCATCTCACGAGCCACATGAACCATTTCGTCCAGCGAGGGGGTGATCAGGCCTGAGAGTCCGATGATATCGACCTGATGTTCCTTTGCTGCATCGAGAATCTTCTCGCAGGGTTGCATGACACCCAGGTCAACCACCTCAAAGCCATTGCATTGAAGGACCACGCCGACGATGTTCTTGCCAATGTCGTGGACATCGCCCTTCACCGTGGCCATGAGGATGCGGCCGTTTGATTTGGGGTTGGGATTCTCGGCCTTTTCAGCTTCCATGTAAGGCATCAGGTAGGCCACGGACTTTTTCATCACCCGGGCGGATTTGACGACCTGAGGGAGGAACATCTTGCCGGCACCAAAAAGGTCTCCGACCACGTTCATGCCAGACATCAGTGGACCTTCGATGACGTGAAGCGGACGGGCCACCTGCTGACGGGCTTCTTCGGTGTCGATCTCGATGAATTCATCTACGCCCTTGATCAGGGCGTGCTCGAGCCGCTTTTCCACCGGAAGGCTGCGCCAGGCGAGATCTTCCTTGCGTTCCTGCCCCGCCCCTTCGGCGCGATATTTTTCGGCAATCTCAAGCAGTTGTTCCGTCCCCTCGGCATGCCGATTGAGAATCACATCCTCAATCGCGGCACGGAGCTCTTCCGGGATGTCTTCGTAGATGGCGAGTTGTCCGGCATTCACGATCCCCATGTCCATGCCGTTGCGAATGGCATGGTAGAGAAAGACGGCATGAATTGCTTCGCGAACAAAATTATTGCCGCGGAACGAGAATGAGACGTTCGAGACCCCCCCCGAGATCAGGGCATAGGGAAGGGAGGTTTTGATGGCCTTGACCGCTTCGATGAAATCGAGACCATAGCGGTTGTGTTCTTCGATACCGGTCGCAACGGCGAAGATGTTCGGATCGAAAATGATGTCTTCGGCCGGGAAGCCCAGCTGTTCTGTTAGCAGCCGATAGGCGCGGCTGCAGATTTCGATCTTGCGTTCCACCGTGTCGGCCTGACCCACTTCGTCAAAGGCCATGACGATGACTGCCGCGCCATAGCGGCGAACCAGCCGGGCCTGAGCCAGGAATTGCGCTTCGCCTTCCTTCATGGAGATCGAGTTGACGATGCCCTTGCCTTGGAGGCACTTCAGGCCCGCCTCGAGAATCTCCCACTTGGAGGAATCCAGCATGACCGGAACGCGAGCGATGTCGGGTTCAGCCGCGATCAGGTTCACGAACCGAACCATGGCGGCCTTGGAGTCCAGCATGCCCTCATCCATGTTGATGTCGATGACCTGGGCACCGTTTTCAACCTGTTGGCGAGCCACTTCGACGGCTTCCTCGTAGCGTTCCTCTCGGATCAGGCGACGAAAAGCGGCAGATCCCGTGACATTGGTCCTTTCCCCGACATTGACGAAGAGGGTGTCGGCTCCGATGTTGAGTGGCTCAAGGCCCGCAAGGCGGCACGCCTTCGGGAGTTCAGGCACCCGTCTTGGGGCATAGCCCTGAACGGCGTCATGGATCGCCTTGATGTGGGGCGGACGAGTGCCGCAGCAGCCGCCGATAATGTTCAGGAATCCGGATTCGGCCCATTCGGCGATTTCCCGGGCCATGGCCTCGGGCGATTCATCGTATTCGCCAAATTCGTTGGGGAGCCCCGCGTTGGGATGGGCCGAGACATGGGTGTCGGCAATCTGGGAGAGTTCCTCGACGTACTGGCGAAGCTGTTTTGCGCCGAGTGCGCAGTTGAAACCGAATGAGATGGGGCTGACGTGGCGCAGCGAGTTCCAGAAGGCTCCGACGGTCTGACCCGAAAGGGTTCTTCCCGAGGCATCCGTGATGGTGCCGGAGATCATGACGGGGAGACGAGTCCCCAACCGCTCAGCGACTTCATCCACCGCAAAGGCGGCAGCCTTGGCGTTGAGGGTGTCAAAGACCGTTTCAATGAGAATCAGGTCGGCGCCACCTTCCAGCAGGGCGAAGGTGGCTTCAATGTAAGTTTCGACGAGTTCGTCAAAGTGGACGTTCCTGAAACCGGGGTCGTTGACGTCCGGAGAGATCGTGGCCGTCCGGCTCGTCGGGCCCAGGACGCCCGCAACAAATCGCGGCCGATCAGGGGTTTTGAGCGTCATCGCGTCACAGGCCTCTCGGGCCAGTCGCGTGGCTTCGCGGTTGAGTTCGGGGACCAGGGCTTCCATGCCATAGTCCATCATGCTGATCTTATTGGCATTGAAGGTGTTGGTCTCGAGGATGTCGGCGCCGGCCTCGAGATAGGCGGTATGTATGGCGCTGATGATCTCGGGCTGGGTCAACGCCAGAAGGTCGTTATTGCCTTTAAGGTCGCTAGGCCACTCCGCGAAGCGTTTTCCGCGGTAGTCGGCTTCCTCGAGACGGTAAGTCTGGATCATCGTCCCCATGGCGCCATCCAGGAACAGGATGCGCTCTTTGAGGAGGCCTCGGATCAGGGTATCAATGGCGGCGTAGTCTTTGGGCATGAGGAGAAGGATGCGCCGAAAAAACCGGATATTCTAGCCTAAGGGCGACCCTATCGATAGCAAGTGTCCAAATGCCGTGAAGCGGACACCCATGGTGTTGATTCAACCCATCTGAGCCCGCGGAGTGCCATGCTATACTTCTGAGGCGGCTGAAGGGCGCGTTATTCGTGCCGGCAGACCCCTACCAGACCCGGAGTCATTGGAGATGCCTCGGCCTCCATCATCAAGGGTCCAAAAATAATAATCCCAACGTTGAGGGGAGACCATGGCTTATTCAAAAGGTTTTCTGGCAGGTGTCCTGCTTGCCATTGCGAGTTCCGGAACTGCCCTTGCGGATGTGGCGCTGGAAAATGCCACACCGTTGATCGGCAACTGGAAGCTGGAGTCCGTTGCTGCCGGTCTCACCAAGCCGCGGATCGAAGAGAACCGCAACTGGGAGTTTCGTGCAGATGGGGTCATAGTAACCAGTGGCTACAATCGTCACTTCAAGACGACCGACCGTCATGAGTGGGGTTACAAGGTTGAAAGCGGCAAGATCATTGCCGATGACCCAGGCCGACCCGGAAGGACGATTGATTATTCAGTGTTCAAAATGGAAGGGAATGAACTCATTCTGAAAGGCGGACTCGAAGGGTTTTATTTCTTCAAAAAACAATAAGGAGGAACTACTGTGATTAAAGATCTTTTCAAGTTCGGCAAACCGGATGTTTATTTGTGGTCTGGCGTGGGTGCTTTCAGCATCATCCTGATCGTGGCCTTTAGCTTGTTCTCCAGTGGTGGCGGACTCGTCGTGAAGGATCTTTTCGGCATGGCCGTGGTCCTGATCCTTCCGGGCTATGTCATCTTCAAGCTGTATATGAACAACCTTCAGATCACTGAAAATCTGACGGCCAACGAAGACATCAATCGTGCCATCGACATGCTGATTGTGTCGATTGCACTCAGTGTCTGCACCATCATTCCGATGAATTTCGTCTGGAACTATCTCCTGACCATGGGCGGTGGCGAAGAGTCATCTCCGGGTGGTGCTAGCAACCTTTGGGGCAACGTCGACGAAGAAGAAATCTATTCCGGCAGCGCGAGCTTCCGTTCGATCTTCACGGTTATCGTGGTGGTCGGTCTTGCGATCGGCTACAAGGTTTTCGACGCCAAGCGCAAGGAAAAGCAGTAAGCCGTGACCCCACAAGATAAGCCCGGTTTTTTTGACATCGTCAGCAGCGTCGTTTCTGCTGCTTTCGGTGTTCAAAGCTCCAAGAATCGCGTCAGGGATTTTGCTGGGGGATCAGCAGCTCCCTACATCGTAGGCGGTATCATTTTTACCGTCCTTTTTATCCTGGCCATCGTTGCGGTGGTCAAGATGGTGGTTGCGCACTAGACTTATCCTATGAAGGGGGCCACCTTTCGGTAGCCCTCTTCTCTCATTCCTAGTTACAAGTCTCAAGCGACGGCTCTCAATGGCTGAACCGATCCGATGGCGTCTCCTTCGACTCTCTTGTGCTGTGGTCCTGATTGGCTGCGGTGTAATTCTTCAGGGGTGCCAGCCCGGGACTGAAATTACCGAATACCAGGCACCGGCCCAAATCCTTCGAGCCTTCCGATCTGAACATCCGGCGGCGCAGGCTGTGTCCTACCGTCAGATGACCAAAGACGGCGTCAAGGTTTTTTGGGTGCAGTTTTTGGACGGTGAGGAGGAAAAGGAGGCCTGGTACAACGTTCAAGGTAAACCCTTCGTCTCCAAGGCTGAGCGACGCTCAGCTGAGCAGGAGCGCGAGAAGCAACAGGAAGAAAAAGACCTGAAGGCGAAGGAAGAGGCCGATGAAAAGGCAGCTCAGGCGCCTGAGAAGGCCCCAGAATCTGAGGCCAAAAAGCCTGCGGCAAAAACAAATCTGCCATCAGGCGGTCATGGGGCCGTGCCATAATCTTTTCATGACGCATGGCGTTTCTGACGTTTTGGTCCAGAGTCTTTGAATGCGTTGAACTTCATGCCCTGCAATTAAAGGGCGTTTAACAATGGATGGCGCCACACAGGAGAAGGCGGGTCGAGTTGCCATCCCTCCCGGTTTGACCGGATCCCCGCGACACAACCCATGAAAAAATTCAGTCGTCTTTTTCTGGCTCTGTCTCTTTCTCTTAGCATCGGGACCGCTTGGGCGGGTCTTGAAAACAGCACCCCGGCACAACGGGCTCAGCTGATGAGCACCTTCATGAAGGATCAACTCAAGTTTGATGCTGCCGTGCTCCCGAAGGTGCAGGCGATCAATACGAAATACGCTGAACTGGCGGAGCCCATCCTGAAGGGTGATGACAACATGTTCAAGAAACGCTCCAAGATGCATGACCTTATGGATGCCAAGGACAAGGAGTTGAGAGCCGTCCTGAGCAAGGAGCAGTTTGAACTCTACGACAGCAAGAAAGATGAATTAAAGGACTACATGGATAGTCATCTTTGATTGATCGATC
>JBDKLO010000033.1:0-14935 GCA_039795615.1 Pseudomonadota bacterium
GGTCATCAACCTCCAAAGTCAGACAGTCCTCCGGATTGGCGATCACCTGTCGGCCCCGAAGAATGACGAGCACGTTTGCCCCCGAACGTTCCCTTAGCGAGAGATCGGCGAGGCACTGCCCGACAACCGGTGATTCGGCCCTAACGCCGATACCCTCAAGATTCAGGCACTCTTCCCCTTTTGAAATGACCGTATCGAAGAAATCGATCACTGTCGGACTTAGAATCAAATGCGCAAGCCTTCTTCCGCCTATAGCATGCGGACTGATAGCACGATCAGCGCCTGCCCGCGTGAGTTTGGGGATGCTGGATTCCTCAACCGCCCTCGAAATAATGAAAAGCTTCGGGTTCAACACCCTCGCAGACAAAACGATGTAGACATTGGTGGCATCATCGCCACTGGTCACAATGAGACCTTTGGCCCTCGTAATACCGGCTTGCTGGAGCACCTGATCGTCACTTGCATCGCCCAAGATGAAGAGATAACCCTGCTGAACGGCAAGGGCTTGCGCCTCAACACGATTATCGATGATGACAAAGGGCATACCGGAATCATTCATTTCACGAGCCGCTTGCCGTCCGACTCTTCCGAGTCCTGCGATGATGACGTGACTTTCGAATGCGTCGATCTTTCTTTGCATTTTCTTGGTCTCAAAGGGATCGGAGACACGGATCATGACCAGATTGTCCATGATCACGGTAAGACTGTAGAAGAGGCTGCCTATCCCTGTCATGGCGATCAGGATAGTGAAGATCCGACCGGTCTCATCCAGATGGATGACTTCACCATAACCGATGGTGGTGATCGTAATCACCGTCATGAAAAGGGCGTCCAGGAACGTGGCGTTCTGGGATTGGCCCAACAGGTAGTAGCCTATCGTTCCTACGATGGTTACGGCGATAACCGTGGCCACCGGGGTAACTAAGCGCGCCTTAAGGCCGGCCTGTGGAACATTATGCGTCTGGCTGGGCATGCAACGATGGCCTCTTCGTTCCTTCAGCTTGAGGACGGGCTAGTCAGCTCCCTTGGCACCCGAAGGTGCATCACTTAACGAAGCTCAGGAGGCTGCTGAAAGCAGTTGAGTTTCTCCCGAACTGGCATCTCCTCGCCACAACTTTTCCAGTTGATAAAACTCCCTGATCTGGGGCTTCATCACGTGGACGATCACTTCACCGAGATCGACCAGGACCCATTCACCCACATCCTCCCCTTCAACGCCAATCGGCTGGGTATCGTGTTTCTTGGCTTCTTCGGCCACATGAGAGGCCAGTGACTTCACATGCCGCTCCGATGTGCCACTCGCCACCACCATGAAATCCGTCATGCTGGTCTTGCCGCGAACGTCTAGAACGGTCACATCCTTGGCCTTGCTGTCCTCAAGGGTGCTCAGGACCACTTCCAGAAGTTGTTCTACATTCATATTCTTTTCTCGGGAATTCAAAGCTTGGGGCATGCGTCCAGCAAAAGACTAAGACTTTAGGTCCGGTCCAAATCTGGCCCTTACTTTTTTTTCTTTGGCTTCGCACTTTCTTTGGACGCTGGCGCTGAATTGGCTGGGGAGGACTTTCCTCCGCCCTTTACTGCAGATTTTCGGGAGACCGGCTCTTCCTGACGATGCGAAGCAGACTCATCATGCCCCCGGTGAGCGGTACGAGTCCCCTCACTCTGTCCACGATGCTTTCCGGAATGCTGACTGCTTCCCTTGTCCTCATGGCCAGCGTCGTGACCTCGCCCTGAGCCATTCCTGCCAGAGTGACGCGCCGAGGAGGGTACTGCCACACTAGACTCTGAAACGATGAGGCGTTGTCCCGCCTGAACCTGGGTGGTTGCCGGAATATTGTTCAACCGAGCCAGCGTCGCCGCATCCACCCCATATTTACGCGACACCGAGTAAAGGGTCTCTCCCCTTTGCACTTCATGGGTCTTGGCCGGCCGTGCACTGTCCGTGTCGTCATTTGATGAGCGACGCTCCGGTGCACCGCGCGAAGTGTTCGCACTCCCGGTATCCGAGCGATCATCCGAGGCCACACTGGCGGTTTCTGACTTTCTCGCAAATTCCTTACGGAAAGTTTCAAAGGGTGCGGGCGCAATCGGAACATCTTGACTGGAGTAAATCGACCGCATCAACGGTTTTTTCTCCTGATGCAAACGCTCCACCTCTTGCCTGAAGTCGGCTGCCTTTTTGTCCGCAGGAATGTAAAGATGGAAGCTACCGTCCAGATCAGCAATCTGGCCCTTGAAGCCGGGATTGAGCTCATAGAGCTTGTCGAGTGAAATACCGGCGGCGTCGGCAGCCAGAGCCAAGTCAAGCTGGTTGCTGACTTTGACGGGTTTGTAAATTGCGGCATTCGGCATATCTTTGAGACTGATGCCATATTTTTCCGAATCGGCAAATAAGCGCGCCACGGCAATAAGCCTTGGAACATACGCCCGGGTCTCCTGAGGCAGATTCAATGACCAGAAATCCGTGGGCAAGCCCTGCGCCAGATTGCGCTTGACCGCCCGCGATACATTGCCTTCTCCGCAGTTATAGGCCGCAATAGCCAATAACCAATCCCCAAAATCCCCATGCAGCTTGGTCAAATATTTGATTGCGGCCTTGGTTGAAGCGTAAATATCGCGGCGACCATCATAAGAATGATTGTGCTTGAGGCCATAGTTGGTCCCGGTCGATGGAATGAACTGCCAGATGCCCGCAGCGCGCGCAGGAGAGACGACGTGAGGCTGAAAAGCACTCTCGACGATAGGCAACAATGCGATTTCACCGGGCACATTCTTTGTCTCGACGAGCTTTACGATCGAGTAGAGGAAGGGCTCGGCTCGATTCTGGGCACGTTCAAGGTAACCGGGGTGATTGGCGAACCAGTTGAGTTCACGATCAATGTCCGGATGCTCGATATGCGGGAGAGCGTAGAGTGCAAAAAGCCGATCCCAGAGCGTGTCGTACTGGGAACCTCTCGAGGGCTTTTTCTTCCGTGCGGCCTTACCCTGCGTTGACTCAGCCTCCGCCGAATCGGGTATATTGGGGCCCTTCTTGACCTCGTTCCTGGAGCAGCCTGCGACGGTTGATAAAACAATCAAAAGACAGCAAGCCAATCGGACTCGAGATTTTTGCAGTTGCATTACGTTATTAAATCCTCAACCTTTGCCGACAGCCGGAATCCCCGCGTATCTCTCGAATAACCAATGAAAAAGATACGACCTGCAAAGACTCAGGCGCGCCGTGAATTTTTGGAATGGTATCACGTGGCAACGCTCGGACAAGCGCTACAGGGGAATGAATCCCAGTATCTGCGCTCTTCCCTGCCGCATATCTATAACCAGCGTACGCTCCAAGTTGGACGACTCGGATCGGAAAGTCGCTACATCGATGCCGAGAGGGTTGGAAGCTTCATCCTTGCAGATAACAAAGGACCCCGAAGCTTCCCGACCTTCATTCAGGCTTGCGCTGGCTCCCTCCCCATAGCAACGGAAAGCGTGGACACGGTGATTCTCCCTCACGTTCTTGAGTTTGTTGCCGACCGTCATCAAGTCCTACGTGAGGCCGAGAGGGTGCTCAAACCGGAGGGGCGGCTTTTTATTCTCGGACTGAACCCTTGGTCCCCGGCGCGATATTTCGATTTGTCCACACCGAAGGATTCCTTTTGGCAGTCCTATCTGATCCAGGCTCACCATCTGCTTGACTGGTTGAGCATCCTCAAGTTCGATGCCGAAATCGAAGCAGTTTTCACCGCAAAAGGTGCCACTAACCCCAAACAAGATCAATCCCAGCTCGGCGCTGTTAAAAGCTGGCTTTCCGTGGGTTATGCCGTCAAAGCGATCAAGCGAAACTACACCCTCATCCCCATCGAACCGGAGTGGTCGGGACTGACGCGGCTGGTCACAGGAAAGTTGATCGAAAGCCCGCAAATGAATCGAGATTTGAAATGGACAAGCTAGTTGAGGTTTTCACCGATGGTGCCTGCCGAGGGAACCCGGGACCCGGCGGCTGGGGCGCCCTCTTAATCTATGAGGGCAAGGAGCGGGAGATTTATGGGGGTGAGAAGGAAACCACCAACAACCGCATGGAGCTCACGGCCGCCATCAAGGCCCTTGAAATCCTGAAAAGGCCGTGCAAGGTCAGAATCACAACAGATTCCACCTATGTGATGAAAGGGATCACCGAATGGTTGCCCGGATGGATCAAAAAGGGATGGAAGACATCCAGCAACAGTCCCGTTAAAAATGTCGACCTCTGGCAAGCGCTCATGACTGCAAAAGCCCAGCATGAGGTGGAGTGGCAATGGGTTAAGGGGCACAACGGCCACGCCGGCAACGAACGCGCGGATGTCCTTGCGAACCGGGGCATTGATGAGTTGCATCAAGGGGCCCTCTCACCATGACACGTCAGATCATCCTCGATACAGAAACGACAGGGCTTGAACCCGCAGCGGGTCACCGCATCATTGAAATTGGTTGTGTTGAGCTCATTGACCGAAAGCTTTCCGGCCAGAGCTTTCATGTCTACATTAATCCGGAACGCGAAATTGATGAAGGCGCCGTCGAAGTCCATGGACTGAGCGCCGAATTCCTCGCTGACAAGCCACGATTTGCTGATATTGCGGACGATTTTCTGGGTTTTGTGGAGGGTGCTGAGCTCATCATTCACAACGCGCCATTCGACGTTGGATTCATCAACCACGAGCTCCGCCTGCTCGACGCAAGCCTCGTTCCGATCGCAGAACGCTGCTCTGTTATCGATACCCTTCTCATGGCGCGCAAGAAGCACCCTGGACAACGAAACAGTCTGGATGCCCTCTGCAAGCGCTACGGCATCGATAACAGTCAACGGACACTTCATGGGGCTCTGCTGGACGCCGAAATCCTAGCGGAAGTCTATCTGGCCATGACTGGCGGCCAGATCACCTTGTCACTCGAACACGAAGACGATGCCTCACCGCAGGAAGATCCGACCGAACTCTTCAGAACCTCTGGCGCCTCAAGGCCCGCGCTACCAGTCATCGCCCCGTCTCCGGAAGAGCTGGCCGCTCATCTCTCAAGACTTCAGGATATTCATAACGCCAGCTCCGGAAACTGCCTGTGGTCACCGGAACCCTAACCTTCCGGTAAACGCTATGTAACCCCCAAGGAGCCCCGGCCCGTTGAGTTTCATCCTATAATCGAGGATTAATTTTCGACGCAAACGGGGGGTTACCGTGCGAAGAGTCGTATTCAATCAGAAGGGCGGTGTCGGCAAATCAACGATTACCTGCAACCTTGCAGCGATCAGCGCTGCACAAGGTCGAAAGACGCTGGTCATAGACCTCGATGTGCAGGGGAATTCATCCCATTATCTTTTGGGTGACAAGGTTCCCGATCCAGAAGCCACTGTCGCAGAGTTTTTCAAGGATTCCCTGAGCATGAGCCTGTTTGGGAAAAACCAAATCGGAATATTGGCGGACCGTATTCATCAGTCTCCCTTTGAAAACCTTTTCGTTCTCCCCTCCCATCCAGAGCTTGAGCCACTTCAGTCTCGACTCGAGTCTCGCTACAAGATCTACAAGCTCAAAGAGGCGCTAGACGTATTGGAGGGTTTTGATGACATCTATATCGACACCCCGCCCGTCCTTAACTTTTTCAGTCGCTCCGCTCTGATCGCCAGCCATGGCTGCGTCATCCCCTTTGACTGTGATGCCTTTTCAAGGGAAGCCCTACTGACGTTGCTGGGCTCCATCGCGGAAATTCAGGCAGACCATAACCCTCACCTCAAGATTGAGGGTATTGTGGTCAACCAGTTCCAATCCCGTGCAAAGCTCCCCCAGCAGCTGGTTGATGAGTTAACCGATCAGGGGTTACCTGTCCTCAATACCAAGCTGTCAACCTCGGTCAAGGTCAGGGAATCCCATAGCCTTTCCAAACCGCTGATTTATTTTGTTCCCGATCACAAGCTCACACAGGAGTTTGTTGAGCTTCACGCAGAGCTCTCCTGATCCTGCCGCTAGGGAGAACGCCAGCTGGCGCTCTCCCTAGATCCAGCAAGCATGGACGCGGACGGGAATGCCCGCAGTTTTTTCCAGAAAGTCCATGAAACCGTCCAAACTACAAAACCCCACCGTCCAGGTTCTCATCGCCATCTCTTTGGGGATCGGTCTCGGGCTGTTCAGTCGATCGCCTCTAGGTGCAGGTAGTTTCGACCCTGCCACCCTAGGCCAGGTCGGCATGATCCTGATCCGTTTTCTCAAGGCACTTGCGGTCCCATTAATCTTTTTTGCGGTGGCGGATGCCATCGTCAGGACGAATCTTGCCGAAAAATCAGGCATTCGCTTTCTGGTGATCTGCTTGTTCAATGTCAGTATCGCCTCTGGGATTGCACTCACACTGATCAACCTGCTTCATCCCGGCACAAAATGGCAGGGCCACATCGAAGAACTCCTCAAGCTGGTGGGGTCGGCGCCCGTTGCTACCCAGGTGTTACCAGAAAAAAACAAACTGGACTGGATGCAGGGGCTTTCGGGTCTATTTCCCCAGCATCTCCTTGATCCCATCCAAACGGGAAACATCCTAGCCACCGTCATTCTGGCCGTATTGGCCGGCATGGCTGTCCGAAGCCTGAGCTCGTCAACCACCGGAGAGGAAAAACGCGCGGTCGACCTCATGGCGTCTGCTCTGACTGGCGGATTCTTGATGTTTTCCAGAATCCTGCGCTTTGCCATCCGCCTAGCGCCTCTGGCCATCCTTGCGCTCGTAACGCAAGCTGTGGGCAAACTCGGCCTCGGCATCTTTCTGGATCTCTCTGACTATCTTTTGATCGTCATGCTGGGTCTACTGCTTCAGGGGCTGATTTATTACCCCTTGGCCGCTTTTGTGGCGGGGGGACGCTCTCCCATCGCTTTTCTCCGGGGCGCATCTGAAGCGGCGTGGACCGGGTTTGCCGTCAACAGCAGTCTTGCAACCGTTCCCGTGAGCCTCAAATGCCTTCAGTCAATGAAAGTCGATGATCAGGCCGCTCGCATCGCGGTCTGTGGTGGCACCAATTTCAATAATGATGGCGTGGTTCTCTATGAGGTGATGACTGCGCTTTTCCTGGGCCAAGCCATGGGGATGGTGCTCGATATTCCGCAGCAGCTCGTGATCGCCTCTTCCAGCATCATTGCTGCAGCCGGGATTGCAGGGGTTCCTGAAGCAGGACTCGTCATACTGCCGATCGTGCTGGCGAATTCCGGATTTTCGGAGGCGGTCATTGCCGCAGCGATTCCCCTCGTCTCACCCATTGACTGGATTCTGGCTCGTTGCCGCTCAGGCGTGAATGTCCTGGGCGATATCCTAGGCGCAACGATCCTCTCGCGATGGAATCAACGATCAGACACCCTATCGCGCTGAAAAGGAAAAAGGTTCAAGCACAAAAAAAACCAGCCTCGAGGGCTGGTTTTTTTTGTGGGTCAGGGACGAAACCCGATCAGTGATTGATCAGGTAGTGCACCACAATGGATGACGCATAACCCGCAGCAATAGCGGGTGTCCACTTCAGGTGGCTGAAGAAGGTGTACATCCCCTTGGAGCTTCCCATCAGAGCAACACCCGCGGCTGAACCAACAGAGAGGAGCGTCCCCCCCACACCCGCAGTCAGCGTAATCAGCAACCACTGGTAGAGATCCATATCAGGATTCATGCTGATAACAGCGAACATGACCGGGATATTATCGACCACGGCGGAAAGCAGTCCGACCAGAATATTGGCTGTCGTGGCACCCAAACCGTCGTACATTGCAACGGAAGCCAGTTCAAGGTAGCCGATGTAGCCCAGACCACCGACGGCAAAAATCACGCCGAAGAAAAACAGCAGGGTATCCCATTCAGAATCCTTGACGTTTTCGAAGACATCAAACTTGCCGCTTTCGGGATAGACCATTTTCAGGCGGTAACCGTAAAGCATCAGGTAAGAAAGCCCCAGCATCATGCCCATGAAAGGCGGGAGATGAAGGAACTGCTTGAAGCTCACTGCCGTCACAATGGTCAAGACAAAAAGACCACAGACCACCAGAGCACCGGGCTTCATCACCACGCGCTCTTCTTCCGCATGAACCGGCATTTCATTGGGGATGGCGAACTGCATGATGAGTGCAGGAACCACAAAGTTCACAACTGAAGGAACGAACAACTCAAAGAAGTCGAAGAATTCAGCCTTGCCCGCCTGCCAAACCATCAGTGTCGTGATATCGCCGAAGGGGCTGAACGCACCGCCCGCATTTGCAGCACTCACAAGATTCACAAAGCCCAGCGCCACGAATGCGGGGCTCGAGGCGCCGACGGCCATCACGACTGCTCCCACCAGAAGTGCAGATGTCAGGTTATCCGCAACGGAAGAAAGGAAGAACGTGATGACGCCGGTGATCCAAAAAAGGACCCGGTAATTGAAGTTCCGACTCACCAGCCAGGAGCGAAGTGTTTCAAAGACGTTACGCTCAGCCATGGCATTGATGTAGGTCATTGCCACGAGAAGGAACAGGAAAAGCTCAGCGTATTCCTTGAGGTCATGCTCGAAAGCTTGATGAACCTGATCTGCTGGAACGCCGTTAGAGGCGGCCAGATAAGCTACATGCGCCCAGATGATGCCCGCAGCCAGGATGACCGGCTTGGACTTACGGAGGTGAGTGAATTCCTCCGTCATCACAAAGGCATAAGAGATGATGAAAATCAGGACACAATAGAGTCCGCGCTGGGTGCCGGTCAGGCCGAGGTTCTGCCCCTCTTCTGCAAAGGCCAATTCAGGAATGAGGAACAAGGACGCAAGCAAAAGGAATATCCGAATCAAGACACGGCCCTCAGTAGGTTAAAGTCAGATGCCCCGCACCAAATGGCAGGGTAAATTCTTAAGAAACAACCGCTAATTATAGTCGATTACTTGGGGCATTGGAGAAACACTCCTTTTCCCCACTTCGACCCTTCATGCTTGAAAGGATGACCCGGGAAGTGTTTTAGCTCCGAGGTCTAAGGTGTATATTGGCCGGTCAAGCGGCACAACCGAGAGCCTGAGCCAACGCACATGTACCAGTACGATCATCACGACCAGACGATTGTTAACGAGCGCGCAGCGCAATTCAGAGAGCAGACGCGCCGCTTCTTGGCGGGCGAGTTGACCGAAGACCAGTATCGCCCTTTGCGACTGATGAACGGTCTCTATATTCAGCGGCATGCACCCATGTTGCGGGTCGCGATTCCCTATGGATTGCTGTCCTCAGGGCAACTGCGCATGCTTGCGCACATTGCAAGGACTTATGACCGTGGATACGGCCATTTCACCACGCGACAAAACATTCAATACAACTGGCCCCAGTTGGAACAGGTTCCAGACATCCTGGATTGCCTGGCTTCCGTTCAGATGCATGCCATTCAGACCAGTGGCAACTGCATTCGGAACACCACCAGCGATCACCTCGCCGGGGTGGCTGCCGACGAACTGGAAGATCCCCGTCCCTACTGCGAGATCATTCGGCAATGGTCAACGCTGCATCCTGAATTCGCGTTCCTTCCACGCAAGTTCAAAATCGCCGTCAGCGGGGCTGAGCGCGACCGTGCAGCCACTCAGGTCCATGACATCGGTCTCCAACTGGTTAGAAACGCAGAAGGACGAACCGGTTTTGAAGTGTTGGTTGGGGGCGGACTCGGCCGAACCCCGATCATTGGTGTTGTCATTCGACCCTTCCTGGAAAAGGAGGATCTCCTTTCTTACCTTGAAGCCATCTTAAGGGTCTACAACCAACTGGGACGTCGCGATAACAAATACAAGGCCAGGATCAAAATCCTGGTCAAGGAAACCGGTATCGAAACCTTCTCCCGATTGGTCGAGGATGAGTGGAATCTCATTCGCGATAGCCTCAAGCTCGATGCACAAGAAATCGAGCGGGTTACCAGGGACTTTAAGACGCGCCAGTACCAGACTCATCCGACATCGGATGCTCAGGTTGAAGCTTTATTGGCCGGCAATAAAGAGTTTGCCGCCTGGCATCGCCGTAACACTGTGGATCACAAGCAACCCGGTTACCGGGCCGTCTTTATTTCTCTGAAACCACACGGCAAACCACCAGGAGATATGACGGACGTACAGATGGACGCTGTAGCGGACATCATCGACCGCTATAGCTTTGGCGAAATTCGAGTCACCCATACCCAGAACCTGGTTCTGGCCGATGTTGAAACACGGAAGCTACCTGAACTTTGGAAGGAACTGTCATCCCTCGAGCTGGCAACGGCGAATGTAGGGACCGCAACCGACATGATTACCTGCCCGGGCCTTGAGTTTTGCTCCCTCGCGAATGCAGCCTCCATTCCGGTGGCCAATGGGATTCAAACGCTCTTTGATGACATGGATTATCTCTACGACCTGGGTGAAATCCGGATCAATATCTCGGGTTGTATGAATGGTTGCGGCCATCACACCGTTGGTCACATCGGAATTCTGGGTGTCGATAAGAAAGGTGAGGAGTGGTACCAGATCACCCTCGGAGGATCATCGGCCAACGAAGCATCTCTTGGCGAACGCCTGGGCCCCTCGGTAGCTCGACATGAAGTGACGGGAGTCATGGAAAAGATTTTCCTCACTTTCAAGGATCTTCGCGAAGGAGAGGAATCTTTCCTCGAAACCGTTAGACGCACCGGCATCGAACCCTTTCAGGAGCGCGTTTATGAAAATCATTAAAAGCGGCCATATCGTTGAGGACCAGTGGACGCATCTGGATGGCGAAAGTGCGCTTCCATCAGGCGCCTCTGTGACGTTGGGACTTGATCGGCTTGAGGCTTTGACTGAGTCAGAGAGACAGATCGTATCTCAACTCGGGGTTCGGATCGGACCCGATGAGGACGTGACCCGAGTCAAAGCACATCTCCATCAACTGGATCTGATCGTTCTGGTGATGAACCCTTTCACCGATGGCCGAAGTTTCAGCCAAGCACGCATTCTTCGGGAACAACTCGGCTTTCGGGGTGAAATCCGTGCCAGTGGAGATTTTCTCCGCGACCAAATGTACTACCTGCATCGACTCGGGGTAGACTCCTTTGAGTTCGCAGAAGGGACGGATCTCAATGATCGCCTGAAGGCTTTCAGCGAGTTCTCGGTGACCTATCAGGCGGCCCAGGACGAACCCCAACCCCTTTACCGTCGCCGCGGCTAATCACAAATTTACCGCCGCAGAGGAGATATCTTCATGGTTTGCTACAAGGCCTTTACTGCCATGGTTCTCGCACTCACGCTGACAGGGTGCATCTCAGAATCCATTACATCCAGTGAATCCTCATCAGCATCGTTTGGATCCAGCTCTGATTCCTCGAGTTCTCCTTCAAAATCCTCCAAAAAGAAGGCCACTGTTCCCGAAGAGAAGCGAGGCTATCTGAATGACATTGCCAATCTGACGAATTCCGTCACCGGCTCCAAGATGACCTCTTCAGATTTCATGAATGCGCTCTCCCGGACAGCCAGTCAGGATCAAATCAGCAACTGGGAATCGGAATCGACGACCTATATCGGAATCGGCAAGGGTCTCAAGCGAGCCAGTGTGCCGGTTGCCGATATCAAAACTCAGCCATTCCTCGAAGACGTTCTGGCCCGAAATCAGAACGCACTCGACCTGATTCAGCAGGGCTATAAGGAGTAAGCTCGGGTGAGTTACGGACCGCTTCCATGGGGAGCGGTCATCCTTCTGATGGCCGCTCAAACGGCCATGGCCGACCACTCGCTTGACTACCTCTACATTGAGGCAAACAGCGGGACCTCCAGTGGCGGCCATGTGGCAGTCAAACTGGATGAGACGGTTTACCACTTTCAGAATAAGGATGGACTGATCCTCCTGCAAAGAGAGGCTTGGCCACGATTTCGCCATCTCTACGCAGATCTCGACAACCGGGACATCCATGTCGCGAAGGTCAATATCCCTGACCCTGTGCAAATCGAGATCAAACGCCATCTCGATCTTTCTCACCTTACACAGAAATTCTGGCTGGAGCACGCAGCGTCTCTGGACAGGGACGTGGCGCTCATTGAAGCTCTCTCCCTAAAACAGGCTTTCGCCATTCCGGGCGCGGGATTTTTTGGTGACAGAAAGCGCCCTTCTCAGGGTGAGAGTTTCATTCTCGG
This sequence comes from Pseudomonadota bacterium, assembly GCA_039795615.1. Classification (GTDB taxonomy): domain Bacteria; phylum Pseudomonadota; class Gammaproteobacteria; order Methylococcales; family Methylococcaceae; genus UBA6136. The sequence continues at coordinate 12,107 of JBDKLO010000033.1, forward strand.
CCCCACCGAGACACCACAATCGATTCGTAATCGACTTCAGACCATTATCAACACACGCAGAAATCTTCATCCCGAAAGGATTGAGGTTACGCCCGAGGCATTCAAACCGGCAGATTTAAGCCGAGGTTATGCGGACGAGTGGATTGATCTCACTCAAAACCAGATCGCTCTTGAATGGTCTCTGGGACAAAAAGAGCTCAATCAAGCCGTATTGATGGATGGTGGCGCTCTTCCCCCCGAAGAGAGTCAGCAGGGGTGCTCCGCCCAGCGCTGGCTCTCGGGTTACGAGGCTCACCTGAAACAGGATGCTAGCCGTCTTTTACTCAATCCCTACCCTGGGTCAGGACTCCCGCTTCTTAGAGCGTTAGCTCGATACGAAGCCGTGAAGCTTTCACTTGAAAAAGGAAGGCTCTATCTCCTTTCACCCGGACTATCGACAACCGCTTCCGAGCGTCGGCAGCGCGATGAATATCTTGAAAGCCCGCAAAGTCGGCTAGAGACCGAATTTCGGCAGCACCTGAATGAACTCAGTAGCCGTCTTTTTTGCTCGACGGAGATTGATGATCTCTCGTATCACAAACTGGAGTTGGCAACACTCGACTTGAAGGAGGTCGTTGTCGCCAATCAGCAAAAAATGCCCGCGGGATTCGACCATGAGCCGGATCTCCCCAACGCCCCAGCCTTGATCACCCCTGATCAGCTGGAAAGCGCACGCATTCCGGAGACAACCGCCCTAGAGAGGGCCCTCGAGGCAAGAGACCGCCTTCAGGACCAAATCACCGAAAGGATGCATTACAACCTGATCACCCGGAACTGCGTCACAGAGCTGATCAAAGCCATCAATTCTGGTTTTGAGGGGAATCGAGAACCCCCAGAACTTGAAGGACATATCGACCCCTATCGCTCCCAATCCTTCGTGCCCTTTCGTTTTTTTGAGCTCGTTCTGAAGCGATATCCGGTAGAGAGCACAACCACCATTCGCTCGTTTAGACACCGACGTTTGGCTGAGATGATCTCAGCGAATGACGGCCCCTGGACGGGGATCCTGGAGGGCAACACATTGACTGGCAGCGTCTATCGCCCAAGAGACGAAGATGGGATCTTTTTGTTCTTTACCGAGGAGTCGCTCTGGTCCAGACCCTTGCTGGGCATCGCCAATCTCGGCACTGCGATGGGCGCCATGGCGCTGGGCATTGCCACACTTCCACTGGATCAGGGCCATCTTCTAGAAGCCGGCGCACGAGGCGCACTGTTCAGCTTGCCGGAAATTGGTCTTTGGAATATTCGGAAGGGAAGCTTTACCGAAGCCACTCTTCGAAACGAGAGATGATCGCTCGAAGGAGACGCTTTAAGTGAAGCGCCTCCTCACGGCGAGAATCAGGACTTTATGGTTTTGCTGGGGTAGTTTTCGGGGTCTTCTTCACGATATTAATCCCCCGCAGAAGATTCAAGGCCTCATTCAAGGGGTAATCCTGAACGGCCAATGCATCTTCCGAATCTGCAGAACCCTTGGTTGCGTCCTTAGGTCCGTCCTTGGGTGCGGTCAATTCCTTGATCGGTTCACGCTTCGGTGACGGATGATTGTTTTCAAGATGGTTGGCAAGATCTGCCTCCTTGATCGGCCCGAACTCTGACTGATTGGCGGTTTCAATCTTGACCTTAGAGATGAGGACATCAGGAGAGATTCCTTCCGCCTGAATCGAGCGACCGGAGGGCGTGTAATAGCGCGCCGTGGTCAGCTTAACAGCCGCACCATTACTGGTCGGCAAGATCGTCTGAACAGAGCCTTTACCAAAAGTCTTTTCCCCCATGATCACGGCTCGATTGTGATCCTGAAGTGCACCTGCAACGATCTCTGATGCGGAAGCAGATCCAGCGTTGATCAGGACGACGATTGGGGCTCCCTCAAGCAAATCACCCGGAGTTGCATTGAATTTCATCTTTGAATCTTCAATTCGGCCATCGGTATAAACCACCAGCCCTTCGTCCAAAAATGCGTCACTGACGGTCACTGCTGCATTGAGGACCCCACCAGGATTATTTCTCAGGTCAAGCACCAATCCCTTGAGCTTGGCGGGTTTCTTGAGCTCTTCAATGGCTTCAATCATGCTCTCACCCGTCTTGGCCTGGAAGCTTGAGAGCCTGACATAGCCGTAACCAGGCTCAAGCATCCGGCTGCGAACACTTTTGACTTTGATGACATCGCGAATCAATTTGAGCTTGATCGGCTGCTCGGCACCTTCCCTCACAATGGTGAGAACAATGGCGCTACCGGGCTCACCTCGCATGATCTTCACGGCATCATTCAAGCTCAGCCCCTTCACCGGCTTGTCGTCCAATCGGATGATCAGATCACCCGCCTTGACTCCCGCCTTCTGCGCCGGGGTCTCATCAATGGGTGCAATGACTTTTACAAAGCCGTTTTCCATTCCGACTTCGATACCCAATCCGCCAAACTGCCCGGAGGTTCCCACTTTGAGTTCCTCATACTGCTCTTTATCGAGATAGGCAGAATGCGGATCAAGACCTGAAAGCATTCCGCGTATCGCATCTTCAAGAAGCTTGTCATCTTTCACCGGCTCAACGTAATCCTGCTTGATCCGGCCATACACCTCAGAAAACGCCTTTAATCCCTCAAACGGGATCTGGCTACTATCGGCAGCTTCGGACTTGGATGTCGAGACCGATGGCTTCTCGGCCCAAGCCATGCCTGATTGCGTCAGAACAAACACGCCAGCCAGAATCGGTGCGACGACTGCTCGAAACTTGAAGAAAGAAAGCATAAGGATGGCCTTGTCGAAAATAAGATAAAAAACGGTTAATGAGCTT
>JBDKLO010000034.1:0-6044 GCA_039795615.1 Pseudomonadota bacterium
TCAGATCCCGATAACAGGAACGAGACATGTTCGAAAAAATTCTTATAGCCAACCGGGGCGAAATTGCCCTGCGCATTCTCCGTGCCTGCCGCGAACTCGGAATCAAGGCGGTTGCCGTTCATTCCGAGGCGGATCGCGATCTCAAGCATGTCCGTCTGGCCGACGAATCCGTCTGCATTGGGCCTGCGGCGTCTAAAGAAAGCTACCTCAATGTTCCCGCCATCATCGCTGCAGCGGAGGTCACGGATGCTGAGGCGATCCATCCGGGCTATGGCTTCCTTTCCGAAAATGCGGATTTTGCCGAACGCGTGATTCAGAGCGGATTCACTTTTATCGGGCCCAAGCCCGAGACGATCCGCATCATGGGTGACAAGGTTGCGGCCATTGATGCAATGAAAAAGGCGGGAATTCCCTGTCTTCCGGGTTCCGATGGCCCTTTAGGCGATGATCCTGACGAAAACCTTAAATTGGCCCGAAAGATCGGTTATCCGATCATCATTAAGGCGGCCGGTGGTGGGGGTGGCCGTGGGATGCGCGTCGTGCACACCGAGGGCAGTCTGATTGCCTCCATTGAGTTGACCAAGGGTGAGGCTGGTGCAGCATTTGGCAACGACATGGTCTACATGGAGAAGTTTCTCGAGAATCCTCGCCACATTGAATTTCAGGTGTTGGCAGATGCTCACGGCAACTGTGTTCATCTGGGGGAGCGCGACTGCTCCATGCAGCGCCGCCACCAGAAAGTGGTCGAAGAGGCGCCGGCTCCCGGGATCAGCGAAGAAAAACGCCAAGCCATGGGCATGCGCTGCGTGAAAGCCTGTCAGGAGATCGGATATCTCGGCGCTGGCACCTTTGAGTTTCTTTACCAGGATGGCGAGTTCTACTTCATCGAGATGAATACCCGCGTTCAGGTTGAGCATCCGGTGACGGAATTGGTGACTGGCTTCGACATCGTCAAAGAACAGTTGCTGGTGGCCTCGGGTGAGAAGCTTTCCATCGCCCAGGCGGATGTCCGGTTACGAGGCCATTCGGTGGAATGCCGAATTAATGCAGAAGACTCCAAGACGTTCATTCCAAGTCCTGGATTGATTGAGCAGTTCCATATGCCGGGTGGGCCCGGTGTTCGGGTTGAGACCCATATCTACAACGGCTATCGGGTACCGCCTTATTACGACTCGATGATCGGCAAATTGATCACCCACGGTGAAACCCGTGAGAGTGCTCTGGCGAGAATGCGAACGGCATTGAACGAGATGGTGATTGGCGGCATTAACTGCAATATTCCGCTTCTTCTGGACATCATCAACGATGCGGGTTTTGAGGCGGGTGGCCAGAACATCCACTATCTTGAGAAAAAGCTGGGGCTGAAGCACTAGGATGTGGCGCCAACTGGCGGCAACAGTCGATCAGTCACTGGCCGAAGAGGTCTCGGACTGGTTTTCAGCTCAGGGTGCACTTTCCGTATCCCTGGATGATGCCGGGGATCAGCCGCTGTTCGAGCCTCCCCCAGGGGAAACGCCGCTATGGAATTTGACGCAGGTGACCGGTCTCTTTGAAGAGGAAACGGTCACTGAAGGGCTTGAGTCCCATGCGCGCAGAATCTTTGGTGCACACATCGTCAATTGGTCTGAGAGCACGCTGGACGATCAGGTCTGGGAACGGGCCTGGATGGAGCACTTTCAGCCCATGCAGTTTGGAAAGCGGCTCTGGATCTGCCCCTCTGGCTTCGAGCCACCGGAACCCGATGCCGTCAATATCCTTCTTGATCCCGGCCTTGCTTTTGGGACTGGAACTCACCCGACGACCGCCTTGTGCCTTCGCTGGCTTGATTCTTTGACATGGCAGGGAGAGACCATTCTCGATTTTGGTTGTGGATCCGGCATCTTGGCCGTTGCGGCCCTTCGGCTGGGGGCGTCCAAGGCCATCGGGATTGATATCGACCCACAGGCGTTGACGGCCACGCGTGACAACGCGCTGAAGAATAATGTGGAGGAGCGTTTGCAATGCCTTGAGGCTACTGCGAATGCCACCGAGGTGTGTGATGTGGTGGTGGCCAATATTCTGGCCGGCCCTCTCGTCGAACTCTCCCCGCGTATCCTTGGACATCTTAGGCCTGGTGGGCGGTTGGCTCTCTCGGGAATCCTCGAAGATCAGGCTGCAACCGTCAGGGCAGCCTATGAATCCACCGTGAAGTTCGAGCCGGACGAGGTTTTGGATGGCTGGGTCATCCTTAAAGGGACCCGCGTCGTCTAATCGCCGAGAGTTTCTACAATCCAGGCCCGGATGGCCTCGATTTCTTCGATACAGACGCTATGGGGCATTCGCCATTCCCCCCAGGTGACTTCGTAGCCCTTGGACTCCAGTTCACTTCTTGCACTGAGACCCAGTTCAAAAGGGACGATCGGATCCTCGGTGCCGTGCGCCAGAAAGATGCGTTGTGATCCTGTGGCATTGGGTAGGCCATTGGAGCGGGCAAGATAGCCTGAGAGGGCAATGGCCCCACCAATTTCGCCCTGGAATTGGCTGATCGATTCAATGGCGAGAACCCCGCCTTGCGAAAAGCCGGCGACGAGAATGCGCTGAGCCGGAATCCCCGCTTTTTTTTCCGCCTGAATGAAGTCATTCACGGCTTTCAGCGATTCGGAAATCCCCTCAAGATCTGGCGTTCTCCCAATGTCGGTGTAGGCGATGTCATACCAGGCGCGCATGACCATGCCGCCGTTGATCGTGACAGGACGTCTTGGGGCGTGGGGCAGGATGAAGCGGATGCCCATGGTTTCAGGGAGCCGAAGTTCCTTGGCGATCGGGGCAAAGTCATGCCCGTCGGCACCAAGACCATGGAGCCAGATAATAGTGGCCCGATGGGCGCCCTGGGCCGGAATATCGACTGCGTCAAGCATGGAGAACCCTGCGAGGATGACTAAGCGAGGGCCTGAGCTTTTTGCAGCACGTCAAGCGCATGCCCCTTGACCGTGACCTTTCGCCATTCTTGGGCGATTTTGCCCTCCCGGTCGATCAGGAAGGTGCTGCGCTCGATCCCCTGAACTTGTTTGCCATACATGTTCTTCATCTTGATCACGTCGAAGAGTCGGCAAAGGGTTTCATCCACGTCGCTGATCAGTTCAAAAGGGAACGACTGCTTGCACTTGAAGTTTTCATGCGATTTTAGAGAGTCCCGAGAAACGCCAAAAATCTCGGTATCTGCGGCCTTGAACGCCTCGTGAAGATCACGAAAATCCTGACCTTCGAGGGTGCAGCCGGGGGTGCTGTCCTTGGGATAAAAATAAATCACGGCTTTCCGTCCGGCGAAATCCTTTGGGGAAACCGTTTTTCCTGAGGTGGCCTCAAGATTGAAGTCAGGGATGGGAGAGCCTGTTGTAATCGTCATGGGTGAACCTCGCGTTGTCGATGAAACTCAGACTCTTTAACGTTTCACCGGTTCCAAAATGGCGTCGAGATTCATCTGATCACAAAAATCCAGGAACTCATCACGGAGGGAGACGATCCGCATGCCGGCGGGTATCCGGACGATCATATGGGCCAGAAACAGGGGCGCGGTCGTATAAGGGGCGGGGTAACGGCTGCTGGAGATATCCAGAATCGAAACCCCTCGACTGGCCAGAAACTCGCTCAGATCGTTGATGTTGTTGATCTGGTCGGTCGCGAAAATATCAATCGCATAGGGAAGGCCGGGCTCTTCCTTGGATTCGACTTCAGTTTCCTCGGCCCGCATCGTATGGACTTTCAGTTGAAAACGGCTCGCCATGGTTTCGAGCCCGTTTTCAAGGCGGGCGATGTGATTCCAGTTTCCTTCCACCATGAGGTGTCCGGCGAACTGGTGACCAAGCTCAGTCATGCGACTTTCGACGACTGTGCACTTGGCTTCCTTGATGGTTCGGGTCAATTCAATGATCAGATCGGGGTGATTGTTTCCGAGAACAGTAAGGACTAGCTGCATGAGAATAGGGTCGGCACACGGGAATATGACTAAGTCTAACACCTTGTTCTCGAGGTTCAGCCCCCATTGGTTCAGAACGCCGGTTGTCACGGTGGTTTGGCCCACGGTACCATTTGCCCTTTTAAGAGCCGGAAAAATCGCATGCTTCAGGGTAGTCTGGTCGCGTTGGTTACGCCCATGGAATCGGATGGTTCCATTGACTGGGAAAGCCTGCGAGGGCTCATTGAGTTTCATATTCGTGAGGGCACGGACGGAATCGTTGCCGTCGGCACCACAGGTGAGTCTGCTACGCTGGACGAGGATGAGCACTGTGAAGTCATCCGCTTCACCGTAGAAACCGTTAATGGACGCGTTCCGGTGATTGCAGGCACTGGGGCCAATGCGACCAGCGAGGCCATCCAGTTGACGCGCAAGGCCAAGGAAGTGGGCGCCGATGCGTGTCTCCTTGTGACCCCCTATTACAATAAGCCGACGCAAGAAGGCCTGTATCTGCATTACCGGGCCATTGCCGAGGCGGTTGATATCCCTCAGATCCTCTACAACGTCCCCGGTCGGACCGGGTGCGACATGTTGACCGAGACCGTGGTGCGCCTGTCAAAGGTTCCCAACATCATCGGAGTCAAGGAAGCGACGGGTAATCTCGACCGGGCCAAAGCCATCCTGGACCAAGTGGATCCCTCATTTCTTCTCTACTCGGGCGATGATGCGACGGCAGGGGCGTTCTGCCTTCTGGGCGGACACGGCGTCATTTCCGTAACCGCCAATGTGGCGCCTCGGCATATGCATGATCTTTGCGCGGCGGCCCGTGATCGGGACGTGGCTAAAGTGGAGACCATCGATGCCAGACTTGAGGGCCTTCACCGTGAATTGTTTGTCGAATCCAACCCGATACCCGTCAAATGGGCACTTGCCGAGATGGGCTTAATCAAGACGGGGATTCGGTTGCCGCTGACATGGCTCCTGCCGGCCTATCATGACGTGGTGCGTTCGGCGATGCGCCAGGCTGGCGCAATTTGATTGGGTACAAGATGTTGCGACATGCTTCGGTGACTGTTTCTCGCGCCCTGATTGCGGTGGGACTTCTGGCGATGACTGGCTGTGCCATGGTCAAGAGCTGGTTTCCTGACAAGCACAAGGAATACCAGTACATCAGCGAGATTCCTGCGCTCGAGGTTCCCCCAGACCTCACATCATCAACGATTGATGGGGCAACCGGCGGTTATAGGGAGTCCTGGCAGTCTGCAGCCGCAGAAGAAAAGCCAATTTCAGCCAGTATGCGTGAGGCGACGCCACCACCGGGCACCGAGATGACCCCGGAGCGAGCAAAGGAACTCGAAGCGGCGCGGAATCATCCCAAGCCGGTTCTGGCCGAGAATCTTCAGAATATTCCGGTGATCGAAGTTCAGGCGACCTACGATATTGCCTGGGCCGAGATTTCCAAGGCGCTGGGTCGAATGCGACTGGAAGTCATCGATCAGAACAAGACCGATGGCATGATCGTCGTTCACTATCGCAAGGACGAAAAGCAGTATGAAGATCGTGGCTTGATCGGGGATCTTCAGGACATGTGGAACGGGGGTAGCCCGAAGACCTACGAATACCGTATCAAGGTTGAGCCTTACAAGGGCGCGACCTCGATCTTCGTATTGGATTTCGAGGGTGCCACCATCAAGGGCGGCGAAGGCTTTGAGCTTCTCAAGGAACTTAATCAGGCCCTGCAGACCACCGCCCTCAACCCGAAGGCGGAAAAGCCGACAAAATAATCTGCGGAAAGGCTCCCGGGCCACCGGCCTTATGCCGGGCCCTCTATGCCGGTGGATGGATGCGTATTCTCCACCGGCAACCATACACAATCTGAAGGCTGGCTCATGCTCATTACACTCAAGGGTCCTCAGGCGCTTTCCGCATTCCGTGGAGACCGGCTGCTTCAAGACCTCAAGGCGATTTGCCCCCGACTCGTCGGGATTCACGGTGGGTTTGAACATCTCGTTGAATTGAGTCGTCCTCTTCAAAGCGAAGAAGAGACGCGTCTTCGAACCATTCTGGACTACGGGGAAGCGCCGGCTGAAGTGCCTCAAGGTTTCGATGT
>JBDKLO010000035.1:0-17219 GCA_039795615.1 Pseudomonadota bacterium
GAGGATGAGGGCCCTGACCACGGAATCACGGTTTTTGCGATCAATAGTCCTGTCAGCAGCATCAGGACGATCAGCGGCAATCTAAGCGAGGCTCGGAGCCATCCCAATGTTGATTTCACTGCGGCCTGCGATGTAGCGTTTTTCGTAGCGAGCCTGAATCCGGTCCAGTTCAAGCAGAATGAAGACATCCATGACATTGAAGTCCGAGTCCCAATAGGGGTCGCCGAGCACCCAACACCCGAGGCGAAGATAGGCTTGAAGGAGCGGGGGAATCCCGCACTCATCCCGGACACAGCGACGGTGAAGCGGGACTTCGATTTTGGGCCGGACATCGAGATGTTGGGGTCCAAACTGGTGGGGCTGAATTTGGCTGTAGACAGCGTTGACCGCAAAACCATTGGGCCCGGGAGGGATGCTGGCACAACCCATGAGATAGTCGAATTGGTGAAGGGCAACGTACTCTGCAAGACCGGCCCAGAGCGTGCTGAGAACGACACTTCCTCGATGGGCTGGATCAACGCAGGTCCGACCGATTTCCAGAAAACGGCCGGGAAGGGCCAAGACCCCATCGAGATGGAATTCTCCCTCAGAGTAGAAATAGCCCAAACGGCGCGCCTGAGTATCGGACAGCAATCGTGTGCAGGCGACGATTTGCCCCGTCTGCAGGTCACGGACCAGAAGATGGTCGCAATATTCATCCACCGCATCGGCATCCAGTCCAACTTCGATCGAATGGAGTTGGGCTCCCATCTCCTGAGCGAACACTCGGTACCTGAGTTTTTGTGCCAAGGTAATTTCGCTACGCTGTTTGGCGACTTCCGAAACGTAGCGACGGCTTTTAATGGAGGCTCTGTCGGGGCGTGGCTTCTGCATGGAACTCTGTCTCGACCGTATCTGGACGGCACGATACAGAGCCTTCATGATCGGAATGTGTCTTCTTGGCGAAGATTCCGTTAAATCCTATGGATCTGTTTTAAATGGGGAAATCCCTTTAAACGCCGCCATCCATCGCATTCCATTCCTGCTGGATCAAAAGCTTGTGTTTGAGATCGCTACAGTCGACGCCTGTGGTAGCTGATGTTTTCAAACACTCGGAGTAAAGATGCTTGAGGCGGTACTCTTCATTCAGTTCCCCTTCGGACGACATGTCAGCCATCAGACCTTGGCAGCCACTCAGGCTGGGGGTGAGCGCGAGAACCAACCAGAGAGGAGACGGGCGCGAGATGATTTTCATGGACTAGCCTGATGGTGAATGAATGACAGGCGGCAGTTTAAAGCACCAATGCATCGACCGTCTTCTGGTTATCGAACCCGAGTTTTTTGTCCTGGCATCGAATTGTCTTAAGGGCTTCATGTCGGTGTCACATAGTCTCTCCATACTCAACGCCGATCTGGGAGGCTGGGATGTAACCGGTGCCCCGGGCATACCCTTGACGTGATGGGCTAGGAGACCCGATGAACCACTTTGATCAATTGGCTGAGCCCTCTAGCAATATGCTGTCAGCCGAATTCCACTTTCTCATGGATGAGTATTTCAGCGAGCTGGGTTGCGCCCCACCGATACGACGTCTGGTTACGATGCCTGCAATGATGGCGGTGGCCCTCCTGACCAAGGCGATCCTGTTAAAACGCCCGATCGAGGATTTTTCTCCCTGTCCTCACGATTGATCAGATCGAAGTTGCGTTAATCCGTGGTGCTGGTGCTCCAGAAGGCCTGGCTGACAGAGCTAGCCAGTGAAACTTCATCAACCACATTTTCGAGACTTTGAGAGTCGGCGGATGTGCAGACCAGAGTCGCAAAGATTTGAACTTCATCCTGAGCAAATGGCCGTACCTCGACCTTACCAATGGGATAGTCGGCTCGCTCCAGCAGTGATTCCAGATTTTCGATGACTAATTTTTGAGCCATCCGGTTACAGATGACGCAAACGGTGTAGGTCACCTCGCTCATTTCATCGTCGATGGGTTGTCGGTTGATGGCGTTGACCACAGGTCTCAGTAGGGTGTTTCCAGCAAGGACAAAGAGGGCGACCAGCGTGGCTTCGGAAATCAGGTCGGCGCCTGCGCAGGCGCCGACGGCCGCCGCTCCCCATAGCGTTGCAGCGGTATTCAGACCGCGTACACCGGCATCCCCCTTCATGATGACGCCGGCGCCCAGGAATCCGATACCGGAAATGACATAGGCCGTCACGTGGACGGCGCCTTCATGACCGGTCAAACGGTTGGCCATATCGACAAAGGCGGCCGCCCCAATGGCCACAAGGACATTGGTTCTAAGTCCCGCGGTTCGTTGCCGATACTGCCGCTCAATACCAATCAGAGACCCCAGAATGAAGGCCGTGGAGAGGCTGATGAGGGTATCTAGAAGGGACTGAAGATTGAGATTGTTAATGGCTTCCATCGGGGAATTCTTTATGGGGGACTATTTGGGTATTTCACAGAACTGTCATAAAAATTGCGTCGATATGTCGCATACTTTATGTACGACAACCGAGGCTTGGGTCTGATACATTCAACCTGTTGAGCTCCGCATCAAAATGAATGCGAGCGAGCGATGAATATCACTAATTTAAGACCCAATTGGAGAATACGATAATGGCGAGAACCAGAACCAGCAAATCAGATACGAATGTCGTTCAGGAAAGCGTAGATATGCTGAATGACGTCGAGGCAGTAACTGAAAATCGGGCTGTGGCGCTTTTGACCAGCGTGAAATCCAGTGCGCAAGCTGCACAGCATGCCGCTGCCCAGGTTGGCCCAGCGGTCGGCAATGGACTTCGTGCTGCGGCCTACAAAGGGATCTATAGCGTCGCTTACGGATTCACCTTTGGTGTTCTGATGGCAGGCAAGGTCATCCCGGTCAGTGGTTTCGTATCGAATGCCATTAACGAAGGGAATTCGGCCGCCAAGCTTGCCTTTGATGAGCGCGAAGCCCGTCTGCAGACTCAAGCTGAAGAATCTGCGGCTGCACTCAGCGCCTGATCGTACCCTTCGGTACGATCGAATGCTTTGTGATGGGGTATTCGGGTGTCACAACCCGATACCCCATCATTCATGTGGGGTAGTTTCTTTTTTGCTTTCACTCAGTTCGTCATGAAGACAGTAGCGATCCTCTCTCAAAAGGGAGGGACAGGAAAAACGACACTGGCCATCAACCTGGCGGTAGAGGCGGCCAGAAGGACCGGCTCTCCGGTGAGTCTGATTGATCTTGATCCTCAGGCCAGCGCGGCCAGTTGGGGTGATAGTCGAAATCAGAGCAATCCGCTGGTGACCTCCTGTCAGGCGAGTCGTCTTGGTCATCATCTTGACCAGTACAAGAAAGATGGCGTTGCTCTGACCGTGATTGATACAGCCCCCCATTCCGAAACGGCCTCCTTGGCTGCTGCGCGCGCGGCTGATCTCGTCCTCGTTCCATTAAGGCCAGCGATCTTTGACTTGAGAGCCATTGCGATGACCATCGATCTCATCGGTGTTGCGAAGGTTCCGGCCTACGCTGTTTTAAATGCAGTTCCCCCCCGGGGTGGGCTGGCAAATGAGGCGGCTGAGGCTGTGTTGGAGTATGGCTTGCCTATGGCTCCTGTGAGAATTACACAAAGGTCCGCGCTGGTGCATTCGCTGACCCATGGTCAGGCCATTTCGGAATTTGAGCCTTCAGGGAAGGGTAATGCCGAGTTTTTGAAGTTGTTCGATTGGCTGGATTCCATTCTTGGAGTCGAGCGAGCTCAGAATGGAAAAACTAAGTAAAAGGGTGAAATCATGACCAAGCGAATGAATCTATCGGATGCCCTTCATCGCGGTGCCGCTCAAGCGGTTGCGGATGCACAGGGATTCTCCACTGGCCCCAAAGCGGCCAATCCGGGAACTCCGCCGGGTAAAGTCAGAGTCATTAAGCCTCAGGGCTTGGCGACCGACCAGTTCTTTTATTTTTTCCTCAGGCTGCGCAAGAATGAGGTGAAACGCGTTGTTCAAAGAGCATCCAGCCTGTATCCGAGCGATTCGCCGGAACGTCTGGCTAGACGTTTGATCAATACCCAGAGCACCCTTTCCTTTATGGCTGGCGCCTTGTTGCAGATCCCTTTCTTGCTGCCTGCAACGGGGAATGCGCTGAAGTTTGTCGGGTTTGCGGGAGGCACTTCCATCATGACCCGCATGCATCTTTACCTGATCCTTGAAATTGCCCACATCTACGGGCACGATGTCGATGATCGGGCGCGTGTTCCCGAAATGATGGCGATTATTGCCTCTTCGGGTCTGGCTGCGGGCGCTCCCATGTTGGTTCAGCGCATGGGTTGGGCACCGATGGCCGCCATTCCCACCGCGGGATTGACGGTGGCTGCTATTACGCAAATTGTCGGGAATGCGGCGATCAGTTATTACAAGCGACGGACGCCAGGGGTTCCTCAAAGCGCTGTTGCAGCGGCTTGATGGGGACGGTCGATCGGATTCGATGTTGAGGAAGGCGCCTGAGGGCGCCTTCCATTTAATGGAGTAGTGTGTGAGCAAAGAATTCCAATTCAAGCTGACTTCGCCAGCTGCCACGGTGATCGAGAAAGCCAAGGGAGCGGCGGCAAAAAACGGGGTAACCTTCAATGGTAATGCCGAGAAGGGGAGCTTCTCAGGGATGGGGATCGTGGGTGAGTATCGAATCGTCGATACGAACCTTGAAGTTCACATCAAGCAAAAGCCCATGATCATGACTTGGGGAATGATCGAGAAAAGTCTCAATCAATTCTTTGCTTCGGCCTGATGAAATGACAAAACCCCTCAGCCCTTTCGTCAGGGTTGAGGGGTTTTTTGTGGGCTGGTGTTTGGGTTAGTGGGAGATCAGCGGCGTCAACTGGCTATCGGGCAGATAGAAGCAGAAGAGAGCGATCAGCATGTAGACGCTGAGAAGCTGAACACCTTTAAACCAATTCGATTGCCCATCAGGAACCAGCATCGAGAAGATCAAAACCGTCAAAAGAAGCAGGGTGATGGCCGCATTACCCATGATCAGATCAAAGGGTTCTGGGGCGATGAAGTAGCTGGCCAGCATGATCATGGGGGCAACGAACAGGGACATCTGGACACTGCTTCCCACCGCAATCCCCATGGTCAGATCCAGCTTGTCACGCTTGGCCATGCTAATGGCGGCAAGGCTTTCGGGAGCGCCGCCAATCAGTGCCAGAATGATCATTCCGATGAAGGCTCTTGAGAGGCCTAGCGAATGAGCGGTCTGCTCAACCGAGCCCATGATGATTTCGCTCAACAGCGCCAGTGAGGCAGAGGAGAGGGCGAGTTTGCCGATCGCTCCGATCGCCGCGGATTTTTCGGTGGGTTCATCATCACGCTTCCAGCTCTCCGGGCAGAAGTGGTGAGGATGCGTTTTCAGCATGAAAATCAGACTCAGAGCGTATGTCACCAAAAGAACAATGGCGACGCCGGTGTTGAACGCCATTTCCTTTCCCAAGGTTTCGGGAGAAATAAAATTGTCGAAGAGGCTCGGCATGATGATGCTGATGGCCGCGATCATGAGAATCGAGCGGTGCATCATGGCACCCTGACGGTTGTATTTCTGCTCCGTTCTGTTGAGGCCTCCAATCAGGAAAGAGAGGCCCACAACAAAAAGGAGGTTTCCGAGGATGACACCGACAATAGACGCCCTAACGACATCAAACATGCCCTGTTGCAAGGCAACCAAGGCGATAATCATTTCCGGTGCATTGCCGAAGGTTGCGCTGAGGATGGCGCCTACCGTCGGACCAGTATGGTGAGCTAAGGTTTCTGTCGCATCCACGATGGTTTTGGCCAAGGGGATGAAACCCACCACGGCGAGCAGAAATTTTCCGGCCTCCGGAAACCCCGGGATCAGGGCCGAGATAAACGCCAGCAGGACGACCGGGTACAGCCACCGAATGAGTGAGGGTTTACTGCTCGTGAAGTCGATGTCGGCCGCTAGCTTCATCCGCGAAGCTGCTCGGCACGATCGATCTTTTCCCAAGGGAGCGCCATGGTGGTATTCCCAAAATGTCCTTCGATCGGCAGTCTCTGATAGAAGCCGCCCGTCGATTTTCCCGGCAAATGACGAAGATTGAAGTTACGAATGATGCTGCCGATTCTGAAATCAAAGGTTTCAGTGATGCGACGCAGTAATTCGTCTTCGCTGATACCCGCGGTTCCAAATGCGTGGACTTGGATACTGGTGGGGCCGGGGTGACCGATCGAATAGCTCAGCTGGACTTCACATTCTTCCGCAAGGCCTGAGGCAACCACGTTCTTGGCAACGTAGCGGGCCATATAGGCGCCGATTCGGTCGATTCTTGAAGGGTCTTTTCCGCTCAAGGCAGACCCACTGTGACGGGCATAGGCACCATAGGTATCCGATGCCGTTTTACGCCCCGTCATCCCTGAGTGAAATGCCGGACCGCTTTTGGGGTAGGCCCCCTGCGGATTGATGAAGATTTCGGTATCTCGATCAATATCAATCGTCTCCTGCTGGAACATCGGCTGAATCACCTGACCGATCAGAAGCTCCTGCAGCACGGAACTTTCAAGCTGAATGGAATTGCTCGTGCCGGCAATGACCGTGATACCAGAAATCTGCGTGGGCACGCCATTCTCGTAGCGAACCCCTACCTGTACCGTCGAGTCGGGGGAGAGTCCCGGAATCTTTTTTGCGAGGCGGGCCAGCGAGAGGCGGTGGGCCAGTCGATTGGAGAGAACGATCGGTAAGGGCATGAGTTCTGGCGTCTGGTTGGACGCAAAGCCGAAGACCGTCGCCTGACTGTGGGCCGTTATCTGATTGATTTCACTGTCGCTCATCTCTTTTTCATCCGCGAGCGCCCGATGTTCTGATGACATCCGGATGAGGCTGGTCAAGACGCTACAGTTCTGGGCATCAAAGTCATCCGGGTGATAGCCGACCTGGGAAAGGACAGAGCGAGCTACTTCCGGG
The DNA here is from genome assembly GCA_039795615.1 of Pseudomonadota bacterium. Classification (GTDB taxonomy): domain Bacteria; phylum Pseudomonadota; class Gammaproteobacteria; order Methylococcales; family Methylococcaceae; genus UBA6136. The sequence goes on from JBDKLO010000035.1 coordinate 6,935, forward strand.
ATATCAATATTGATCTCAGAGACAAAGCGTGCAGCCAGAAACAGGACATTTTTTGAGAGTGCGCACTCGGCAATGATTCTGGCGTAAGGATCTTTTTGCAGGAAGCGATCAACCACTGCATCAGCGATGCAGTCGCAGAGGCGATCCGGGTGGCCGTCGGTGACAGACTCTGACGTGAATAAAAAATTCTTTTTCATGCCGTTTCCTGCTGCTTGGTGTCGGATTGAATGAGCTTCTTTGAGCTTTCGTTGATGATGAACGGCACCCCTGCGCCGGCCAAAATAAGCATCATGTCTTGCGGGCTTACAGGTGCCAGACGGAGAAGGTTTCTTAAGGGAGGAAATACCATGGTCAGTCCCTGAAGGCCCAGTGTTCCCACGGTGGCCGCGGTCATCCATGGATTTGAGGGGCGATCGCGGTCGAGAATGGTGGTTTTCTCGGATCGGTTCCCAATCGACTGCAGAATCTGCGCAATCGTCAGTGCCATGAACGTGTTCGTGCTGGTCTGCACGCCAAAGCCATAGCGACGCTGGCTGATCAAGAAAATCGCGATCGTTCCGGCCGTGATCATGAGTGACTCGCGAAGCAGACGTTTGCCATCCTCGCGGGTGATGATGCTTTCCTCGGGATTGCGCGGGGGTTCCTTGAGAACGTCGTTCTCCGGTGGCTCGACCGCCAACGCAAGAGCCGGGAAGACATCGGTCACCAGGTTGATCCAGAGAAGCTGCATGGGGTTGAGTGCTTCACCGAATCCCATGGCTGTGGTGATGAGCATGACTTCAATTTCACTGAGGTTGGTTGAGAGCAGGAACCTCAGGCTCTTTCGAATGTTGCTGTAAATGGTTCTGCCCTGCTCAACCGCGTTGATCATGGTATGCAGGTTGTCATCTTGCAGAACCACGTCAGCGACAGCCCTGGCAACATCGGTTCCGCCTTCTCCCATGGCGACCCCGATATCAGAAGCCTTGAGTGCCGGACCGTCATTGATGCCGTCTCCGGTCATGGCGATGATGCGCCCGTTACTCTGCAAGGCCTGAACAATCCTCAGCTTATGAGCGGGGCTGACGCGGGCGAAGATCGTGGTGTCTTTCACGATGTTGGCCAGCAGTTCGGGTTCGAGCTTGTCCAGGTTCGTGGAATCCATGATCTCGATGTCTTTTGAACCGCCGAGACCCAGCCGTTTTCCCACCGAATAGGCGGTGGCGCTCTGATCACCCGTGATCATGACGGTTTCAATGCCCGCTTCGTGGAACTGATGCATCAGTGCGGCGGTGTCCGGACGCAGCACGTCCTCCATGCCGATCAGGCCCAGCCAGACCAAATTCTTGGGCGTTGCGGGGTCATCTTCGGATAAGGCGCCATGGGCGACACCCAGGACGCGAAGCGCCTCACCGGCCAGATCTTCGTTGGCGGCAATAATCTTTTCCCGACTGGCTTTGGTCAGTTTTTTGCGCTGATCGCCGCATTGCCATTCGCTACAGAGGCTCAGCACGTGTGAAGGGCTTCCCTTGACAGCAACGAGTTTCTCGCTGGTTCCGGTCTCGTGGACGCTGGCCATGTAGGGACGGCCTTCAGCGCGGTGTTCGATTTGAAGCAAGGGGAGGCTATTGCGGAGCTCCTCGACATCGATTCCGGCGCAAATGGTTGCACTGACCAATGCAGATTCGGTGGGTGAGCCTTCATGGGGCTGGCCTTCGGGCGTCAGGGTGACATCGCTGCAGAGGCTCACGACTTCCAGGAGTCGCTGAACCTCCGGCTGATCCAGCGGCATCACAGGAGCGCCAGTGACATCACTGAATTGACCTTCGGTCAGACTGATCTCATGACGTTCGGTCTTGATGGCGACGACTTTCATGATATTCATCGTCAGCGTGCCCGTCTTATCAAGACAGATCGTCTGCACAGATCCCAAACTCTCAACGGCCGGCAGATGTCGAATCAGAACCTTTCGACGCTTCATTTCTCGGATGCCCAATGCCAGCGTCGTCGTGGCGACGGCCGGAAGTCCCTCGGGAACAGCGGCGACGGCAAGTGAAATGGCCGAGTTGAGCATCTGGAGCCAGGGCATGCCCCGTGCGACGCCAATCGCAAAAACCAGGCCACAGATGCCGGCACTGGAAAGGGCGAGGGTTCGGCCCATGTCATCGAGTTGTCGCTGAAGCGGGGTGTCGGGGGTTTGCACTTCACCCACGAGCGACTGAATTTGTCCGATTTCAGTGGCCTTACCGGAGGCGGTTACGATCGCAAGACCATTGCCGCCGGTGACGGTGGTCCCCATGTGGACCATATTGGCTCGTTCGCCCAAAGGCGTTTCAGGGTCGAAGGTTTCGCTGAAGTTCTTGCCGACGGGCAGGCTTTCACCGGTCAGTGCCGATTCGTCGACAGTGAGGTTGTTGGCATTGATCAGGCGAGCATCGGCAGGAATGTAGGCGCCGGGTGAAAGGATCAGCATGTCACCCGGGACCACGTGATCAAAGGGGATCTCAAGCTTCACACCCTCTCGCATCACGACCACCGCATCAGGGCGCATGCTTCCAAGGGCGTTGATGGTCTTCTCTGCGGATTTTTCGGTGAGATAGCCGATGAAGGCGTTGATCACGACAACACCCAGGATCACCATCGCATCAGCAACGCCTCCTGTAGCGAGTGAGACCGCGGCAGAAACGCCCAGCATGGCCACCGGAATGTTGGTGAACTGCTCCAGGAGCATTTCAATGCCTTTTTCCTTCTTGCCATCAATCAGTGCGTTGGGGCCATAAACCTGAAGGCGCTGCAAGGCCTCGTCATGGGTCAGACCGGTTTCATTCACTGATAATTTGTCGAACGCGTCTTCAACGGCTAACGAATGCCAGAGCTCGCCTGTGCTCGGATAGCTCTCAGGCAGTTCGACAGCGACCATGCCGCCATGGTCGCTGGCTTCAGAGAATCGCGCTCCAAAAGCCGCTGCACTGGCTTTTTTCTTGAGCCATCCCCCCCAGTTCGAAGTTGGGTTGCTGATGCGTTTGCCAGCAAGGACGTGGTGGTTGGGGAGTGGTGTGATCTCTCCCAGAATGCCTTCGAGGTCATCCAGCATGCGGTCAAGACCGGCCATGTCTGGATTAAAGTGAATGAGCAGGGAGCCCGTCAGTGGATTACCCCGGACACTTTCGACGTAACTGATCGCGAGGATAGCGCGTTCTATCGTCTCCTTCAGATCATTCCGTCGATACAGTGCGATAGCCTTGAGTCGAATGCGACCGGGTGAGGCATGATGAATGATTTCGACGGAGCTCTGGAACATGTGGGGTCCTCTCGGGGAGCGGGTGCCTTAATTGATTTAAGCGCTAATGATGGCTGCAAGGACCAATCCAGCGATGATGTTCCCCCCAATGCTGACCAGAAGCTCTCGGGTGAAGAATGCGCCGGGTTTCATTCGGCTTAGTCTGGGGTTCTTGTGTTTCAGTGTAATTTCAATTTGGCCCTTCTCGATCCGTGAAATCGTTTTTTCGACCAGTTCGAGTACTTCCGATTCTGCATGGAGCGCCGGATGATACTTCAGCAAGAGGTTGCCGGTGACGATGTTGGGCTCAGCGTGATAAATACCCCGGGAGGCGGGGTCATTCAGGAGGGTCTGTTTCAGAAGCTCAGCGTAGGTGTGCTTGTACCGAATGATGGGAACCGACAGCCGCAGCCTGAAGGGCACACTGTTGTGAATGATTCGAACGCCTGGGTTCGCAGGGTTTTCCATGGTCCTGTCCATCATCGGGTTGGCATCTTGCCTTGAAGGGCAGGCGCAGGGGGGAGTGCCCTACGCCCTGGCTGCTTGATCGAATCAGCTGTCCTGCGGTTCACTCATCTCAGCCGACTCGGCCGAGAAGGGGGCCTCGTTATGGCTTGAGACCAATTCAGATTTTACCTCGGCAACCAAATCTTCGAGGCTTTCGGTGGCTTCCGCCATGGCTTCGCGGCCTTTCTCAAGGAATAAAAGTCCCGACTTGATGGCAACGCGCGCAAGGGGTCTGCCGATCATGATGACGGTCGGTATGGCAGCGACGCCTACAAGGGCGGCGCCCAGTCCGATGGCCACTCCCTTTGCGGTTTCATTCTTGAGCAGGTTATCAATGGTAGGCATGAAAGGTTCCTCTTTCGGCGGTGGGGATTTCCGGTTTCAGACGATATGTCTTCTCAAGCAGCGAGACGAGGTAATTCGTTGACCGGAGGGGCGAGTTGATAAGCGGTTGTAGCGTGATTTTTGTTCTTGATTTGACGATAGAACGCTTCCACGCTGTTTTGTGAGTATTTGCGTTCAAGGCGCCGAATGGCGAAATGACAACGGGCCATGTCCTGGAAATGGTCCATGAACATTCGATTGCACAGCGCGCCGGCTGCCGCCCCAACCATGGGGACCATCATGCCCAGAGTGCGATTGGAGATCACGACTCCGAGTCTTCGGCTAATCAGGTTGATGAGGTTGATTAAGGCGGGAGATTTGCTCGCATCCCGCACACCTGCGGCGGCGAGATATTTGGTTGCCTCGCTGACCGGTGAGTGCAAGGCCATGCGCAGGCCATAGTATCCGATGTCGGCATCGTCATCTTCAGCGCTGCAGCCGCCAAGCGCGAAAACGGAAAGACACGCAAGGCGGGAATCCAGGGTGCTCAGATCCTCGCCTTCCTGCTGGGCGATTTCCGCAATTGAGCTCAAAATCAGTGTGGTCGAGAAGGGCATTTCCAAAAGAAGGGCCGGGCCACCAAAAAATCCGCCCAGTGCCCCGGTGGCAATGCAGAGGGCTCTTTGTATGCGGGGGTTCCCGGGCCGCTTCCTTTGGGATAGGTGCGAAATGCTGAGATCAAGCCCATGGCTCACGATTTGTCGGGCCGCTCGGTGGATACGAAGAGATAGCCCGGCAGGCAGAAGTTTAAGTGTCGCCGTGATGGGAGACCCTAAGGCGCTGGAGAGCCTGATGGCGTAGCTGGGTTGCTCCAGTCGCTGGAATGCTTGAGCCAGAACAATCTGGTCGGACTCCGTAATCAGGCTGGAATGTGCGTTCATGCAGAAGGGAGGGTGCATCCCGGTGAGGGGGAGGGTATTCGCTGAGATGGCGCTACCGTAACAGAGCTTCATGACAGGTTTGTGACGCGGCCTGACCCGGTGCCACAAGAATGTCACATTGCCATGGCAACCTTTCCGCCCCCTCATTTTGGCAAGGAGTTTGAACATGATCGGAGGCGATGAACTGAGCGATTTTTCCTGCGACGCTGATTTTGCATATCTTGATGTCGCGCTGATCGAAGATCTCGATGATGACCTGATCGATGATGGAGTTGCCTCATATACGGCAAGTCCCGCTTTGTATGATGGGTTCACGGTCGTGGATGGTCTTCCGAATCTGGAATCACGCCAGCGTTGAGCGTTAAAGTCTGCCCGGAAAGCACATGCTTTTGCATTCAGGGTGTTGGGCAGCGTCAGGCGGGTGCGTAAGAAAGCTGTCACATTCCCCCCCTAGACTGAGGTGCATACTGGTCTATCCGTTTTCGGGATACTGACATTCCGTGGATGAGCAGTCATCAGGTAATCCCCGCATGGCGCCAAGCTCGTTTTCTGATCCACACCCCAAAATGAAGGCCCCGGTTTCCGGTGCCTGGGGGGCTGATCTTGCGACAGAAAATCTCTCTGGCGTCCCCGTTACCGATCTTTCGAAACCCAAATTGTTCTGTCGAGGTCTCAGTATTTTCTACGGAGATTCCCAGGTCGTCTTCGATGTGGATCTGGATGTCCGGCAGTACGAGGTTTTGGCGCTCATAGGCCCTTCTGGATCCGGTAAGACCTCGATTCTGCGTTCTCTGAACCGAATGAATGATCATCACCCGATGTGTCGTGTGAGTGGATCCGTCTGGTTTGAGGGTAAAGATATTTACGATATTCACTCGGATGCCGTTGCCACTCGCATGGCCATCGGTATGGTTTTCCAAAAGCCGAATCCCTACCCCAGGTCCATCTACGAAAATATCGCATACGGCCTTCGTATTCACGGGAGAGTCTCCTGCGTTACCGAGGAAAATGTACTGGTCGAGAAATGCCTCCGTCAGACCGGCTTATGGTTTGAGTTGGGACAGCGGTTGCGGCAATCGGCCCTAGAGCTCTCACTCGGACAGCAGCAGCGCCTCTGTATCGCTCGCGCTCTAGCCATCAATCCCGAGGTCATTCTGATGGATGAGCCTTGCTCGTCTCTCGATCCGATCTCAACAGCGAGCGTTGAATCCTTGATACAGGATTTGGGGAGTCGGACGGCCATCGTGGTGGTGACGCAATCGCTTCAGCAGGCGGCCCGAATTTCTTCAAGAACAGCTTTTCTTCATCGTGGTCGCCTGATCGAAATGGGGCCGACCGCTCGTTTGTTTACTTCTCCCCGGCATGATTTGACTGCGCGCTACGTATCAGGTCAGGTTGGTCGACTTTCTGAGGATTTCAATCATGAATGATGATGTTACCAAGGGGCATACCTTTAAACGCTACGATGGCGAACTCTCCAATCTTCATCTCATGGTCTCCGAGATGGGGGGGGTTGTGCTTGAGCAGCTGGTTGCGGCGCTGGATGCCTTTTCTCGACAGGATGCCGAAGCCGCTCGAAAGGTGATGGACAACGACATTTACGTCGATCGGCTGGAGGTCGTGGGCGATGCTGAAATCATTCGTGTGATTTCTCGAAACTCGCCGATGGCTTCGGATCTTCGTCTGATCATTACCGTATCCAAGAGTATCAGTGACCTTGAAAAGATTGGGGACGAGGCGGTGAGAATCGCCGGGATTCTTCTCGATATCAAGAACGCAGGGACGGGCTCGATGAGCGGCGATCTCGCAGTTGAATTGAAGGAAGTGGGGCAGCTGGCTCTGGCTAATCTTCGAACGGCGCTGGAGCTTTTTGAGGTGTGGAATGAGGAGCAAGCACTGAGCGTGATTGAAGGTCATCGGCAGATGGATGGTCAATTCCAAAGAGAGCTCCAGCGGGCCATGACGTGCATCATGGAGAACAAAATGGAGCTGGGATTGGCTGTTTCGTTCGTGCTGGTGGCGAAATCGCTCGATCGGATCACACATCACGCACTCAATCTGGCCGAATATGCGCTTTTTGAAATGAAGGGGATTGATCTTCGGGTGATCCAGCCCTGATCTTTGCAAGGCATTTTGATCGTCATCCTGGAGCTTATGCATGAATTGGAATATTGGCTTTGAATGGTTAGTGACCGGCGCTGCGGTCATTGGGGTGATCGTTCTTCTGGTCACCGGGGGCGATGCAGGTAATTCGCTGGCATCTCAGACAGAGCTTCAGGCCCCGAGTAGTTCTCGCTGAGGGGTCTTGAGCTCCGGCTTCTTAATGAATCTGTAACAAAAGGTTTCTAGAATTCGACCTGGGTCTCCCAGAATCCATTCAAGTGGTATTACTGGAATTCATCCCGCTTCCTTTCGAAGCGGGTTTTTTTTGCCCGCCTCCTTATGGTCTTTGGCGTAAGCTGGGGTCACGAAATAGTCATGTCCATCCTGTAGAGTAAACCTCCCATAGATCGATGCGCTGGCTTTTGACGGCGTTGCAGGATCGACAATTGATGAGGTGTCCCCTTGCAATATCCAAGGGAAGACATCATTGAATCAGGGATGCGGTAGTGTCTGAACAAAAGGGAGAGCTCCGGGATATTCGCACCCACTCCACAGATGGGAGTGCTGACCCCGGTTGGGTTCGGTTCAGGGATCCCAGTATTGCGTTGGGGCTAGCATTGGTCGCGCTGCCGATGGAACTGGTTCTGGTTCAGCCGGCAATCATCTTCTTCGTATTCAAGGCGTCGGTTCCGCGATGGAAAGACACCTTTGCTCACATCCGCTCCACAGGAAAACCGAATGCCGAGCTTCTCGATTCCCTCTGGATTCTCTTTCATACCTTGACCGGCGAGTTACTGGCTCCCGCTCTATCCCTCGTTCTCCTCGAGTCGGGGAATGCCCTCCGTGATCTGACAGCCGGCAAGGTGGATGAGGCGAAGGTTGACCTCATTCCCAGTCGTCTTTACTGGGTCGAGCGGAGTGGTCGTCGAAGACGTATTCATTTAAAGCATCTGAAGAAGGGTGATCGTGTGCATCTGGGTGCGGGTGATCGCATCCCCGCGGACGGTGTGATTCGGAAAGGCGATGCCCTTCTTGATGCGGGCTTTCTGACAGGAAAATCGAGTCTGGCCCGAAAGGGGGCGGGGGATCAGGTGTATGCCTCGACGCTCGTCAGCAAAGGCCAGCTGGTCTTCGAGATTGAGGCCATCGGAGCGGATACACGGGTTTCCTCCATGCTGAAGGGACGCCTTGAAAAGCCGGAGGAAGATACGCGTCTCAGTAACTACATGGAAGACCTTGGCAATCGGGCTGTGATGCCTGCCCTTATCGGTGGGGCTGCCGTTTTTATTGCGACGGGAAACATCAACAAATCACTGGCCCCACTATCCCTCGATTTCGCCCAGGGTGTCGGAATCGGTGCGCCCATCCCGGTTCTTCGGAGTATCAACCATAACGCACAGGCAAGCGGCATACTGATCAAGGGAGGGCATAACCTTGAGAAGCTTGCGCAGGTGGATGCGGTGGTTTTTGACAAGACAGGAACCCTGACGGAGCAATCCAGCGAAATCGAGGCCCTTGAGAGTTTTGATGCAGAGCTGACTGAGGTTGCGCTTCTCGAATGGGCGGTTTCAGCCACGAATTTCACGCTCCATCCCTTCTCCATCGCACTGGAAATCTATGCCAAGAGTCGAGGCATAGAGCCCATGACCTCGGAGGTGCTGGATTCCTCTGATTCAGGGGTCGTTGCCGACCTTCAAGGGGTGGAGGTCACGGTCGGGACCAGTCATTTTCTCAAGGCCCAGGGTATTCTCGTGGATGCCCAGTATCACCGTGCCCATAAATCGGTCATTCGGGATCGATCGATTCGTTACATCGCGATGGATCGTCGCGTGGTCGGGGCCATTTCGTATACCAATCCGGTCCGATCTGAGGCAGCATCGACAATTGCACGGCTTCAGGAGATGGGAATCGCATGCTTCCTGTTTACCGGAGACAATGGTCGGGCGGCCAATGCGGTGGCCTACAAGCTAGGCTTCAAACCCTCCAACACCTTTTCGGAGCTGTCGGCAGATCAGAAAGTCTTATTGCTTGAAAGGATCAAGCGCGAGCACAGCACCATCGCTTATGTAGGCGATGGGCTCAATGATGCCCCCGCGCTGGTCGCCGCAGACCTCGGCATTTCCTTCAATGATGCGACCGATCTTGCCCGCGAATGTTCGGATGTCGTCATGCTGAATAACAGCCTCCAATCCATACCTGCCGCAATTCATTCCGCGCGAGGCGCGATGGGACTGGTCCGCCAAAATATCGCGATTGTGGCCTCAGCCAACGTGGTGACCGTGGCTGGGGGTGTGCTTTTCAACATGGGGCCGCTTTTGTCCGTTCTCATCAATAATGGGGCGACCGTTGTTGCGGGACTCAACGGCATGAGACAGCCTTCTCAGGTGAAAAATGCTCCCGCGCAGGCTGATCATGGGTTGATTCGGGATGATCAGAATCTCCTTGGAATGAATTGGCGCAAACGTCAGCGAAAGGGGCTGGGCGAACTTTTAGGCGACGAGCCCATGGAGGCCTAGCCGGTGAAGTCAATTCGGTGGGTGTTCTCCAGTCTTTTTGCGCTGTTGATCCTGTTTTCTGTGGGACTGGTCGCATCGATTTCTCTGATGATGCAACTTAGAGAGGCCGATGAGTCTGCGGAGGTCCTCATTGGACTGATCGGCGGCCGCGTTGAGGATCTGATTGATTTCGAATTCAAGGAATTAACGAGTCTCGAGCGGATCTATGCCCGACAAATCGAGACCCAGAGGACCACTTACACCGGAAATGTGCATAACGAGGCGTTTGTCCGGGAAATGATCGCCTCGGTGAGGACGCAAAGCCTGATGACCAAGGCGATGACCTTGAGTTTTGTAGATGCCGACGGGAGGTGTCTGGCGCTCGACCGGAGGCGGACGGCAACACCCGTCGTCAAGCTCTGTAACCTGTCCAAGGATGGCTCCATCCGATGGTACGGTTTCGAGAGTTTTGGTCGTGTGCGTGAACCCTTGGTGCAGAGCACCATGCCTTCCGATATCCGAAAGGATCCGGCTTACGTTGAGGCGTTACGTCGGCGGGAGGTTGTCATCTCTGGACTCCATCCGAGCCACTGGCGTTCTGATAGCGAGGTCGTGAGTGTCTACGAACCCGTTTACGATCTCAAAGGGCGATATCG
>JBDKLO010000036.1:0-11664 GCA_039795615.1 Pseudomonadota bacterium
GTGGGATAATTTCTTCAGCACGAATGATGATCTTGCCGGTGACCTGGACATCGCTGACCTTGTAGACGTCCCCTTCCTTGAGGTTGACCGTGAGATAGATTTCCTTGCGGTCGGGACTCATCGCCACCTGGGTCGACTCAATTTGCGAATTAATGTAGCCCCGGTCCAGATAATAAGACCTCAGCCGCTCAAGATCTGCGGAAAGCTTTTGCTTGGAGTAGTGATCGCTCTTGGTATAGAAAGACAGGAGGTTTCCGGTGTTCTGCTCGAAATCCTGCGTGACCTGCTCGTCGGAAAAGGAATGGTTACCGACGATATTGATCTGTTTGATGGTCGCCACCTTGCCTTCGGAAACCGTAATGTCGATGTCGACACGGTTACGGGGCAATTCGGTGACGGACGTATCGATCTTGACGCCATATTTGCCGCGGGCAAAGTACTGTCGACGCATTTCCTGCTCGACTTTGTCGAGGGTTGCACGGTCGAAAACCTTGCCCTCGGTCATACCGATACCCTTGAGGGCCTTTTTCAGGTCATCGCTACTGATGTCCTTGTTGCCGGTAATTTTGACACTCGCAATCGAGGGCCGCTCCTCGACGAAGATCACCAGCGTATCGCCATCCTGCTCAAGTCTAACGTCCTTGAAAAATCCCGTTTTGAAGAGTGCGCGGATACTCTCAGTCGCCACACGTTGATCAAAGTCATCACCGACTTTAACGGGCAGATAATTAAAGACCGTCCCCGGCGCGACGCGCTGGAGGCCCTCGATACGAATGTCTTCGATTGTGAAGGAACCGATGGCGTGTGCGATCACGCCGGTCGCGAAAAGCGCCAGGAACAGGACAATGCGAAGGATGAAGGAGAGATTCAAAACGCGTTCAGCGGATTCAAGCGTTGTTACGAAGGGAGGAGGCCATCAGCTTGCACGCAGATCCTTTTCGACCTGATCAATGCTGATATGTCGAATGTTCTTCCCCATGGCGTAATAGATGACATACTCGCAGATGTTGCAAGATCGGTCACCGACCCGCTCCAGTGCGCGGGCCGCCCACATGATATTGAGGGAAACCGGAATCATCCGGGGATCCTCCATCATGTAGGTGATCTGTTGCCGCATGATGCTCTCGTACTCCTGATCGACCTGGCGATCTTCATGGACCACGCGAAGTGATTCATCTACATCTATGCGAGCAAACGCATCCAGTGACTCCCGGAGCATATGGCGGGCATGAATTGCCAACTGCTGAAGTTCGGTCAATTGGTTACGTTTTGGAAAATGGTCCACCAAGTCAACGGCAATGCGCGCGATTCGCTTGGCCTCATCGCCGATCCGTTCGAGATCGGTAATGGTTTTGATCACCGCAACAACCAGACGAAGATCGCGGGCCGCCGGCTGCCTTAAAGCGAGAATCTGGGTGCATTCCTCATCGATCGCAACCTCAAGGGAGTTGACCTTGTAGTCGTCGGCAATCACCCTTTCAGCAAGGTCGGTGTCGCCATCAAGCAATGCGTTGACCGCGGACTCAATCTGCGACTCCACCAATCCGCCAAGCGCCAGAACACGGTTGCGAATTTCAAGAAGCTCGTGATCGTACTGCTTCGAAATGTGCTGGGAATTGAGGTCTCCCTCAAGTTCAACAACGCTGGTCATACTGGGCACCCCTCCCACTTTGCAAACAAACAACCCCTTGTTCGTCCAATTATAGTCGAACTGGATGCCGAATCGGAGGGTTTCAGTTGGAATTAATCTCGGCGTATCCCGTAATTTCAGCCCGATCATGGTAAAGCTGCTTGAACGAAAGGCGACAGGAAACACCTGCCTTTTCGATTCGGCTCTCCAGAATTTCACGGCAATCAAGCACCATTTCGTAACGTTTTTTCATCGGCAACTTCAGGTTGAAGATCGCCCTTCGGCAGCGCCCTTCCGCCAGCCACTCAGCAACCAGCCGGGCGATGCGCTGAGGCTGCTCCACCATATCGCAGACCAGCCAGTCCACTGGCTTCAGAGGCCGGTAGCGAAACCCGTCAACTCGAAGATGTTCCACCAGCCCCGAATCGAGGAGACTGGCATCCATGGGCCCATTGTCGATGGCCGTCGTTCGAAGGTGCCTTCTCACCAACTGATAGGTCCACCCGCCGGGAGCGGCTCCAAGATCCACGGCCGTCATCCCAGGCTGGATTTCGGTTTCAGGGTCCTGAACAAAGAGCCCAAAGGCCTCATCCAGCTTGAGCGTCGATCGACTAGGTGCGCCGGGCGGAAAACGAAGTCTTGGAATCCCCATCAGCCAAGGTGAGGCGTTATGGACGTGGCTGACCCCCAAAATGACCGAGGTTCCGCTCACAAAAAAGACATGGAGCCGCGCCGAGGCATTTGGCACCAAAAGCCCCTCGCGCTTAAGAGCTTCTCGCAGCGGAACATGAAACTTTCGAAGTAGGACCGAAAGCGATTTGGCGTCATTGGTATCAGCGGTTTCGAGCAACAAGTCGCCATAGCGCCTTTCATCCTCAACCAGACTCGCAATGATCGGCCCCAAACGATCTTCAGCCGAGAGCGCGGGGAGAACGTCGAGGACCCGGACCATTTGTCGAGCAAAAATCAGATCATGAAAACGGAGCTCTTTGGCCAAGATCTCCATGAAGGCGGCTTCACCCGGCACAAAGCGAACCGCGCCCTCACCCTCCCGGGTTCGCACAAACCCATAGAGACCGAGCGCTGCAACCTGATCCATAATTTCCGCAGCGGCTTCGCGCTCAAACCCCGGGCGGGTGTACAGCAAAAGGCCGGTCGAATCGAGCGCACGCTCCGTCATCGTCATGACATCTCCAGAGGCCAACTCACGGGCCTGAAAAGCTCTACATCCACACAGTCTCCGACCTCCAGCGAGCGGACCTCCGAAGGCAAGACGATCAGGCAGTCACCCCGCGACAATGAGGTCAATCGATGACTGCCCTGATGCGCCAAGGGCATCACACCCAACCGCCCTTCATCCTCGACCAGACAACCCCGCATGAACTCCTCCCGCCCAGGCTGTCTTCGAATGCTGGCCTTCAGTGGCAAATGCCAGGTCACGGGCCGTTGAGCACCCTGCCCCGAGAGGAGCTCCAATGCCGGCTTGACCAGCTTCAAAAAAATGATGGCCGCGGATACGGGATTCCCGGGGAGCCCAAAGAGGGGGACAGCCCCCAAATGGCCAAACACGAAGGGCTTCCCCGGCTTGACGGCCACCTTCCAGAAAGCGATCTCCCCGAGATCCCCAAGGGCCTTGGCGACAAAATCCGCATCCCCCTCGGAAGCACCACCGGTCGTAATCAGGGCATCCAAGCCTGCATGCCCCCGACGCAGAGTCCGTCGCAAGCCTTCAAAATCATCCGGCACGGTTCCAAGATCCACCGCCTTGTGCCCCATTTCCTGAATTAAGCCTAGCAGCACGGGGCGATTACTCTCGTGGATCTGTCCCGGGGCGAGCCTCTCGCCCGGCGGAATCAGTTCATCCCCCGTGGCAAGCACCCCAACGCACAGCTGATCTCGCACCGGAATTTCTGTCAAACCTGCAAACGCCAGAAGGCCCAACTCAAAAGGCCCTATTCTGGTCCCTGAGGGCAGAAGGACTTCGCCCATTTCCAATTCTTCTCCCTGGCGCCGGATATTCGCCCCCGACCGAAGAGGTTCACTGAGATCCAGTCGAATCAGATCCCCATCGCAGGCGACAAGCTCCTGAACCACGACGGCATCCGCTCCATGGGGGATCGGGGCTCCGGTAAAAATTCGAATACATTCGCCCGGACCCAGCTCTGCCATGGGCGCAGCGCCCGCCATGATCGAACCGACCCTTCGAAGCTGTGCACCCGGAAGGGCATCGACCGCCCTCACGGCATAGCCATCCATGGCCGAATTGGCGAACGGAGGAAAATGAATCGGGGCTAGCAAGGTATCCGAGAGAATTCGTCCTAAAGCCTCCTCCGCCGGGATTTTCAAGACTCGCTGAATCGGATGGAGCCCTTCAAGGAGTCGCCTTCGGGCCTCAGCCAGGGGAAGAAGCCCCCCTGGCCGATCACAGACCGAGTTCATGGCGAGCCTGGGGCAAAAAATGATCGCCGATGAACTGGCAAACCGCCTCCGGATCGTTCAAATCCAGCACGGGAATGGGGGGTAACACCCCCAACGAACCATCCGTTGCGATCGCGATGACGGAAGGATCCTCTGGAAATTGGAGCGGAGCGCCTACCCCCTCCCGATACAATTCGATCTTCGGAAACACCTCGCGCTTGAAGCCTTCCACCAGGATGAGATCAAGGTCTCGAGTATCAAGAAAGGTGAGTTCCTGCCGTAGATCGGGGTCCTTGGGCTCCGCATGGTCGAAAAGGATCACACGGCGGTTTTGGGAGGTAATCAGCACAGGGCAAGCGCCCGCTTTTCGAAGCTCATAACTGTCCTTGCCGGGCTGATCCACCTCGAATGCATGATGGGCGTGCTTGATCAGGCCCACCCGCACTCCGTGGTTTCTTAGCCTCGGGATGATCGCTTTGAGCAACGTGGTTTTTCCGGTTCCACTGGCTGCAGCGAATCCAAGGATCGGAACCTTCGCCCTGATCACAGGCGACGCCATGACGGTCAGCCGACCTGATAATAGTCGCGATACCACGCCACAAAGCGTTCGATACCGGTCTCAATAGGCGTTTTTGGGGCATAACCGACGTCACGGGTCAAATCGTCGACATCCGCAAAAGTCTCGGGCACATCGCCATCCTGCATCGGAAGGTAATTCTTTGCGGCCACCTGGCCGAGGGCCCCTTCAAGGACCTCAATGAACCGCATCAGGGCCACCGGCTGATTATTGCCGATGTTGTAGATTCGGTAAGGCGCTCGACTGGTTCCAGGATCCGGGGCATCCCCATTCCAATCCGGATTAGGGGCCGCCACCCGGTCAAGGGTTCGAATCACGCCTTCCACGATATCGTCAACGTAAGTGAAATCGCGCTTGTGCTTTCCAAAATTGAAAACATCGATGGGATCCCCATTCAGAATGGCGCGCGTGAATTTGAACAGCGCCATATCCGGTCGTCCCCAGGGGCCGTAGACGGTAAAAAAGCGCAGCCCCGTAGTCGGAATGCCAAAAAGATGGGAGTAGGTATGCGCCATCAACTCATTCGCCTTCTTGGTCGCCGCGTAAAGACTGACCGGGTGATCCACATTGTGATGGACTGAAAAAGGCATTTGGGTGTTGGCACCGTACACCGAACTGGAGGAAGCGTAGACCAGATGCTCCACATCAAAATGACGGCACGCCTCAAGGATGTTGCAAAAACCCACCAGATTGGCATCGATATAGGCCCTTGGGTGCTCAATGGAATATCGCACGCCAGCCTGAGCGGCCAGATTGACCACCCGCTGTGGGCGATACTTTTCAAAGAGCCCCTGAAGACCCGCCTGATCTTCCAGTGCCAGCCTGACATCCGTGAAACCGGGTCGGGAGGTTAACCGGTGGAGTCGGGCCTCCTTAAGAGACACCTCATAGTAGTCATTGAGATTGTCGACGCCGATGACTTCATCACCGCGGCCCAGCAAGGCATGGGCCAAGGCAGAACCAATGAAACCGGCGGTACCGGTAACGAGTATTTTCATGATAGGCGGCCAGAATGGGCAATTGGGGAGAAAGAATCCTTATCTCACTAATCTACCACTCCGAATGCCCTCGGAGAATGACGATCCTTTCTGGCGATACCCAGACATTCCGGGTTGCGATAACATGCGAGGACGAGGCACCAATAATAATTCCTGCCCGCAGGGTCCAATCCGCGGAGCAAGCCAGTGACGAGACACGATACCCAAAATCACCCCGAAGTGCTCAAGATGCGACATTCCCTTCGATTCATTCTGGTCTTTTTCTCCCTGATGCTGACGTGGCCGGCGGTTGCGGAAAATGGGAGCCGTTTTGTGGTTGAAGACCATCCTGTTCAATTGCGATCGGGCTTTTCCGAGCAGGACCATACACTCGCCACGCTGCGCCCCGGGGAAGCCGTCAAGGTTTTGAAAGAAAACAAGAAAGAGGGACAGCAGAGGGTTCAGCGAGAATCTGGCGAAGTCGGCTGGGTTAAAGCCTCAGACCTGCGCGATGCCCTCCCGGAACCCGCACCGACGGCCGTTGCAACCCCTATGATCACGGAAGATCAGCCCAAGAGTCCCGAACATTTGCAACAGGAGCTCGGACGTCTTCAGAGTGAGCTGGTTCAGGTTCGTGCCGCTTCAGCCGATGTTCTCCGAATTCAGGCTGAACGCGATCAGCTTCAAAGTACGGTCATCAACCTCAAGCGCGAGCTCGAAAGCCTGAGCCAGGAAAAGAACACGCTGGATGAAGACCAGCAGCAAACCTGGTTTCTGATTGGGGGCATCGTCCTCTTTGGAGGCATCCTCATCGGTATCCTCCTTCCCAGACTCAGCGTCCGTAGACGCAATCAGTGGGGCTCATTCTGAGCTCCACCCTTTCGTTCCAACCTAACTCCGCCAAGACATGAGCAACGACAAGAAAGATACGCGTCACTTTTCCTCCCAGGTCGTCGATGGCATGGAGCGAGCGCCAAGCCGCGCCATGCTGCACGCCGTTGGTTTCAGCGATCAGGATTTTGCCAAGCCCCAGATCGGGGTGGCCTCGACCTGGAGCATGGTGACGCCCTGCAATATGCACATCAATCGGCTGGCCGATGATGCAGCACTGGGCGTGGACCAGCATGGCGGCAAAGCCGTTGTCTTCAATACCATCACCATCTCCGACGGCATCTCGATGGGGACCGAGGGCATGAAGTATTCGCTGGTTTCGCGTGAAGTCATTGCCGACTCGATCGAAACCGTGGTGGGATGCCAGGGCTTTGATGGCTTGGTGGCCATCGGTGGCTGCGACAAGAATATGCCTGGCTGCATGATGGCGATCGCCCGTCTCAACCGCCCCGCCATCTTTGTCTACGGCGGCACCATCCTCACCGGTTGTCATGGTGAAAAGAAACTCGATATCGTGTCCGTGTTCGAGGCCGTAGGCGCTCGCGCCAACAACCAGATCGATGATGCCGAACTCAAGGCCATCGAGTCCAAGGCCATTCCGGGCCCAGGTTCATGCGGCGGCATGTACACCGCAAACACCATGGCGTCCGCAATCGAGGCTCTGGGCATGAGTCTTCCTGGCAGCTCAGCTCAGGCAGCCATCTCGGATGACAAAAAACGCGATTGTGAGGACGCCGGACGCCAGGTCATCAAGCTTCTGGAATTGGGCATTCGCCCCCTCGACATCATGACTCGCAAGGCCTTCGAAAATGCCATCACCGTGGTGATTGCACTCGGCGGCTCAACGAATGCCGTACTGCACTTGCTGGCAATGGCCCATGCTGCAGGCGTCGAACTGACCCTTGAGGACTTTGCCGAAATTGGCGCGCGTGTTCCGATGCTGGCCGACCTTAAACCGAGCGGCAAATACGCCATGGCGGAATTGGTTGCCATCGGCGGCATCCAGCCCCTGATGAAAGCCCTTCTCAAGGCCGGCCTGCTGCATGGTGACTGCCTGACCGTAACCGGCAAAACCCTCGCCGAGAATCTCGAACTGGCGACCGACTACCCGGTAGGGCAGGACATGATTCGCCCCTTGGATCAACCGATCAAGAAGGACAGCCATCTGGTCATTCTTCGCGGCAATCTGGCCCCGGAGGGCGCCGTGGCCAAGATCACAGGCAAAGAGGGCCTGAGCTTCACCGGAGTTGCCCGCGTCTTTGATTGCGAGGAACTCGCACTCAAGGCCATTCTGGATGGCAGCATTCAGAAAGGAGATGTCATTGTGATTCGCTATGAGGGCCCCAAAGGGGGACCTGGCATGCGCGAAATGCTGTCGCCCACGTCAGCCGTCATGGGCAAGGGTTTGGCCAAGGATGTCGCCCTGATCACGGACGGCCGATTCTCTGGCGGCACTCACGGATTCGTGGTCGGACATATCACGCCCGAAGCCTTTGTTGGCGGACCTCTGGCCATCGTTGAAGAAGGCGACCGCATCACGATTGATGCCGAATCGCGCGAAATCAGCCTTCACGTCGATGCTCCGCTGATTCAACAGCGCCTCTCAGCCTGGAAGGCTCCCGAACCCCGTTACCGTCGGGGCGTCCTTGCCAAATTTGCAAAGCTCGCCTCCTCGGCATCGGAAGGGGCTGTCACCGATAAGGATCTATAAAAAAGGCGGGGCGGGGTTGCCATATGACTCAGATCCCACCCTTAGCCGAGCGCATGGCGCAACTGATCGGATCTCCGTCCATCAGTTGTGCCGACCCCAATTTTGACCAAAGCAACCTGGGTGTCATCCACCATTTGGCTGAATGGTCCGAAGCCCTGGGGTTCTCCGTGGAAATCGAGACCGTGGCTCCGGGAAAGGCTAACCTGATCGCGACCCTTGGACCCTCCACCTCTGGAACGGTCCCCGGGGGCCTGGTGCTTTCTGGCCATACCGACACCGTGCCCTGCAACCCTGACCTTTGGCATTCCGATCCCTTCAAGGCCACCCTAAGGGATGATCGCATCTATGGTCTGGGCAGCTGCGACATGAAGGGCTTTTTTGCCATCGCCCTTGAAGCGGCTTCACGATTTAAGGCCAAGGACCTTCGTGAACCCTTGATCCTGATCGGGACAGCCGACGAGGAAAGCTCCATGTCGGGAGCCCGACAACTTCTCGCCAGTAGCCGGCAGCTGGGTCGCAAGGCCGTCATCGGCGAACCTACCGGATTGCAACCCATCCGTGTTCATAAAGGCGTCATGATGGAAGCCATCCGGGTGAAAGGACGCGCTGGCCACTCCTCTGATCCCTCGCTGGGCGCCAACGCGATCCTCGGCATGCATCAGGTCATCGGTGCGCTGATCGCGCTTCAGGAAGAACTCAAGGCCCGCTATCAGCATCCGGCCTTTAAAGTCGACTATCCGACCCTCAACTTCGGCGCGATTCATGGCGGTGACAATCCCAATCGCATCTGTGGCCACTGCGAAACGTTGATCGATATCCGGCCCTTGCCGGGAATGTCGCTAGAGACCGTTCAGGCCTTGCTTGAGGAACGTCTCTTGGGACTCTTCCCGGAAGGCCTTGGATTAGCTCTGGAAATTCAGCCGTTGTTTCCGGGTGTTCCTCCGTTTGAAACACCCGCTGAGGCTGAATTGACCCGCTATCTGGAGGCGGCCAGCGGCAAGCCTGCCGGTGCTGTTGCCTTCGGCACGGAAGGCCCCTTTTTCAACGCGCTTGGGCTTGAGACCCTGATCCTTGGTCCGGGTAGCATCGATCAGGCGCACCAGCCGGATGAATTCCTGAGCCTTTCGGAAATTGAGCCCGGTGTGACCCTGTTTGAAAATTTGATCGGTCGTTACTGCCGCGCCTGAAAGCGCCGCCCCCTCTCAGGTGGCGTTGTTCTTGGCTGTATCCGCAATCTTTTCAACCAATTTGTTGATTAGAGCCTCAAAGCCCTCCCGATCAATCACGCTGGTGTACTGCGCCTTGCGGAGCGCCAGATCACTGATACCGTCAACGACAATATTGACGACTCGCCAATCGCCATTGAAGAGTGAGACGTGGTATTCAAAAGTATGCTTTTCCTTGGGTGCGACCAGGTTATAGCGCAGAACCACTCGACCCGGCTTGAGCTCCTGACCTGATTCAAACTCGAAACTCTCACCGTCATATTCTTTGAACTGGGAAGCGTAGGTCGCCGAACTGAGTTCGCGGTACTTATCCATGAACTCGAGCTTCTGGGCTTCATCCAGCTTCTTCCAATGCGTTCCCAGAGCAATCTGGGCGACCGCCTCAAACATGAAGCTCTGACGAACCGTCGGATCAATTTTCTTAAACCGGCCGTCATAGCCCAATTGCTTTCCGCCCCGCATCAAGGCAACGAGCTCCTGATTCAAGTGATCAACCGGTTTTTTGGCTTCCTGAATCGAATCGGCGAGAACGCCGATGGAAACCAGTGCCAGTATCCAGAAGGCGAGGAAGGAACGCATAGTCATGCCGAAAACCCCTTGAATCAGCGCATGTAAAACGGAAATCGTAGCATACCCGCACGCACGGCAACGGATCCGGGAAGAAAGGCCACTCCTGCTATAATTCAAGCCAGTCTGGCACGCGCTGCGCTCGCCCCCTTGCCCTGAAAGCCCCTCAATTCCAACTCGCTTCAAGCATGAATATCCTGATCATTGGCGGCGGTGGCCGCGAACACGCTCTGGCCTGGAAGGCCGCCCAATCGCCCCTTGCCGATCAGGTTTTCGTCGCACCTGGCAATGCAGGGACTGCGAGAGAAAAGGGCATCACCAATATTCCGGTCGCTGCGGACGATGTCGCAGGATTAGTGGCATTCGCCCGCAGCAATGAGGTCGGTCTGACCATCGTTGGTCCTGAAGCTCCCCTGGTTCTTGGCGTGGTGGATGCTTTCAGGGCTGAAAACCTTCCCTGCTTCGGACCGACTCAAGGCGCAGCCCAACTCGAAGGCTCAAAGGCCTTCTGCAAGGACTTCATGGCCCGACACGGCATTCCGACTGCGGCCTACCAGACCTTCACCGAGGTGGACTCCGCCGTTGCCTATATTCAGGCTCAGGGAGCCCCAATCGTCGTCAAGGCCGACGGACTGGCTGCCGGCAAAGGCGTCGTGGTCGCCCAGTCCGAAGCGGAGGCTATTCAGGCCGTCAAAGACATGCTCGCGGGCAATACCTTCGGCTCTGCAGGTCACCGGGTCGTCATCGAAGAGTTTCTGGTCGGCGAAGAAGCCAGCTTTATTGTGATGGCAGATGGGCGCAATGCACTCGCCATGGCGTCTTCACAGGATCACAAAGCCCTGCTCGATGGTGATCAGGGCCCCAACACAGGGGGCATGGGGGCTTATTCACCGGCCCCGGTTGTGACCCAAGACGTTCACGATCGAGCACTCCGTGAGGTCATCCAGCCGACACTCGAGGGCATGGCCGCTGACGGCCTTCCCTACACCGGCTTTCTCTACGCAGGCCTCATGGTCGCGCCGGATGGAAACATCAAGGTTCTCGAATTCAACTGTCGCTTCGGCGATCCCGAGACGCAGCCCATCATGATGCGACTGAAAAGCGATCTTCCGGCGCTCTGCCTGGAAGCTTTGGCCGGGCGATTGGATCAAACCCATACCGAATGGGATCCCCGACCGGCTTTGGGCGTTGTCCTCGCGGCAGAGGGCTATCCAAACGAAATCCGCAAAGGTGATGTCATTGAAGGCCTCCCTGAAACGGAGGATCTGGAAGTCAAGGTCTTCCACGCTGGAACCCGGCTGGAGGGCGACCGCGTTCTGACCGCGGGGGGGCGTGTCCTTTGTGTAAGTGCCCTCGGGACGAATGTCCGCGATGCACAGCTTCGTGCCTATGCACGGGCGCATGAAATCCACTGGCCTGGCGTGACCTTCCGGAATGACATCGGTTATCGGGCCATTGCCCGGGAAAGCTAGCTCCCCCCAAACGCAAGGCGCAAAAAAGCCCGGCGGGTTACCCCAGCCGGGCTTTTTTTATAAGGCTTTCGCTGAGCGAAAAGACCTTACTTCAGAGCGCCCTTGCGGAAGCCACGGTCGAGCTTCGCATTGACTTCTTCAGCAGCAGCAGCAGCGCGGCGAGCAGCAGCGTCAGCGCTGGTAGCAGCAGACAGA
>JBDKLO010000037.1:0-2500 GCA_039795615.1 Pseudomonadota bacterium
CGGAAAGAGCGCCCATCATAAGGATTTACCTGAAATCGAACTTCGTTTCGACGCAAAGGTCAGATACGATCGAAGGACAAATTTAACATCCACCTCAATTAACACCCTGCACTTGTCCAAACCCTTCTCAGCCCCATGAAGCACTCCCTTAAAATCGATGGCTAAGGGCTATTCCTCCCTCGGTCCGACAGTCTACCTTGGCCTTGGTTCCACCTATCATGATCCTGCCGTCGCCTTAGTGGACGGAACCGGGCGCGTTCTGTTTGCCGAGGCTCTGGAGCGGCCCCTCCAATACAAGCGCGGCATTAACATGGAGCCGGACAATCCCTTCACGCTCCCTCGGCTGCTGCTCGACTATGCTGGCGATGTCGATCGACTGGTCATTGCCAGCAACTGGAAGGCCCGAAGACCCTGGTATGAGCGTTTGGCCCAGCAGATGGGTTGGCTGACTCCCCGAGGCATCCTCCAGTACCGGGGTCGGGAACTTGCGGCATGCCTCCCGACATGGGAGCTCAATTATATGCAGTCCCTGCAGCATCAAGCCCTCCAGCGGTCAGGACTCACCCTGTCTCGAACTCTGCGTCACCACTTTGGCGGGGTCGCCATTGAATTTCGGCACTTCGATCATCATCTGACGCATGCCGCATTGGCGGCCTATGGCAGCCCCTTCGAGGATGCGGCATGTGCAGTGATTGATTCCTATGGCGAATCCGGATCGCTGGCCTTCTTTGAATATGAGAAGGGCCGAATTAGCCCGCTGTATCACTCCAAAGGCCCCCAAAGTCTGGGCTTTTTTTACATGAAACTGACCGAACTGTGCGGGTTCGACTGGATGGCGGGTGAGGAGTGGAAAGTCATGGGCCTGGCCTCGTATGGAAAGACGGATCCCGAACTTCTGGCGCGTTTTCGCCAACTGATTCGGGTCGAAGGGTTTAATCTTCACCAGGATCGCAGAACCTTTTTCAAGGACCTTAAAGCGCTTGAGCGTTATCGACGTCGGGCCGGGGCGCCCCCTGAAACGGTGGCCGACCTTGCACACACCGGACAGCAGTTTTTCATGGAGACTGTCAATGCCCTTTTGTCGGCCTTCAGGGTCAAGGGAGTTTCGGGCAATCTGGTGCTTGGGGGAGGCTGCGCCCTCAATTCGGTCACGAATGGCCAGCTCCTTCTGAAGACCCCGTTTGATGCACTCCATGTTCCCTCGGCCCCCGCCGACGACGGGACCGCCCTTGGAGCCGCTCTTCTCGCCTTCCATCAGGATCACCCGGATGCACCGGCACGTCGGGAGGCCCTCTCCCCCTATCTTGGAAGCTCGGTCCATACCGCATCCGTTGACCGCTTTGCTCGCTACTGCGGTCTTCATGTCGAGGAATTGGAGGATCAGGATCTTTGGGCTCGAACGGCAGATCTTCTGGCTCATGGCCAGATCATCGGATGGATGCGCGGGCGGGCAGAATTTGGCCCTCGCGCCCTGGGGCACCGATCCATCCTTGCAGATCCCCGGGATGCAGAGATGATGGACCGCGTTAATCGGATCGTGAAATTTCGGGAACGCTTCAGGCCTTATGCCCCCTCTATTCTCCATGAGTACGGACCAGACTATTTCGAAGCTTATCAAGACACCCCTTACATGGACCGGACTCTTCGTTTTCGTCCGGAGGTTCGGGAGCGGGTGCCGGCCGTGGTTCACGTCGATGGGACTGGCCGACTTCAGTCCGTGACCGCCCGAAGGAATCCTGACTTCCACGGTCTGATTTCTGCGTTTCATGACCGCACTGGGGTTCCCCTCCTACTGAACACCAGCTTTAACGTCATGGGCAAACCCATTGTGCACTCGGTCGAGGATGCCTTTGCGGTCTTTCTGGGATCGGGGCTGGATGTGCTGGTCCTAGGCAACCGCCTGTTCATGAAGGCACCAGGTGCCTGATGTCTGCTGATTTCGATCTTGCGCTCGGACTTTTTCGCCCCAACCCTCCGCCGGAGGCTCTGGAAGAGGGCCTGAAACGGCTTTGGGTTGACCTTGAAAACACAACCCCTTTCGATGGCGATTTGAAGGCTTTCTGGACGCCGGTTGAAACCGGGTCCTCGAACCTCGACGCATTCGATGTGGGTTGGCTCCCTGTGCAATCCATCGCACTCATCTGGCTCAGCCGCATGGCTAGACCCGCCTGCGGCGAAGGGCCTCTTGAGGGCATCCTCTACCAGATTTATTGCCGATCGCTGGATCACCCGGCCGGCCCGAAATTCAGGAACCTGGGGTTTTATCATCGCACCCCGAATCACCCAAAAGCTCTGGGCCTTTGCATAGACCTTCTGACCTTCCGTCACTTCCCAAGCCGCTTCCTTCCTGAAATCATCGGGGTGACCCTGGCGCATGTCTCGATGGAGCAGAGAGGAATGCCGCCTGAGGTGGCTCAACACCAAAGAGCCTTGGCCGCCCTTGAAAACGCACTCGGCACGGGAATGGATCGCCTTCGAATCCAAAAAGGCTTCGCCCTCT
>JBDKLO010000038.1:0-3721 GCA_039795615.1 Pseudomonadota bacterium
TGGAAGCTACCAGTCAGAATTCAGTCTGAAGATCAGACAGTGGATATGCCCTGCCTGTGGGGCGGTCCATGACCGAGATGAGAACGCTGCGAAAAACATCGTGGCGTTCGCTACGGGGGCCGCCCCCGGGAGCTACGGCGGGGAAACGCCGGAAGTGATGCGCGTGGAGGGCTATACTGACCCGATCCCGAAGGGAGCAATCCCGAGGACAGATCGGGGGCTTGATGAAGCGCGAACCGAGAGCCTTAAACCGCCCAAGATCGTGCCAAGCGAGGCACGGAAGCCGAGGGCGGAGCGATAGGTGCGGATTCCAAGCTTTCAATCCGAATGCCGTCCCGTTGGACTTCGATAAAGTCGCTTCGACATTGGACGGTTAGCCTAGCCCCCGCTCGCGCGAGAAGCCCACCGTAAAGACTTCCGACCGCACCCGTCCCAATCAGATGAACCTGCATCAGCTGTCAGGATCGATGATCGATCGGATGAAGGGGATGGTTAGCTTTCGGGCTGCGGCCATGGAGGCGCGATCCAGTTGGTCGAGGGAGTGAAGGAGGCTGCCAAGATCGCGATGCACCCGACGAACCAAATACTGTGCGACGGGTTCACTCATGTCGAGACCGAGCGCACCGGCATGCCCGATCAAGGCCTGAATAGATTCGGGTTCGGAGAGCGGTTTGAGCGCGACGATGGGTCCGGAGGCTAAACGGCTTCGTAAATCTTCCAGCACAAAGGGTAACTGTCCAGGCGGTGTGCGTGCCGCTATCACGAGTTGGGCACCGCGATCCTTCAACGCGTTAAATAAGAGAAAAAGGGCCTGCTCCCATTCACTTTCTCCGGTCACGCTATCGAGATCATCGAGGCAGAGGCAATCAAATGCTTCCAATCCTTCGATCGCGAGGGGTCCCTGATCCCTGATCATTTTCAAGGGCAACGTCATGGCCCGCTGGCCTTGCGCTCCTGCAGCCATGCAACAGGCTTGTAAAAGGTGCGTCTTGCCACTTCCCAATGGGCCGTGAAGGAATAGCGGCATCGGGCTCGATCCCTGAGCGGCTGCCTTGAGAAGCATCATCGCTTCGCTATTCGGCCCCGTCAGGAAGCGCTCGAAGCTGTATTCGGGATCGAGGCCAAAGGGCAGGGGAAGTTGCTGGCTCACGGCCAATCAGGCAAGGCGCGTCGTCTTGAGAGCGATCGCCGTCCGTCCCATGCGTGCACCAAATGCACGGCACAGCGCTCTCTCCTCAAGTGACAATTCAGCGTTGCCCGAACCCGACAGCCGACTGGGCCCATAGGGTGTCCCTCCCGAGCGTGTCTCACTCAGGGCTTTTTCCTGACTGGGTATTCCGACAATGATCATGCCGTGGTGAAGCAGCGGAATCATCATCGAAAGCAGCGTGGATTCGTGCCCCCCGTGCATCGATGAGGTCGAAGTGAAAACACCAGCCGGTTTGCCTGAAAGTGCACCGGAAAACCAAAGTCCACTGGAGCTATCAATAAAGTGCTTGAGAGCTGCAGCCATATTGCCGAAATGTGTGGGGCTGCCGAGGATGAGGCCATCGCAATCGCGCAGTTCATCGAGAGTTGCATAGGGTGCGCCCTCTGCAGGGATGCTGTCTTCCACTTGGGCCGTTGTCGGGGAAACTTCGGGGACCGTTCTGATTTTTGCGGTGACCCCTTCAACTTCCTCGACGCCGCGTGCAATGTGATTGGCCATTTCGGCTGTTGCGCCATAGCGGCTGTAATACAGAATCAGAATTTCGGTCATGGTGTGGCTGGATTGAATAAGGTTAGAGAATCGAGAGCACGGATTCTGGGGGGCGACCGATGGCGGCACGGTCTCCATGAGTGACAATCGGTCGTTCCATCAGGACGGGATGCTCCAGCATCGCCTGGATGAGGGCATCATCCGACAGACTGGCATCATCTAGCCCGAGTTCCTTATAGGCGGATTCCCCCTTTCGAAGGAGTTCCCGTGGTCCGATGCCGAGAGCCTGAATGAGGGCGCGGAGTGTCGTTTCGCTGGGTGGGGTCTTGAGGTATTCGACCACGGTAGGCTCAATGCCGCGCGATGTGATCAGTTCCAATGTCTGCCGGGATTTAGAGCAACGGGGATTATGGTAGATCGTAGTGTTCACGGAGACCTCGAGCCATCAGACTTCTGGTTGTTGAGAGGATTCAAAGTTGATCAACTCACGCAAAACGGTCGTCGCGTAGGTGCCGGCCGGAAGACTGAAGTGAAGACGTAAAGATCCGTCATCCAATGCTTCAGCGGTCAGTTGATCAGGGACCAGCCGAAAGGGGCGTCTGAGGCTTTCGAGCCGGGCGGACTTGAGACCCTCATGGATTTCGTCAAACCGGGAAAGGATTCGATTCTCAATTTCTGCTGCCTTTTCGGTGGCAGCAGAGGGCTTCTCACCCACCAGTGGCCCGCTTGGGTGAATCGCCTTGCGTTGGATCCGTTCCTTGATGTCCTCATCATCGGCATCAGCCTCGAAATGACTTTTCGAATCGGGAAACATATAAACATCCCCTGCGACGGCCTGATTCCAGATGCCCTCAAGGACACGTTCCGACAGAATCTGATTGAAGATCTCCGAGCGTGCGGCGGAAAGGAAGATTCCCCGGAGATTCGGATTGATCCTTGACGATGGGTTTCGAATCAGATCGAGGGCGCGCTCGACGTTGTCACCATCGCGTCCGAATCGCTGGGGGCCGAAATAGTTGGGCACGCCCGTGGCCGCAATTGCATTCACTCGTTCCATCAAGCCGTTGGCGGGCTGGTCAAGATCACGGATCGTGAGGGTGAAGCGATTTTCCTTGATCGCGCCTCGTCTCAGTTTTCGATCATTGCGCGTATGGGCGAGCACCCTGAACTGTTCACCTTGCCATTGGGACCAGTCGGGATCATCTTTGCCCGGAAGTTGAACGCTGAACCATTGGCGGGTTCGGCCATGCCGATCCTTGAGACCCGCAAAGCCGATATCGCGAGATTTGGTCCCTGTAAATCGTGCCAGATGGCGGGCGATGAAATCAGTGTTTTCTCCCCACTTCTCCACTTGGACAAAGGCATGTTCGCCCAAGCCCGAAGGTTCGAAGCTCAGGATCTCCTCGACAATAAAGTCTTCCGGAGTGGTTTTGATCGACCCTCGAACCGTCGGCTTGCCGTGTACGTATCGAAGTCGGGCTGTGGGATCCACAGATTGAGCTCAGCCTTTGGACAAGAGAGCGACGGCATAGGAGGAAATCCCTTCGCCACGACCCTCAAAGCCCATCCCCTCGGTCGTTGTGGCTTTCACATTAACCGCATCGGTATCCATGCCCAGATCCTCGGCAATGGTGTCACGCATTTGACCGATATAGGGTGCGAGCTTAGGTTGCTGTGCCACGATCGTGACATCCACATTGACGACGCCGTAACCCCGTTCCTTGAGTTTTTCAGCTACGCCGCGGAGCAGAATGCGGCTATCGATGCCCTTGTAGGTCTGGTCGGTATCGGGAAAGTGACGCCCGATGTCTCCCATCGCCGCAGCACCGAGGAGCGCATCACAGAGGGCATGGAGAGCAACATCACCATCGGAGTGAGCCGCAAGACTTTTCTCGTAGGCAACAGGGACGCCGCAAAGCATGAGTTGTCCGCCATCGGTAAAGCGATGGGCATCATATCCTTGTCCGATTCTTAACATTGGTGCTCCAGATAGAAAGCGGCCAGAGGCAAATCCTCCGGACG
>JBDKLO010000039.1:0-10819 GCA_039795615.1 Pseudomonadota bacterium
CGAGGGAATGTCTTTTAGCCAGGCGGTCTCCTCTTGCTGCTTCCACTGGGTGACCTCGCGCCCCATGTCGAGAAGGGACTTTCGGGTACCGGTTGCCTTGAAATGGCCATCCATTTCAGTCAGAACCCGGCGACGGACATACCGCGTCGCCCCCTCCGCCTGCGCAAAGGCCCGGCGCTGGTCTGGGGTCAGGTAGGCCCGGATTTTGAAGGCTTTTTGTACGGGATGGAGCATGGCGAATAGCGTATGCTATTCATCTAATCTCATGCAAGCGTTATGAGAATAAAAACAGATTAAAGTCGTGAAAACCGAACCCGACTTCCTGGAGAATGAAATGAAGAAACAGGCCGGATGGATACCGAAGGTGCCCTCGGTCGTCCTGCGACGCACTGACTCAAAGCCTCGGGGGTCGGCGTGCGTCCATGCACTTCTTCGATGTGCTTCCTCTCCCGGTCACCGCCAGCCTGGCCCTTCCCCTGATTTTGATTCGCCCACTCTGGGTGTATCAGGTCGTTCAGGGGATCTACGCTGACGCTTAGGTCCGGAGCCGCTGGATCAGGTTGAGACGATGATCTTGCCGCGCGCCCGGCCGCTTTGGCTGCGATCCAAGGCTTGACTCGCTTGCTCCAGCCGAAAACGCGAGTCCACAGCCACGGTCAACGCCCCTTTTTCGGAAAGGGCGCGGAGATACTCAAGATCGGTGCGTCTTGGCCGAACTCCGATGATCCGAACCTTTTGAGCTGAAGACTTTTGAGTGATTCGGCTTCGAATCAGAAGTTCGAGGGTCGGAAGGGCCGAAACATACGTGCCAGAGGCTGAAAGATGTTGCTTCCACTCCCCATAGGATTGGGAGACCACCGCATCGAGTATGACGTCAAAAGGGCCCTTGACCCTATCGCCTTCGGCGTAGTTCTGAACGTCATCCGCGCCGAGTTGCGCCACAAAGTCCACATTGGTGGGGCCCGTGATGGCCGTCACATGGGCGCCCATCGCCTTTCCGATCTGAACCGCGAGATGCCCGACACCTCCACTACCGCCAATCACCAGCAATCTTTGATGGGCTTTCAGCTGCCCTAAGTCCCGAATCGATTGGAGTGCCGTCATCCCGGCCAGGGGAAGTCCCGCGAGGGATTCGGGATCCAGAGTTTGACCGGCAAAAGCGAGATCAGCGGCATCGGCGATGAGGTATTCTGCAAGGGATCCCAAGGTTCGAAAATTGAGCATTCCGAAGACGCGATCCCCCGGAACGAAATCGGCGGAATCCGCACCGGAGTCGACGATACGTCCAACGAAATCGAAGCCGGGAATGGGCGAGAGCTGCGCCCAGGGTGTGAGGCATCCCAAGACGCCCTTTCGTAGTTTCCAATCGATGGGATTGAGAGCACTGGCTTCTGTTCGGATCAGGACTTGTCCGGGGCCGGGTTTCGGCACCGTAACCAGCTCAAGCCGGGGTGTTTTGAACCCTGGAAACCCGCGATAGGTAACGGCCTGCATCACCTCAGGAACCTTGTTCACCAGTCATCCCGAAGCGCATAGCCCGACCCCCGATGGGTCAGGATGACCGGAGATTCGCCCATGACCTGGCCGATTTTTCGGCGCAGGGTTTTGACGTGCTGATCGATACTGCGGTCACTCGCGGTGAACGGTTCATTCCACAAGGTGTCCATCAGGTAATCACGGCTATAGACATGTCCAGGACGCTCGATCAGCGTTTTCAGGATGCCATATTCGAGCGGGGTCAGATCCAGAATCTGATCCTGAATGCGAATCCGTCTTTTTTCGGGTTCGATCAAAAAGGGGGTCGTTCCGGCGGCAGGACTGGCCGGCGGCAAAGGATGCCTGGAGGCTCGTCTCAAGGCGACCCGGACCCGAGCCAATAGCTCACGATAGTCAAAGGGTTTGGGAAGGTAATCATCGGCGCCCAATTCAAGTCCGGTGACACGATCCACCACTTCCCCCCGTGCGGTCATGAAGATCACGGGCACCGGACTGATCTCCCGGATTTCATGAAAGAGCGCAAAGCCATTACAGTCCGGAAGCCCCACATCCAAAAGCACCAGATCGGCTCTTCCGGCCCGAATTTCATGGAGACCTTCACGCCCTGAAGTGACCCCTTCCACCCGATAGGCATCGAGTCTCAGGAGGGCTGCGAGCGAGTCGCGAAAAGGCACTTCATCTTCGATGATCAGAATCAGAGGCTGGATCACGTCCATGCGGAAATCAGACCTTCACACTGTGGGTTTCTACTCACTATACCGCCAAAGTTTGACATTGGGCTTAACTTGAGAAGGTTCATTTCGGGAATAGATTGCCATCATGGAGTTCCCTTTCTGCCTCGGAGTTCCTCATGCACCTCACCCCATCCGAATGGGCCCGACCCTCACATGACACCACCATTGATCCTTTGTTGGCCTGGTTGACGGATCATTTTCATGATCTTGCCGATGAAGGTCAGGACATCGTCAACCGCTACTGGCAAGGATTGCGCGCACTCGAAGACAACCACCCTTATCAGGGGCGGGCGAGCCTGGGCCTCAGAATGCGTCTTCGCGAGAATCTTGCCTTGAGCCTCGAGTGGTATCTGATGGGCACCATGGGGCGCAGTAAAAAACCGATCGCTCGCGTTCACATCGCCAAGGGCCGGAATCAGGATACCTACTCCCTCAAGGCGCTGATGCGAAGGCAACCGGTGTGGCTCACCGAATTTGTCGAGGAGATCGAAAAGGAACTCACCCAGATCCGCATGCGGCAGAGCCGTTTGATCCGGATACGAGATGCCCTGGGCGAGTTCATGAAAATCGAATCCGGCAGAAGCGCCACAGGATCCCAACTCATGACCCGATATCTCGCCCGGGATACGCATGACGTCGGTTCCAGTATCAGGATCGGATGATGAGCGCGCTGCATCGGCATACCGGAGGCCCGCGTCGACAGGGTGTGATCGGCGATGGCATTGCAGTGACACCGATCACGGCCCTTCTTGCAGCGCATCAGGACAGCATCGATCGTTTGATCGATTGCATTGCCCCTGAAACCCCGGAACTTGAAAGTGCCCTGCTCCGAACACTTTCCAATTTCATGGCCTGGGTGCATCAACTCCCGGCGTCTGAAACCCATCACCACAGCTACTGTGGCGGCCTTCTCGATCATAGCCTTGAAGTTGCGCTCTGGGCTTCGCAATCGGCGCGGGGACGACTGGGGGATCCGGGACAATCCGGCTGGGAGAGAAGGCGAAGCGAGCGGACTTTCGTTCTGGCTGTGGCCCTCTCGGGCCTTCTTCATGACCTTGGAAAGCCGGTCGCGGACTTAATGATCATTGATCCCGAGGGACGATTAACCTGGAATCCCTACCGAGGATCCCTCTTCGCCTGGGCCGAGACCCATGCACTCTCGCACTACCATATTCAATGGCTCCGGGGACGTGGCGCCCGGCATCGGGGGTTCAGTCTGCTCATCCTTCGTCACGTGGTAGAACCTGAACTCTTTGACCGGATTCGCGAAGTCGGCCCAGAACTTGAAGCCTCGTTGCTTCGGGCCTTGACGCAGGAAGGGGGGGATGAGGATCCGGCCTCCCTCCTGGTCCTCCGCGCAGATCAGGAAAGTACGGTCCGATCGCTCAAGGATCCGAGGCGCGAGACGGATTATGGCGGACCATCACCCGAACGCATCCTGATTCATGCGATGCGGCATTTGATCCATCAGGCGGTCTGGCTTCCCAATGTGCCGGGGAGCCCGCTTTGGTACCTTGAACATCAGCTTTATCTTTCCTGGCCCCGCGCCGCGGGTGACATTCAGGATCTCATCCATCAGGATCGACTCAGCGGGATTCCTCTCGATCCCGAATTGCTGATGTCCTTCATGCTGGATCGAGGGCTTCTTGCCCCTCTTCAAACTCTCGATGACATCCCGACGCCGCTCCAGACCCTCCGTCCCGAAGGGCTCGATGTCCCACTGAGGATGCTGCAACTTCGAAGTCCGCATCTCCTCTTCGACGGGGTCCTTCCTGCATCCGTGAAGATCATGCGGGATGAGATGCCATGCCCTGGAGACCCTTGTTCCGTGGACGACCTGAGTCCAGCCGCAACACCGCGATCGGCCCAAGGGCCCCTGGAAATCCTGAAACCGATCGAGTCTCCTTCGCCAGAAAAGATGCCATCGGGATCCTCCTTGAAGGCGGATCTTCAGCAGGCTTCAGATCGATATGATTGGCAGATCCGGGATCACCACCTTTTCATTCCCCATCCGGAAGCCGCAAGAGCCCTGGGGGTGGAACCGATGGCGCTGATCGAAGCCCTTGAAGCTGAGGACTGGCTGGAACCCGGCGGTGGCGGGTATCTTCGAAAAGTTCGCGTTCTGGAGGGGCGACGCGGTCTCCTCCTGACCCGGACGGTGTCGATGGAACTTCTCAAGGCCATGAAGGTTCCCAAGCGTAAAAGCCGGCGTCACGTCGAAGCCCGCGCGTGAAGGCCTTTGAACACATTCCCTTGTCAGAGCCCCCCCTTGAAGCCTCTGCGTTGATCGGCTGGGTGAGCGTGGGCCTCGTGGGGGCCCTCTATCTCGAGATCACATCCCTCCATGAACCCCTGCTGAAGCACTGGATTGTGATGATCACCTTTCTCTGTCTTCGAAGGGTGCCAGGGACGCTGAAGCAGGGGCGACTTCATCGCCATCTTCTGCGACAGGAGATCAAAATCCTGCCCCTGAAAGCGCTTGAATCCCTTCTGAGATCGCGGCCAGAGGATCGCTATCTGGGCGATGGCTTTGACTGGCGGCCTCAGCATGCCCAATGGGCCCATGAACTTTTGGCTTCGGGGGGGCCTCGAGGGGCCAAGGGCTCAGGCTGGGTGCATCAACTGTCGTTTCAGCACCAGGCGCTTTCTCAGCCCTTGAGTGAAACCGAGGGTCATACCCTGATTGTCGGGACCACCGGTGCCGGTAAAACCCGGTCCTTTGATCTTTTGATCGCTCAGGCCATTGCCCGGGGCGAAGCGGTGATCATTATCGATCCCAAAGGGGATCGTGATCTTCGCGCCTCCGCCCAGCGCATGCTGAAAGCCCTGGGACGTGAGAAGGATCTGGTGATCTTTCACCCGGCCTTTCCGGACCAGAGCGTTCGACTGGATCCCCTTCGAAATTTTAATCGCCCCTCGGAACTCTCCAGCCGGATCGCAGGCGCGATTCCATCGAGCCATCCCTCTGATCCCTTCAAGGCCTTTGGCCAAAGGGCGCTGGATCAAATCATACAGGGGCTGTTATTCCTGAGTGTCAGGCCCAGCTTGACTGAGGTCCGAAGAATCCTGGAGGGGGGGCCCGAAGGACTGGTCCGTCAGGCGCTCGAACATCATTTCAAAGATGTTCTCGGGGTCGGCTGGAAAGCCCGGATTCCGGAGGGGATTCGTGGCCGGACGACGTCTTCGGGCGTCAATGCTCTCGCCGCCTACTATCGCGAACAGATGGCACCCAGCCACGCGGCCCTTCCGCTCGAAGGCCTTCTTGCGCTTTATGAACACGATCGCAACCACTTTGGAAAAATGGTCGCTTCGCTGCTTCCGGTCATGAACCTTTTGACCAATGGGCCTTTGGAACAGCTCCTCTCGCCTGATCTGCATGACCGCGACGATCTTCGGCCCATTACGGATCTTGGCCGTATCATCGAAAGAAAGCAGGTGGCCTACATCGGCCTGGATGCCCTCTCCGACGGGCCGGCCGCGGCCATGATCGGATCGCTGCTCCTTTCGGATCTGACGGCGGTGGCCGGTGAGCGCTATAACGCCGGCACAGTCAACGATCCGGTCCATGTCTTCATCGACGAGGCGGCCGAAGTCATCAATGAGCCCTGCATCCAGCTCCTCAACAAAGGCCGAGGGGCCGGTATCCGGATGACCATTGCGACCCAGACCCTGGCCGATTTCAGTGCCCGCATGGGCAGCGAATCCCGGGCCCTTCAGGTGCTTGGGAACGTCAACAACCTGATCGCACTCAGGGTCATGGATGCCGAAACCCAAAAGTTTGTGACTCGGAACCTTCCGACCTTTCGCCGAAGAACCATTCTGCGGACGCTGGGCAATACGACCTTAGGCCCTGAACCCCTGCAATTTACAGGGAATCTGGGTGAACGGCTGATCGAGGAAGACGCCGAACTCTTTCCATCCGCCCTGCTCGGTCAGTTACCCGATCTCCACTTCCTCGGAAAGCTCGCAGGCGGTCGTATCATCAAGGGTCGGATTCCTCTTCTCGTCGAAAGGTCGGATGCCTGAGGCGCGTCTTTGGGGGATCATCCTGGTAGGGCTGATCGGCCTTTTTCTGTGCTGGGGGATCGATCCCTCATGGCGCCAAGAGATCATCCAGTTTGAATCCCGCTGGCTTATCGAAGTTCTCGATGATCGTGCCTTTGCCATCGCTCACGCGATGGATCGGACCCTCCAAAAGGTTCTGGGCGACAGCATGGCCCAACCTCGGGGGTCTTATGGTGAAGGACTGGTGATGGGGCTCCGTCAAATCCTCACTCGCATCGCGGCCCTTGAACCCCTCTCTCCGCTGCTTCTATTGACCACCCTCGGTTTTTTCCACGAAGCCCGGGCGTTGCGGGCGTTGATTGCGAGCCGATTTGTCTATATCAGCCCTCTTCTCTACCGCCGGGTCCAAGGGTTCCCCAGAGCCTGTCTCATGCTCGCTTTCGCCGTGCTGGTCGCTCCCTTCCCTCTTCACCCTCTCGAACTGGGCGCCATCCTGATCAGTGCGGTCGGAACCGTGGCCTGGAGTTATGCGCGATACATGAAACAAAGCTGACATTAATAAGGATTTTATCGATTCCTGAGCCAGCTTATTGTTTACATAAGAAATCGCAATGGTGATTTCTGGACCTTTTGTATAGATTTCGCGTCATAGTAAACGTGACCACAACAGGAGATCACGATGGAACTGGTACTTTTAAGCACGATTTTGGTGGCCGCCATGGCAACGGTCGACATCCCTGAAACCCACGACGAGGAAGAAGGCTCAGCACCTGATCTGGCTGATCAGGGTGAAAAGCCCTATGGAGTTCATGGATGATGATGTCGTTTCATCCCTCGACACCCTGACTTCGGCTGAAAGGCCGAGGTCAGGGTCTCACTCCCGCCTCATGTTGGCCTGATCGTTCATTTTGCGAGGCCTCTATCCCCTCGCTCCCCTGACAGACTGTCTCCAGATCATTGGAGAAGCCCCATGCAGCCTGTCCCCATCCCGCGCGATATTGATGAACCCGTCACGCTCCTCCTCTGGCGAGCGGATGAATTTGTGCCCTTTTTCCTGGTCGTGGCCTTTGGCATGCTCCTGGGTCAACTGGTGCCCGCCCTCCTGATCTCCTGGCTGACGGTCAGGGGCTATCGCCGCTTTAGAGACCATCGTCCCGATGGTTTCGTCCTTGATGTTCTTTACTGGTATGGCCTGAGCCCTTCGCTCGGCCGATCTTTCCCCAACCCCTGGATCAGGATCTACTACCCATGAGAATCAGGGATTACCTCGCAACGCTCAAGGGGGTCCAGAGCCAAAACCTTTGGCAGCGCTACGCGATTCTTGGCCTTGGAATCACCAACAGCCTGACCGCTCTCGCGGTCCTTTTTCAACATACCCCGGTCATCCTGGTGCCACCGACGCTTCCCGGTGAGGTTGAAATTGCCCGAAACCACGGATCGGGCACCCTCAAGGAATCCTGGGGGCTATATCTCGCGGAACTTCTCGGGAATGTGACCCCGGGCAATGCCGCATTCATCGAACGCAGCCTCGGGCCCTTGCTGGATGCCCGAATCTACCCTGAGGTCATGGCCATTCTGGCCACGGAAGTCGAGGCCCTCAGGATGGACCGGGTCAGCGTTCGCTTCAAAAGCCGTGAAGTCCTCTATGACGCGACGATGGATCGCGTCTTCGTGAGTGGCGAACAGACCAGCCAGGGCCCGGCGAGTGCCCCGGAGTCAAGGCCCAGAACCTATGAGTTCAGGATCGGATTTCGTCATTATCGACCGGTGATCGAACACATCGATGTCTATCCCGGCGAACCCCATCTCAAGGATGCCACCCGTTCCTCGCAGGAAGAAACCCCACAGCCCAGGAGCCGCACATGAAAATTCATCTCCTCTTGTTGATGGCCCTCGTCAGCCTCCCCTTGGAGGCCAGTGAATGGAGCGCTGGAGGCGAGACCGTGTCCTTGGCCCGGAGTAAGAATGGACGCGCCGGTGGGCAGCACCTTGAGGTTCATCTGGGGGAAACCGTGCCGGCCACCATCGCTCTGGGTCAGATTAACCGCATCGTCCTTCCCTTCGATCGGCCTGAAATCAGAACCCTCAATCCCTCGACCGCCGAAATTCAGGGCCATGTCCTCTATATCGCCCCGGTGGATCCGGCCAAGGTCTATCTATATGTCACCAACGCGGATGATCCTGACATGGCCATCGCCTTGAGCCTATCACCTCAGGAGATTCCACCCCGGGAGCTCACGCTCGATCTCATCCAGGATTCGGTATCACAGGAACCGAGGATCAGCGCCCGGCACAATGATGCCACCGAGATCCGTGCGGAACCGGCCGTCTCCACTGATCCCACCCGGCAGATCCTCAAGGCCCTGGCCATGGGGCAGATCCCGGAAGGCTATCGGTTTCGAAATCCGACGCAGAGCGAATCCATTCGCTGCAAGCAAAAGCACATCCTCATTCAGACCCGCCAGGTGTTTGAAGGGAAGGGGCATCAGATCCGGGTGGGCGTGCTACGAAACAATGGTCAATCCCCCCTCACCCTGGATGAGGAATCCTGCACCGGTCGTACTCCGATCCAGGCCATCGGTACCTACCCCTCAGGAGCCATCGATCCTCGGCATGAAGCTGAAATCTTTGTCGTGATCCGTCCTGAACATCCCGTCGAAACGCGGAGTCGGCCCACCCTGGTGTCCCAAAAACCGTGAAGCGCCTTCGCGAGGCCTTTTTAAGACTTCCAGCCGAGCATCAACGTCGCTGGGCGCTGGGCGCAAGTGTGGTGGTGACGCTGAGCGTCATCACCCTGATTGCTGCCCTGGTGCCGGAACCCCGAAAGCTCGAACCCCGAAAGGTCATCGTCAAGAACCTATTGACCGATGCCGATCCCAGAGCCCTCGGGCTGGATGGTCTTGCCAGTGAACTTCGCGAAATCCGAAAGGGACAGGAGGCACTCACCTCACGTCTTAACAGCCTGGAAGAACGCCGATCCCCTGAGGATGAATCCACTGGACCTCTGCCTTCATCCCCAAGCGCGATCCAAAGCGAGATAGCGGCACTCAAATCAGAGCTTGAGGCACTTCGGAAACATCAGCCTCCCGAGGATAAAACCGTGCCGATGGGAAACCCTTCGGATCTTTTTCCTCCCTTACCCACCCCGAAACCTCCGTCGAAGCTCGCCGCCGCCGATCTTGATGCCCTGATTCCAGGATCCCCCCACCGGGGGATCGCTCAAGGGAACTTACCCTCAGGATCCTCAGGGACCATCAGGGTGATTCGAAATCCTGAATCCCAATCGGCAGCTGTATCTAAAATCACCACCCCCCAATCGCCCGATGGGGTCTACATTCCCGCAGGTAGCCTGATCTCAGGGTATCTTCTCAATGGACTGGATGCGCCGACCGGCACTCATGCTCGCAAGGAGCCCTTCCCGGTTCTGGTCAGAGTCAAGGAAGAAGCCATCCTGCCGAACCGCTATCGAGCCGACCTTCGGGAATGCTTCCTGATCGCTTCAGGTTATGGCGATCTCAGTGCCGAGAGGGCCTATATCCGAGCGGAAGTCTTTTCCTGCATCCGAAGTGATGGCGGCGTGATTGAAGTGCCGCTGGATGCCTATGCGGTCGGGGAAGACGGCAAGCTCGGGCTTCGGGGTCGGATTATCGACAAGCAAGGACAGCTGATGGCCGAATCGCTGGCAGCCGGGTTTGCCAAGGGCTTTTCAAACCTTTTCAGCCGGGTACAGGTCCCCGTCCTGATGGCGGGTGGTCAGGGGAGCCTTTCATCCAGCGTTCCCTTTCAAAGCGCATTCAGTGAGGCGGCTGCCGAAGGCGCCATCCTCAAGGGAACCGGGAGTGCGCTCGATCGTTTGGCCAACTATTACATGGACATGGCCGAGAATCTTTTCCCCGTCGTTGAGATCGACGTCACCCGAAGAATCGAATTCGTGGTCCAGCACGGGACCGAGCTTCGCATCGGACCCCCTAAGGAAAGCAAAACCCCAACTTCAGCTCGTCTTCGAGGTTGAGGCTTCGGCGACGTTTTCTCTGCTTATGGTTTTTCGGCCAGTGCCGCTTCAATGGCGATCCGGAAAAGAGGATCATCGGGTCCGACATTGGAGGGATAGACCTTGATGATTTTGCCATCGCGGCCGATCAGGTACTTCTGGAAGTTCCACGCCGGGGTGACCCCGGAGGCTTGAGCCAGCGCCTGAAACAAGGGAGAAGCCCCACTTCCGGAGACGGCTGATCGCTCAAACAAGGGAAACGTCACGCCGTAGTCCTTTCGGGCCACCCGTTCGGTTTCTGACGGGTTGTCATGTTCCTGTCGAAAATCGTTCGAAGGAAAACCCAGTACGGTAAACCCTTGTCCCCGATACGCCTGATACAAGGATTCAAGCCCCTTGAGCTGGCCGGTGTAACCACACTGACTGGCGGTGTTGACGATCAGAACCACCTGATTGCGATAGCTTTGACAGAAATTGATGGTCTCCTTGCCATCGATCGTCCGAGCCGAGAAATTCAGCAGCGGCGCACAGGTTTCCCCGGCTCCGCCGGCTGAAGAAAATCCCATCATGACGGAAAGCAGGGCTGCCATCC
>JBDKLO010000040.1:0-7010 GCA_039795615.1 Pseudomonadota bacterium
CTTGAAAAGCATAAGCTGCCGCATCTGGTGCGTGTCCATGAGGGGCCGGGGCCTGAAAAACTATCCGATCTTAGAACTTTGCTGGGCCGTCTTGGTTTAAATTTGGGTGGAGACGAAAAACCATCTCCACAAGATTATTCAAAGCTGATCGAAGAAATTCATGGCCGTCCAGATGAACACCTGATTCAGACGGTACTCCTTCGCTCGATGTCACAAGCGGTCTACAGCCCCGAGCAGAAGGGGCATTTTGGCCTTGCACTTGAGCGATACACTCACTTTACTTCGCCGATTCGTCGCTATCCTGACCTGCTGGTCCACAGGGCCATTCGTTATGCGATCGAACGCAAGGAAAAAGGCCGTTATTTTTACAGCGCTTCAGACATGGCGCAGCTTGGCGAACATTGTTCCTTTACCGAGCGACGTGCAGATGAGGCGACTCGCAATGTCGTGGCCTGGCTGAAGTGCGAGTACATGCAGGACAAGTTGGGTGAAGAGTTCCCAGGCGTCATCAGTGCGGTGACAGCTTTCGGCTTTTTCGTAGAGCTCAGGGATATTTTCATCGAAGGGTTGGTGCATGTTTCCAATCTGGATAAGGACTTCTTCCACTACGATCCCGCGGGGCTTAGCCTCAAGGGAGAGCGAACCGGCGTGACCTACCGCATGGGAGATGTGGTTCAAGTGATTGTGGCTCGCGTTAACCTCGATGACCGCAAGATTGACCTTGAGTTGGTCAAGAAGGTGGAGCCCTCCGTGGTAGAGGGAGCCCCCAAAGCGCCAAAAAAACGTAAGCGCCGGCGCACTTCGTGAAATCGCGGAGGAAAGTCGTTGGCCTCCATGCCGTTGAGTCGGTGCTGGATGTCGGACCTGACCGGATCGTTCAGGTATGGGTTGATGCGTCCCGCGCTGACGGGCGGTTGTCTCGTCTTCTTGAGCGCTTCGCCGATGCGGGTATCAGGGTTCAGGAAACACCTAAGCATCGATTGGATGCGATGGCGGATCGTCAGGCGCACCAGGGGGTGGTCATTGAATATCTCGCTCCGGACGAATTGAGCGAAGATGACCTGGATGATGCATTGGAGCGTCTGGACCGGCCGCCACTTCTGTTGGTTCTTGACCATGTCCAGGATCCACATAACTTAGGGGCCTGCCTTCGAAGTGCGGATGCAGCAGGGGTTGATGGCGTAATCAGTACGCGCGATCAATCGGTGGGGAT
This sequence comes from Pseudomonadota bacterium, assembly GCA_039795615.1. Lineage (GTDB taxonomy): Bacteria > Pseudomonadota > Gammaproteobacteria > Methylococcales > Methylococcaceae > UBA6136. Next base: position 1,214 of record JBDKLO010000040.1, read on the forward strand.
TACGCCGGTCGTATCAAAAGTCGCCAGTGGTGCGGCAGACACGATGCCCTACTATCGGGTCACGAATCTCGCTCGAACCCTGAAGGCTTTGAAAGATCGGGGTGTCTGGGTGGTCGGCGCAGCGGGTGAGGCGGAACTTTCTTATCACCAAGCAGACCTGACGGGCGGGTTGGCGATCGTCATGGGGGCTGAAGGGAAGGGGCTCAGACGATTGACCCGGGAAAACTGCGATTTTCTGGTCAAAATTCCGATGTTTGGAACGGTAGGGAGCTTAAACGTCTCTGTGGCGACAGGGGTTTTGTTGTTTGAGGCCGTACGTCAGCGAAAAGCAAAATAAATCGACGATTTCTTGGCTTCAGATGCCCCGATCTGCAAGATGCCAATTCATGGCGATCAGCGGCGTGAGGATCAAAATCCCCATAACGATAAGGCGGACCAAGAGCTTGATCAGGTGCCTTGGATGCAGGGTCATCCAGGCGCGAAAATAGCATTCGGCAATCAGCCTTCCCCAAAGCATCGATTTCCTCCTGGGCTGGGGCTCATTAGAATGCTCCCTCTGAAGTCGGCTCAGGGCTGTTCAATATCAGGAAGCCCTTCTTTCGCAAGATAGCAGGAACATTTTTCAGTGAAACAAACGCAGGATACCGTAAGAGCCCTGAAATGGACTGGCGTCGGTTTGGACGTGCTCGATCAGCGACTTCTTCCCGGAAGTATCGTTTTTAACTCCTATACCAGTTCGCACGACGTCTCCGAGGCGATTCGTACCATGCAGGTTCGTGGTGCCCCTGCCATTGGGATCGCAGCAGCTTATGGTGCGGTTCTCTCCGGCAGGGCCCGTTTTGCGGAGTCGCCCGCCACGTGGAAGAGCCTGGTGCAAAAGGATTTGGATGAATTGGCAGCCTCAAGGCCTACGGCGGTCAATTTGTTCTGGGCATTAGATCGCATGGGCGGCTTGATGCGAGACATTTCTCCGGGCGATGATCCTTTTCCTGTGCTGTTGGCTGCTGCAAACCGCATTTTCGAGGAAGATGTTGCCGCCAATCTGGCCATGGGCGAGATGGGAGCTCAATACCTCAAAGGATCCAAGGGTGTCCTGACACACTGTAATACCGGATCACTTGCAACGGGTGGTTACGGGACGGCGCTTGGGGTTATCCGGAGTGCCTATGCCCAGACCCGTCTCAATGTGTTTGCAACGGAAACGCGTCCTTGGTCACAGGGAGCCCGATTGACCGTTTGGGAGTTGAATCAAGATCGTATTCCGGCGACTTTAATCGCGGACTCCGCTGCGGCGTTTCTGATGAAAACAGGACGTGTTGGCTGGGTGATTGTGGGTGCGGATCGAATTGCTGCCAATGGCGATACCGCCAACAAGGTCGGCACCTATGCCCTGGCGGTGGCGGCCAAGCACCATGGCCTTCGGGTGATGGTGGTCGCTCCGACGTCAACGATTGACTGGGAAACATCGGATGGGGCTGGGATCGAGATTGAAGAGAGGGATCCTTCAGAGTTGCTGACCGAAAGCTTCAGGCAGGCGGGAAGTGTCATTACGGCCTGGAATCCGGTTTTCGATGTGACACCATCGAGTCTAATTGATGTCATCGTCACTGAGCGTGGGGTGGTCGAGAATCCCACAACTGCCTCCATGCAACGTCTCATCGGCTGAAAGGGCGCGTAAGCCCTTAGCTCATCACGTAATCAAGTTTTGTAGGAATTCGGATGTTAGACCCTAGGATTGTTAGAAGCGAATTGGATGAAGTCGCAAGTCAGTTGGCTCGTCGCGGCTTTGAGTTGGATAAGGCGGCTTTCGCTGAACTTGAAGCGAAACGTCGTGACGTTCAAGCCAGAACTCAGACGCTTCAGAGCGAGCGCAATTCACGCTCCAAGATGATTGGTCAGGCCAAGGCGCGTGGCGAGGATATAGCTCCGCTCCTTGCAGAAGTGGATTCTTTCGGTGATGAGCTCAAGAAGATGGAAGGAGAGCTCGACGGAATCCAGACGGCGCTGGAGGAAATTCTTTTGGGTGTTCCGAATCTTCTGGATGCTGAGGTTCCGGAAGGACGGGATGAAAACCAGAACGTTGAAATTCATCGTTGGGGAACCCCGAGGGTTTTCGACTTTGAGATCAAGGATCACATTGCGATTGGTGCCGGGCTCGGAGGAATGGACTTTGAGTCGGCCACTAAGATTGCCGGTGCTCGTTTTGTCAATTTGAAAGGGCACATTTCCCGCCTTCAAAGGGCGCTCACCCAGTTCATGCTGGATGTGCATTCGGAGCAACATGGCTATCTGGAAACCTATGTGCCCCTGATGGTCAATGCGGACAGCCTCAGAGGGACCGGACAGTTGCCCAAATTCGAGGCGGATCTTTTTAAGTTGGAAACGGATCCACCGTACTACTTGATTCCGACGGCCGAAGTGCCAGTTACGAATCTCGTGAGGAATGAGATCGTCGAGGCGGCGGCCTTACCTTTACGTTTCGTATGCCACACGCCTTGTTTCCGGAGTGAGGCGGGTTCTTATGGAAAAGACACGCGAGGCATGATTCGTCAGCATCAGTTTGAAAAGGTCGAACTGGTCCAAATCGTTCGCCCCGAAGATTCGGCTCAAGCCCATGAAGCGCTCACAGGGCACGCAGAGGAAATCCTGAAGCGCCTGGGACTTCCATTCAGGCGGATGCTCCTGTGTGCGGGGGATACCGGATTCTCATCTGCGAAGACCTACGACCTTGAGGTCTGGCTTCCAGGACAGGATGCCTATCGTGAAATCTCGTCCTGCAGTAATTTCCGGGATTTTCAGGCTCGGCGCCTTCAGGCCCGATGGCGTAACCCCGAAACGGGGAAACCCGAACTGGTTCACACGCTGAATGGTTCGGGCTTGGCTGTGGGTAGAACACTGATTGCCATCCTGGAGAACTATCAGGAAGCAGATGGCAGCGTCATGGTGCCTGAAGCATTGAGGCCTTATATGGGTGGGCTGGAGCGGTTGGCGTGAATTTCTTCTTTCCCTCCGAGCCTGCGGCAGAGGACGCTGCTCCATTGACTCCGAAAAATCCTCTTGGGGATTTATTGGGTTCTGTGTTGGGGGATGCGCTGATCCTAGGGACTAACGCCATCCTCGCAAAAGCCGAGGGGGAAGGATTCGACGTTTCACCAGAAGTTGACGCCGCCTTGTGCGCTCGCCATATCGAAAATAGAGGGGCAGTACTTCGCGTTGCGGCCCAGCAGGAAGGTCCCTTGGAAACGCCCAAAGATCGGCCGGATGCGGGTTGGGTTCAGTCTTTCCTCAAACTTTCATCTGATGCCGCCAGTGAGGTGGAGCGAGAAGTGTGGGGCCGCTTGCTTGCCCTTGAGATTGCCGAACCGAGAACGGTTTCGAGGCGGACATTGCAATATTTGCACGCTATGGATCTCTGGGAGGTCGAGGCCTTTGCCGAGTACTGTGCGTTTGCCTTTTCATTTGAATCTGGTTGGCGATTCATGTTCGAGGGAGAGACTGCTCGCCGGGAAATATGGTCATACGGACGGGAAATCGATCTGACCCAGCATTGGATCGACGTCGGGTTGTTATCCGGCGAACCCTCGACGCTCGCATTGCGCAATGCAACAGGTCTGCGCGTCCTTTATCGTTCAAAGTCCTGGGAGGTTCGGTCGAGTGAAGCGCCGCCTTCTGAAGGGAGCCTCCCGATCCGCTATCGGAAGTTTTCATCGATTGGTCAGCAGATCAGCTCGGCCCTCAGCTTCAAGACCTTCAATGGTTATGCGCGAAATCTGATTCAAGCACTGGAAGGACAAGGGCAGGCCGTCTTTAGTCCTGTCCCGGATGCCGGGTAAGCGGCGAGTCGAGAATTCTTGACCAAAACGCTAGGTATATTGATAATCCGGGGAAAGTTGTCGAATTTTGAGGATCTGAGAATGAGTGAAGAAGAAATCCGCTTTACGGACAGCGCGGCAGAAAAGGTCAGCGAGCTGATCGCAGAGGAAAATAATCCTAATCTGAAGCTTCGCGTCTATGTGACGGGTGGCGGCTGTTCAGGGTTTCAGTACGGGTTCACCTTCGATGAAGATGTCAACGATGATGACACCCAGATTGAGAAGAATGGGGTAACCGTTCTCGTTGATGCGATGAGTGTTCAGTATCTGACGGGCGCTGAGATCGACTACAGCGATGGGCTGTCAGGCTCCCAGTTTGTAATCCGTAACCCAAATGCACAAACGACCTGTGGGTGCGGATCATCCTTCTCGGTCTAGTCGCTTTGAATGACGACTCAGCAAGGCCCGGTTTTACCGGGCCTTCGCTTTTGTGGGGTGCGAAATTCAATGAAGATGAGGATGGCACTCCCCTCGCAGGGATCCCATGGATAGAATTCCCCCCTCACATAAACATTTAAGACGAAAGGTGTCATACATGGGTGCATCGACCAAAGAGGCGATGGAGCTGATCAAAAGAGGGGCGGCCGAGGTCATTCCGGAGGATGTCCTCCTGAAGCGATTGGGTGAGGGGCGGCCTCTTCGGGTGAAGGCCGGATTCGACCCGACAGCCCCCGATTTGCACCTTGGGCATACGGTGTTGCTCAACAAGTTAAAGCAGTTTCAGGATCTGGGTCACAGGGCGCTGTTTCTGATCGGGGACTTCACCGGCATGATCGGAGACCCGACGGGTAAGAGCGTGACCCGAAAGCCCTTGACGCGAGAAGAGGTCCTTGAGAACGCCAAGTCCTACCAAGAGCAAATCTTCAAGATTTTGGACCCTGCGAAAACCGACGTTCTCTTCAATAGTGAATGGATGAACGCCATGGCGCCGAGTGACCTGATCGCTCTGGCCGCAAAGCATACGGTTGCACGCATGTTGGAGCGAGAGGACTTCAATAACCGCTACAAAACAGGCCAGCCCATCGCCATTCACGAATTTCTCTACCCATTGATCCAGGGCTACGATTCAGTCGCAATGCGAGCGGATGTGGAGTTGGGTGGAACCGATCAAAAATTCAATCTGCTGGTGGGGCGGCAGTTGCAGGAAGCCTACGGGCAGCCGCCACAGGTGGTGCTGACCATGCCGATCCTTGAGGGACTCGATGGCGTTCAAAAAATGTCAAAGTCGCTGGGTAACTATGTCGGAATCACCGATGCGCCAGATGAGATGTTCGGCAAGCTCATGTCAGTATCTGATGAACTGATGTGGCGATATATGGAGCTGCTCAGCGCGGAATCCATGGCGACCATTGGTGTTTGGAGAAAGGCATGCCAGGACGGCGCCAATCCCCGGGATTACAAGGTGAAGTTTGCGCAGGAAATGATTACGCGGTTCCATGATCGTGCCGCTGCAGATAGGGCGCTGGAGAACTTTGAAGCGCGATTCAAGCAAGGGCTTGTACCTGACGACTTGGTCGAGGTGGCGCTGGATGCCCCATCGGATGGTTATCCGATAGCGAATCTACTCAAGGATCTGACCTTAACGGCTTCGACCTCGGAATCGATCCGAATGATCAAGCAGGGTGGCGTCAAAATCGACGGTGAGAAGATCGAAGACGGCAAACTCAGCCTGCAAAAGGGGGCGGCGGGTGTCATTCAGGTCGGCAAGCGCAAGTTTGCAAAGTTTGCCCTCAGATAAAATCACGCAAGATCAGTCGATTACAGAAAGATGACAGACTGAGTTGACGCCCTGTCTGAACATCTGCATAATGAGCGGCTCCTCACGGCTGAAGCGGTTGTGAGGGACGCCGGCAGGGAGCCGGCGGGGGGTTGACAGGACTGGGAAGTTCGGTAAAATACCCGCTCTTAACGACGGAGTTTTTGTC
>JBDKLO010000041.1:0-8326 GCA_039795615.1 Pseudomonadota bacterium
ATCACCGCCGCATTCAGGTCGCGGTCGATGACTAATCCGCAATCGCACTTCAGCCACTCCTTGCCGAGAGGCATATCGTGAAGCTGACCGCATCCAGAGCAAACCTTGGTGCTAGGTGCGAAGCGCGGATGAACATACAAAAAAGCTCCGGTCATCGCGGTCTTGTATTCGACTTGCGTCCTGAACATTCGCATACCGGCATCACTGATCGAGCGACCGAGCGTCCCGTTGCGGGACATCCCTTTGACGTTGAGGTCTTCGATACCAATGACGCTGAATTCAGTCGCTACGCGGTGACTGAGCTTGTGGACGGCTTCCTGCCGAATATCAGCAATCCTTTTGTGGAGTTTGGAAAGCTTGGCTTTCGCTTTCCGAAAATTGGCACTACCTTTGGTCTTCCGGGACAGTGATTGATTGAGCCGACGCAATCTCTTTTCGAGAGCGCGATGCGGCTTTGGGCCGACGATGAATTCACCAGTCGATAGGGTGGCGAAACGCTTCAGGCCAAGGTCGATACCGACCGCGCCGCTGTTCGTTTTTGCCTGTAGAGCGTCCTCAGTTTCAACCAGAACCGAGATATACCAACCATCGGCCATACAGCTGACAGTGGTGGATTGAATCGTTCCAGAGAAGCGCACAGCTTCAGGCATCCTGATCCATCCAATGATGGGAAGCTTGATCTTCTTACCATCCACAGGGACCGCATTGGCTCCTTTGGTGGCAGGGCCGTTATCGGCGCGGAAAGAATCCCGAACGCCTTTCTTCTTGAAATGGGGATAACCAACCTCGCTTACGGCGCTTAAGGCCTCAGGTCGAGGCTGGCAAACCCGTGTGAATGATGCCATGCGCGAAGTTTTGAAACTTGAAAAGCCGAATGGACAGTCCTGAAAGTGTATCCCTAATTTTCCGTGTCACCGGCTATGCGTATGAGAATTTAATAAGGGCAAAATCTTGTTCTTCCTCTTCCTCTATTGATTTTTTATCCGGACCCGCCGCAATGGCACTCCCTCCCTCATCCGTGAGCCAGTCCTGATTGTTGTATCGCTATTCAGCGGTCTTTTCGGAAGATCAGACGCATGCCAGTGATATCAGGGACTCTGATGGGTCCTATCGATGAGCGCCGCCCACTCGTCAAAAAGCATGCCCAGAACTCTCCCGACATCTCCACGACCTTTTTGGGACCCCAAAAGGAAGAATGCTTGGGGAAACTCTAATCATTCCCGCAGAGCCTGGCCTTCTGGATGCCGGAAGTGGTTCCTATGGGTCCCTCGTGGCCTATGCCGCTAATCGGAAAAAGTCATTGTCGGAAATCTATCTGCCTTCGATTCAGGATAATGCCAAGGCATCAAAAGGCTATATGCGTCAGATTCAGGATAAACTGAAGGCGGGTGAGGCAGGATGGATTCTGAAGGTTTATCGAATCGATGAGTTCTAAAGTGGGTTCGCTCGGGCATCCGATGGCTTTTTGGGGTAATCGTTCGGGTCGATCTGATCACGTCCTTTGGAAAGGATTTTTCCTAGCAGCAATGACGTATGGGATGGTCTTTTTAGGCTATGCAGAAGCAGCGCAAGTTGAGGCTCAGAAAAAGCCTCAAGTGACTCGTACGGATATACCCACTCCTCTGGTAGATCTTGCAAAACGTGTTCTTTCGCCAGACGAAACTCGTGTCGAAGTCGACTTGCCGGCAACAGGCATCCAGGTTTTAAAAGGAAAAATTAGAGGCTATAAAGCGACCGTCTTTGCCCTGAGGGTGCGTCAGGGACAGCAATTGAATGTGACCTTTGAATCGCACAGCGATTCTGCGTGCTTTAATGTGGTGGATGAATCTGATCCCAGTGGAGCGGCCCTGTTTGTGGGGCAAAACAGTGACTCCAGATCCACAACGATTCCTATCAAATCAGACGGCACCTACTTACTTCAGCCTTATATCGTCCGTTCTGTTGCTCGCCGAGGAAGGCAAGTTGATTATATTTTCAAAGTTGAACTTAGATGAGTGTACGGAAGTTACTGATGATCGTTGATTGTTTTTGATACACCAGCCCGTTAGGAGAGGAGTAGTCGAGAAGGGCTCAATATTCCTTCTGAGAGCCTGTTCTCGCAGGTGGGATCATACGTCGCTGATCCCAGCGCATTAGCCGTGCTAAAGGATCGGCAAACAACAATCTTCCCACTCCCAGAGGAGGTATATATGCTCATCTCCGGCTCCTGGGAATGAGTGTCCTAACCCCCATGTGGTTGTGTTCGCCCCAATCGCATGGTTCCCCGTGTTCTCTGGAACGGGATACACCATGCTCATCCGATATTGGGATTTTTGCATGAAAGGCGAGGGAACCCCTCCGCAAAGGGCTGCATCTCCCACGGTTTGTAGTCCGAACCCTCGTCGATGAATGGCTGCTCGAGACTTGGTCGCAGCAAGGCTTGTCAGCGTTGGATCGGCCCCTTGAGAGGTGCGCATCATTCCTGAGAAGGGGTAAATATTTCCCCAACTCCCCGCACACCAGAAAAGGGCATCAAGTGGCTCACCAGCCGTTGCGGCAACGGCATCTGCCGCACATGACGCCAAAGCAATGGGGTTGGCAATCAGAGCCACTTCTGGTGACAGAATGTTCGCCAGATCTTCATTGTTCCAGGTCGGATCAAGTTCCGAGAAGTAGATCGGACCGCCGGTGTTCACCCCACTACAGGGGGTATCTCCAAAGGGATCGAGAAGCTCTCGAAAGGGGAAGGGAAGGTCATGGAAATTGAAGAAGGCGAGATCCCCATTGTCGTGCTCCCCTTTTCCGACAGAACCCTGAAGTACGCCCACGCTATGGGCCATCTCAACGCCTCCGAGCGAAGGAGAGCAATAGGGGGTCGTGACCACTTCAACCAGTCGGGTGGGATGCCATGAACCCACCGTAACGCCGACATCAAAGAAACTACAGGAACAGAGTGATTGCTCCGTCACATTGGGAGGTATGGGTCCCGCACCTGTGGGGAGCCCGGCAATCCGGATCGGAAAAAGACAGGAGAAACAGAACTCACTCAGGATGCGGCTTGAGAAGACGCCCGCATCGGGACAGATCCCAACCGCATGTGCGGATGTGCTTCCCAGCAGCAGGGTGGCGATCATGATTCCCTGAAGGAGTAATCTCCTCATCTTTGTACCTCCATCGCAATCTCACGGATCCGGAACGCTCGTCCCTCAGCGTCAATGACAGCCGGTGTCGCGCTCAGTCGGAATCGTTTGCGGATGTCCGGCGTCAGAAGGAAGACGCGGCTTCCGATTTGCTTCTGAAGATCCTCAAAACCTTTCCAGCCCCTTGAGCGATCGACATGGGTCGCCATCAACGTCAGGCGGCGATGAGGTTCGGACGGGATGAATGCCTTAATCCACCGAATCTCTTGAGGTCGCATCGGATTAAAGACGATGAGCGTCTGATGAAAGGGCAGGGTATCCAGGGGATTGGCCTTTTGGCCAGCCATCACGATTAGCCTTCCCTGACCATCCCGGATGTCACGCGAGGCCGTGAACGTGGGATCTATGCGGTATTCCCGATCTTTTTGAGCTTCAGGCAAGGATTCGAAAGGGACTTTCAGCCAGAAATCGCCTTGCGCTGCATGTTGATATTGGGCCCAATCAAACGTCCGAACGCGTTGCTTCACCGTCTCCATCAGATCGGGTTCAGAAACCTCGACGGTTTTTCCGTGAACCCCCAGATCTTGTCCTCCATGTCCTAAGCTCACTTGTCGCTCTATCCCGTCGACCTGGCTGATGCCTCTGACAATCGTCGCGTTTCCCTCGGGCTCTTCCCGGATCAGGACGGGCACTCGGGTCACGCCAAACCGGCTAAATCGTTCTGGATCAATCGTGATGGGCGGGATTTCATGGCGATCCAGACCTTGGAGCAGGGATCTCAATCCGCCCACGAAGTCCTTAAAGGAGTGCCCCTCCGGGAGTCCCCGAAAGACGATCACCCGATCCTGGTGCCCTCGATTCTCATGAAAGATCGCCTTGAGGGTTTCTGGTCCAAGCGAAAAGGACACCAAGATGGCTGTCGTGGGATTCTTCGGGTTGGGAGAGGGATTCGGTGAAAGCCCCCAATGCCGTGGATTCGGCTTTTGAATCCCTGAAATATCCGATGGGGGTTCCATGGCCTCTCGAAGCCAATCGGGTAGGGGTCTTTGCCGGCTCTCCTCAAGGATCGCACGGGATTTTTCCAGCCAGGCTTCTTCTGCCAATGCACCACTGCTCTGAAGCAGAACCCATATCCAGAGGCACAGGATGGCTTTTGATTGCTGACTAGAAGGGGAGCGCATACGCCTTCCCCACAATCTGCTGTTGATACACCACGCCCCAGTAGCGCGAATCATAGGAGTTGGGCTGATCGCCCATGACCCAGTAGGTGAGAGGCTGAAGGCGGAATGATTCTCCCTCAAGCGCCTTATGAACGCCCGGATGATTCAGTAGCGGGAATCCCTTCGCGATGGGCGTCTGATTCACCCGAATGGCATCGTCCTTTTGATCAATGATCTGACCTTGAAGTCCCTTCACCCGTTTGATGAAGGTCATCTCCGGTTTAAAGAAGGGCTGCATCCGTTCATCGGATGCGAAGGCCATCAGCTCATCGGGCTTAAAGGACCGATCCCAGCGATCGATGAGATACCAGCGATGTTGCCCTTCAAGACACAAACTCTTCTGATCATCGATCCCCAGGCGATACCTTTGAGTCAGGTAGTGCCCACCCACCACCACACCGAATATCCAGATGAGACTCAGAAGCAGAGTGTCGATCCGCTTCCTTAGGCATGCGTTATTGAATGTTTCAGCGGACATAAACATCCTTGGGCCCTGCAAGGACCCAGCCGCCATCGATCACGAGGTATCCTTCGTTGGCATACTGTGACGCCAGTGCCTTGAGGCGTTGCGTGACGCGTTCCCGCTCCTCAATACTCGCCGTGACCGGTAGGCTCTTCAAGAGAGCCGCACGATCCAAAACCACGATGGGGGTGACCAATGTCAAACGCTCCGAAAGTCGTGATTCTTCCCAGAGTGAATGTATGCTCATCAGGAGCGAAAGCAGCACGCCCCCGCGTGTGATCTGCTGTTTGATGTTCTCAGTGAACATGGTGCTTCCTCCGACGATCGATTAAGGTCTTGATCGCCGCCGTGATCGGAATGCCCTGCATGCGAAGCTGCTTGATCTGATGGACATCATCAGGCTTCGTTGAAAAGAGAATCCGTTTGAAAGGGTCGACGATCAGGCGGCCAATCCCAGCCCCCCATTCGTTGAGGATGAACAGTTCTGAATAGACGCCTGGAACGGTATGCACCGTCTTGAGGAGGGTGTAGCCGCCTTCCGGAAGCGGAAGCCGTTTCTCGGCTTTCAAGGCTTCAACCGCTTCGGCCTTTTGCCCCAAGAGGATCATGTGAGCCGAGTTCTCGACAATGGCTCTGCCGGTTGACGTCCGATAGAGATCGTTGACGGACTGTGTGATGGTGATGGCGGAACCGCCATATTTTCGGAACCTTCGATACCCATGCTCCATGAAGGTGGCCGCGTCCCCCAGGGTCAGAAGGTCCCAGGATTCATCAATGATGACGATCTTGGGGCGGTCGCGTTCCCCGAGATACATGGCCTGCTGGATCTGATAGATCAACTGTAAAAGGACGACCTGCTGGAGGTGTTTTCGTCCCTTGAGTTCTTCAAGCTCAAGGACCGTGAAATCACCTGAGAACCGCACCGTATTTCGACCATTGAAGAACCGGCCATACTCCCCGCGTTGCGTGAAGGGAAAGAGCTGTTCCCCAAGATCCACAATCCGCTGATCTTTTTCCGATTTGAGTTTGTCCGCCACATCATCGACTGACATCTCATGGCCTTTTTCCTCCCAGACATCTCTCAAGATTCGCTTGAGGGATGCGGTCTGAAAGTCTGAAAGCTTTTCGGTGGGGGCGGCCATGCTGGTGACGAGACCCGCAATGACGTCGGCTTCTTCTTCCCAGTTACGGATGAGGTCAAAAGGGTTAATGCAGAGGGAAGATTCCGGCGTAAACGCCATGAACTCCCCATCCAGGCTTTCGGCGAGATTCATGTAGGAACGACCGACATCAATGACCCAGACGCGAGCGCCTTCAGCCAGGTGACTGACAATCAGTTCGTTGGTCAGGAAGGATTTCCCCGAACCCGATTGCGCGGCGATACAGGCGTTGTAGTTGCTGCCGGAATCAAACAGCGAAAAGGACATGAGTTGCCCCGTTCGGCTGATGAGATTGAGGGTCGGTGTCCCGGTTCCCGGCCAATCGGCAAAGATCGGAAGGAGGGGGATGACATGGCGGGATCCAAAGGTCTTGTAGCGATTGGAATCCCGGATAACCGACCGCTCAGCACCCAGAGGGAGGCAGTTGAGAAAGAGGGGGAGAGTAAAATATTTATCCTCCATGAGTTGAAACCCGAGTTCTCTGAAGTACACTCTTGCATTGGAGATGGCCTGTGCCTCTTCTGCCCCCCCGCAGAAGAGAACCATCCCGAGATATCCGCGCACAGGTCGATCTCCATCCATAAAGGCATTGAAGAGCAAATCAAAGCTCTGCTTTCTCACCCCCAGGTGCGGCACGAATTTCAGAATGGGCCCATAAGCCTGATTGGTGACCCATTGTCGAACCGTATCCAGCTTGGCCTTGGTCGCTTCAGAATCCGGATAGTGCAGGGTCAGCGTGATCAGGCAGTTCTGCCGGATGCCCCGCGCTCCTGAAAGCACATCCCCGAGATAGCTCCGCGCCGATCCAAAATAGAGATGATCGGGGTAGCGCTTCACTGAAAGTAGCTTGACCCTTTTCTCGCCGAGCCTCACACCGGAGGGATCCACCTCGATCGCCGTCCCGAAATCCAAAAGCTGATCTCGAATCAGCTTCGACTCATCCGCTTTTCCTTCAGGGTAGGTCTGCCATCCAGCCTCGGGCCCCCAGTTCAGCATCACGGACATCAATCGAACGTAGCGATCCACGTTCAACGAAACCGGTCGAAGGCCAATTGTGGATAGCGATTGAAGGCTGGAGAGCCTGAGTTCTTTCGCTTGTTCGAACTCTGCCTCTGAAGGTTGTGGTCGAGTCAGGGGCAACTTGACGGTGATGATGATCTGGCAGCGCCGAATCAAAAGACCCGAAGAGGGGTCGATCGGCGTATGGGTGCCTTTCTGGAGAAACTCTCGGGTATTCCCCACCAGATCCTGACAAAGAGGAGCCATGGTCCCTCCCTGACGGGCGCTCATGTGGCTCAGAGATCCCTGGATATCGGGTGAAGTCCAAAGACTCACCTGAATCAGCGTGTCGACGGGCCATTCCTGATTCAGGAAGACATTGACCCGATCACTGACACCGCGATCACCCCCTGAGAGGGGATCACACAAAAATCCAAAGCCCAGACTCCGATCCTCCATCAGGAAGAGCCCCTCATCGGGAGCATAGGCCAGGGCTGAAAAAAGCCGGCTTCCCAGTCGCTCTGGATCATTCGGCTTCGACATGGAGGGTCACCGAAAGGAAGGTCTTATGGGCGGGCAGGAGTTGGATGGTAAAAGGCCGCGTCATGACGCGACGGGCTCGATGGCTCTTCAGAAGTTGGCGAGCCCGGGCGGGATTGCACGGGTTGAGGAGTTCGCCGTGATGGCCAAGGACCAGGACTGGATGCATGGAAATGTCCCCTATGAGAAATTGGTCGGCAGTTGCCTGCCGGATCTCGATTCCTCCAATGTCGGATGAGGATCGGTGATTTAAAGGGGATCAATCAGGGGAGTGTGGCAGTCACGATATTGTCGATGACGGTCGGAGCGGTGTAGACCCCAAGGCCACAGGCAATCCCGAGGACCAGACCCATCATGCTGCCGCGCATGACGCCCGCCACAAGACCCACCATGACAAAGGTCACGGCGAGAATGCGGCCGAGGATGCCCTGGAGCCAGCCGGTCAAGAGGGTGTAGATGTTGCCGAACTCACTGGATCCCCCCGTACCGGCCAGACACTCGGTCGAAAAAAGTGTGATGAAGAGGCAAACTCCCAGTCCAAGAAGGAACGTGGGGTTCATGGAGCGCATTGGCGATGATTTCATGGGTCGTCTCATGCTGAATGGGGCAGTTGCCTGCCGATCTCGGAAGCCTTGGGTTCCGGTAGAGGAATTCAGAAGACCATCGACTAATCGTCGTCTTGCGCACCCGTGATCCCGGGGGTTCTTTGCATTCCCGGTTTGATGGGTTGAAGGGGGTCTGCCAGCGCCTCAGGTGTGGCATGGCTCGGCGCTTTTCGTGATGCGACCTGAAGGGGTGTCAGTCGAGGCGGAGAGGTCAGGTTCG
>JBDKLO010000042.1:0-3090 GCA_039795615.1 Pseudomonadota bacterium
ATACGGGCTTTTTTGTCTTTGGCTTCAGGCATGGCGAAATGTCCTGCTCCGTTGAAAAGGAATGACAGCATGACGCTGTAGAAAAGGGCGTGTGACATGAAGCTTTCAGGCAACATGGCGGCAAACATGAAGAACGCGCCCAGGAAAAAGAGGGCCAAGGGCCTAAGCAGAATCCCCGCAATGATGAGGATGCCGGCGGTAAATTCGACCAGCGCCATCACCAGGGTACTGACCTCCGGGGGCAGTCCCCCGAGAGAAATGTCATGCAGGGTCAGGATGGCGATGGTGAGATTGGGCTGAAATACCTTGTAGGTGACAGCGAGATAAAAAATGTTGATCCCCGTCAGGATGCGCATGATGGCCTGAGCCCGGGCTCTGGGATAGGCGGCCAGATGTTCCTGCACATCGGCCCAGTCCGGATGCGTCGGTAGCGCCAGGAAGAAGCTGCCTGGACCCTGAAACAGAAGATAGATCGACACACCGACCAAAGCGCCCGCATAGGCATAAATTGCGGATTGATAGGCCACTGTCGCAAATAACGTCAATACCAGTAGCGTGGCAGCAAGAACCCTCACATAGATCCCTAGCAGGATCCCAAGCCCAATGCCAAATTCCAGCCATCTGAGCCAGGGCATCGGGGGATAGCACAGCGTCAATTCCAGATCGGGTGCAAACAGCGTGGGGGAAGACATGGGCAAGACCCCATAGCGGGGTTCCAGTCCAAAGGCTGATGAGATGAGGACCCAGCCGAGACAGAATCGTATGACCGGGGCGACCCAATGGCCATAGGACGAAAGACGGGCCTGAAGGTCTGGAAAGAGTTCGCGGGCACCGGTGAAGCCGAGGCGAATCCATCCCGCCGTAAAGGCGACGAAACCACCGATCAAGATGGCATTGATCCAGGACCATTCCCGCCAGAGTTCAGGAAGAGGTTTTGCGCTCCACTCGGCGATCTGACTGTCGGTCAGGATCCAACGCTCATGGGCTAGGAGGGGAGAGGAAAGGAGGCACAGCGCAATCAGGTTGAAAGCACTTGCGAGGGTGCGACGACCTCCCAAACCAGAGCAAGAACCGCGGGTCTTGCTGCCAGGGGACATCAATAACCTCAATAGACTCCAGCCAGCCATCGTTCGCCATCCATTCTTATTATTTTTCTCAGGATGGGCAGGTCGGGACCTTCGACGAAACGCTTCAGAGCCCGGTTATTACCCTGACTGTAAGCAACCGGTCGTGATCTCCGGGGTACTGCCATTATGAGAACCCGAATGCTTCAGGTTCTCGCCATAGTATGCATTCAAAACAACCCCCAGTGAATCACTCCATGAGTCTGGGATTTAAAAAACAAAAAATCCAGGCATCAATGGGAGGGAGCGATCTCGAATATCACCATTTCGGCATCACTACCGCTCACATTTTCAATGGTCATCGCGGATCCGGTTTCCCAAAAGACATCTCCCGCACCATAGACCTGAGTCTGGCCGTTATCTTCGACACGAAGTTTTCCCTTGAGGATATAGCGGGGGCCTTGTCCATCATGGGTATGGAGCGGGGTCTTGAATCCCGGCGGAAAGGTCACGCGGATGACTCGAGTTTCGGCAGATCCCGGAGGCGTTTGGATTTCACGTTTCAACAGCATCTGGCGACTCATGGGCTCTGTCGCCGGTGATTCATCCGCCGAGGCCAGGAGTGGCAGAGAGGAAAGGATTAGTCCGAGGGCTGCGGTCAATCGGATGTTTCTGGTCATGGTGCTCAGGGGATTGTGGGGTTGTTGAGTTAATAGGACATCTTTTCAGATCGAGTAGTTCATCACATCGGAAGAGAACCTATCCAGTCAGTGATTTCCCGAATCACAGCCCCATGGATGGCATCAGGAGCAGAACTCGTACTTTTGGGCACTTTGAAGGAATGATCGCCGCCTTCAACGGGTATCAGGGTGAAAGGTCCTCCAAGCGTCGGGAGGGCGGTACGAAGGAGATCCAGATCGCAGAGTGAGTCCCGGGTCCCTTCGAAAAAGAGGCTTGGGCATCCAATGTTGGGCCAGTGCTCGGTCCGTGCCTTTGCGGGTTGTTTTGGGGGATGAAGGGGGTATCCCAGAAAGATGAGCCCGTCGCAGGGGAGGCCCTCTGCTACAGCCATGGACGCGATTCGCCCGCCCATGCTTTTGCCGCAGAGAAAAAGCCGACGGGGCTTGAGTTTCGGATGATCTTTAAGCCCCTGGACGACGACCGCCCAGGTTTGAAGGAGAAGAGCAGGGCGGTCCGGAGCCTTGCGGCCAAGTTCCTTGTAGGGAAAATTGAACTTGATACTGAGAAGGCCGGCGTTAGCCATACCCTTATGGTAGGTAGCCATGAAGGGGTGATGCATATCATTACCGGCCCCGTGCGCGAGGATCACAGCATCGGTTTGACCCTGAGTAAAGTTTTCAGGGACAGACCAGATGGAACTGATCGCGTGATCGGGGCCAACAAGAATGGGGATGAGTAATTCCTGCATGGCCTGAATCCTGTTCTAGGAATCCCAATCTACCAAACCCGGATGCAGATTCTAATTGAGCGAATCAATGAGCAACGGATTCCATTTGGGGGCCAGGCAATCCTATACTGAGCCAATTGATCACTCGCCTTGGAAATAGTCCGTGCGCATCCCCTCCAAACTGATGCTGGTAAGCCTGCCACTCTTGTTCGCGGGAGGGGTTTCTGGTCTCTATTTCCTCAAAATGCTCTCGGTGCTGGCCTTTGTTTCAGGGGCCATCGGATTCTTGTGGCAATGCATTGAAAGATGCTGCGAAGAAGGCGAGTACCCTGAATGAGCCTTTGGAATTAAGGCAATCTGGACTTATCATGATACTTCAAGTCATTTCATGACGGCAGACTATGAGCAAAGCAAACCTTGAAAAGTTTTCGTCTCAGGCAGCACCTGAGGTGTTGAATGAACTCAGAATGATCGCCGAATTAGAGGGGCGTCAATTCCAGTCGGTTCTAGACCAGGCATTTCGAGAGTACATCGAACGCCACAACAAGCAGAGGCCGCGACAACATGTGATGGTCAACTTCGCCACATCCTTGAAAGAGTTCGATGAGTTGTACCGTG
>JBDKLO010000043.1:0-12733 GCA_039795615.1 Pseudomonadota bacterium
GCGATGAAGAGCGCCTCCGACAACGCCGGCAAGCTGATCAAGGAACTGCAGTTGATCTACAACAAGGCGCGACAAGCCGCGATTACGCAGGAAATCGCAGAAATCGTGGGCGGTGCGGCGGCCGTTTGATACGGTCCCCCCCTGAAAGCAATCGAGACAGAGTTTTAAGAGGACAACAATGAGTTCGGGCAAAATCGTTCAAATTATTGGCGCGGTGGTCGACGTCGAGTTCCCCCGCGAATCTCTGCCGAAGGTCTATGACGCCCTTCGCGTCGACAGTGTTGGCCTGGTGCTCGAAGTCCAGCAGCAGCTGGGCGACGGGATCGTCAGAACGATCGCCATGGGAACCACGGATGGCCTCCGTCGCGGTCTGGATGTTGTCGGTACGGGTGCCGCCATTCAGGTCCCGGTGGGGAAAAAGACTCTCGGTCGCATCATGAATGTCCTTGGTGACCCCATTGATGAAAAGGGCCCGATTGGAGAAGAAGCCCGCTGGGGGATCCATCGCAAGGCACCGGCCTACGAAGATCAGGCAGCAGCCAACGAGTTGCTGGAAACCGGCATCAAGGTGATCGATCTGGTCTGCCCGTTCGCAAAGGGCGGTAAGGTGGGTCTGTTCGGGGGCGCCGGCGTCGGCAAGACCGTCAACATGATGGAATTGATCCGTAATATCGCCATCGAGCACAGTGGCTACTCAGTATTCGCAGGTGTTGGTGAACGTACCCGTGAAGGGAACGACTTCTATCACGAAATGAGCGACGGTGGCGTTCTCGACAAGGTTTCACTGGTCTATGGTCAGATGAATGAGCCGCCAGGTAACCGTCTTCGCGTCGCATTGACGGGCCTCACAATGGCTGAGTACTTCCGTGATGAAGGTCGCGACGTTCTCCTGTTCATCGATAACATTTACCGCTACACCCTCGCAGGAACCGAAGTGTCGGCACTTTTGGGTCGTATGCCCTCCGCGGTAGGCTACCAGCCGAACCTTGCGGAAGAAATGGGTGTCCTTCAGGAGCGTATCACCTCCACCAAGGTAGGCTCGATTACCTCCATTCAGGCCGTATACGTTCCCGCGGATGACTTGACTGACCCATCTCCGGCAACGACCTTTGCTCACCTTGATGCGACCGTCGTTCTGTCTCGTCAGATTGCTGAGTTGGGTATCTACCCTGCAGTTGATCCGCTGGACTCGACCAGCCGTCAGCTGGATCCCTTGGTGGTCGGTCAGGAACACTACAATGTCGCCCGTACTGTTCAGAGTACCCTTCAGCGTTACAAGGAACTGCGAGACATCATCGCAATTCTCGGTATGGATGAACTTTCCGAAGAGGATAAGCTGACCGTATCGCGGGCACGTAAGATCCAGCGCTTCCTGTCGCAGCCGTTCTTCGTTGCTGAAGTCTTTACCGGCGCACCTGGCAAGTATGTGTCCCTGAAGGACACGATTGCAGGCTTCAAGGGGATTGTCGAAGGTGAATTCGACGATATTCCCGAGCAGGCCTTCTACATGGTGGGTTCCGTGGACGAAGCGGTCGAAAAAGCCAAGAAGATGGCGGCCTAAGTCGTTAGATCCAGGAGATCCTTAGCATGACGATGACAATCCACGTCGACATCGTGAGCGCGGAAGCGGAGATTTTCTCCGGTCTGGCTGAGATGGTCGTCGCACCCGCGGAAATGGGCGAGGTGGGTATCGCTGCCCGCCATGCACCGTTCCTGACCCGGCTGAAGCCGGGCGAAGTTCGGGTTAAGGTCAGTGAAACGGAAACGCAGCCGTTTTACGTTTCGGGTGGTCTTCTGGAAGTCCAGCCCAACGTGGTGACCATTCTGGCCGATACCGCGATTCGTGCGCGTGATATCGACGAAGCCCACGCTTTGGAGGCCAAGCGCAGGGCCGAAGAATTGCTCAGCGACAAGTCGGGCAAGATCGATTACGCCGCTGCACAGGTTAAGCTGGTCGAGGCGGTGATGCAGTTGCGGACGTTGGAGAAGTATCGTTCTGGACGAGCCTGAGATCATTCTCGAATAGTGTAAGCCCGACATGGGGGGTGCGAAGATGCACTCACTCATGCCGGGCTTTTTCGTAGCCGGCGTCCAGAATCGGGCGATGGCGAAGTCAAAAGTCAGGAGGCGTAAGTGAGCCTTGAAATCATTATTCTTGCCGCAGGGCAGGGTACACGGATGCATTCGGCGATGCCCAAGGTTTTGCACCGCATTGCCCATCTTCCTCTGTTGGAACATGTCTATCGGCTTGCCGTATCGCTGGGCGCCGACAAGAGCACCATCATCTATGGCCACGGCGGTGATCAGGTTCAGGCGCAACTGGCTCATCTTGAGGTGGACTGGGTAGAGCAGCGAGAGCGACTTGGAACCGGACATGCCGTCCAGCAGATGGCAGATCAAATTGATTCGGCCGCGACCGTACTGATTCTTTATGGTGATGTGCCCCTCCTCAAAAAGAACACGGTTCAAGGTCTATTGTCTCTGGCTCACGAGGGTGCCTTGGGGGTGTTGACTGTTGCCCTGGATGATCCTACGGGTTATGGGCGGATTGTGAGGAATGAGGCTGGCGAAGTCCTCCGGATCGTCGAGGAAAAAGACTGTTCGGCATCTGAGCGTCTCATTCAGGAAGGAAACAGTGGGATACTCGCGGTCAACGGGGGCAAACTCAAGGATTGGCTATCCCGGCTGACCAACGACAACGCGCAGCGCGAATACTATCTGACAGACATCATCGGCTTTGCCGTCGCGGATGGGATTCCGGTTCGAACCGCCAGTGCTAGCGGGGTTGACGAGGTTCTTGGCGTGAATAACCGTGAACAGTTGGCGCATCTAGAGAGGGTCTATCAATCGGAACAGGCAAAGGACTTGTTATTGCGCGGCGTGACGCTTCGCGATCCCGCTCGTTTTGACCTCCGGGGTGAGATCCATGCCCTGGGGCAGGATGTTGAAATTGATGTGAATGTCCTTCTTGAAGGATCGGTCAGTCTGGGCGATCGAGTGCGGATCGGGCCCCACGTCGTGATCCGAAATGCCCGGATCGGCGATGACGTTGAGATTCAGGCGCATAGCGTGATTGATGGCGCTGATGTGGGTTCGGGTTGTCGTATCGGGCCATTTGCGCGCCTGCGGCCCGAGACGAAGTTGGCCGCAGAGGTTCATATTGGCAACTTTGTGGAGATCAAGAAGTCCGAAGTCGAAACCGGTTCAAAGATCAATCACCTGAGTTATGTGGGCGATGCGAGCGTTGGATCCGGAGTCAACATTGGGGCTGGAACCATCACCTGTAACTACGATGGCGTCAATAAATTCAGGACGGTGATTGAGGATGGTGCATTCATCGGTTCAGATAGCCAGTTGGTGGCACCGGTTCGGGTGGGCAAGAACGCAACCATTGGTGCAGGATCAACCATTACGAAAGATGCCCCGGATGGGCAATTAACCCTCAGTCGGTCAAGGCAAGTGTCGATCGAAGGATGGCAGCGACCCAAGCGGAAGGGAGATTAGTTCATGTGCGGAATTGTCGGTGCAATCTCACACCGGGTAGTAACGCCAGTGCTTCTGGAGGGTCTGCGTCGTCTTGAGTATCGCGGTTACGATTCCTCGGGTGTTGCTGTCATTGACGAAGCTGGCGCCTTGGTCCGTGTCCGGAGGAAGGGAAAGATTCGCGTACTTGAAGAGGCCTTGCGGATCACCCCGGCGGAGGGCCGGATCGGGATTGCGCATACCCGATGGGCAACCCACGGGGTCCCCTCGGAGCGCAATGCCCATCCCCATCTGTGTCGAGATTTCGTGGCTGTTGTTCATAACGGAATCATCGAGAACCATGATGTGCTTCGCGCGGAACTCGAGGAAAAAGGGTACGTCTTTGAATCGGAGACGGATACCGAAACCATCGTTCACCAGATTCACGAATTTCTTGAAACGGGACTTTCCTTGCTGGAATCTGTTCGCAAGACCTGTGAGCGTTTAGAGGGGGCGTACGCCATCGGCGTGGTCTCCACGGGTGCGCCCGGGAAGCTGATCACGGCTCGCCAAGGGAGTCCTTTGGTGATCGGGCTTGGTAAGGGCGAAAACTTCATCGCATCCGACATCTTTGCCCTCGTCGGCGAGACGCAACGGTTTGTGTTTCTTGAGGACGGGGATCTGGCCGAACTGACAACGGACAGTGTCCGGATCTTCGGGCAGGATGGAGCGGTTGTTGAGCGATCCGTGCATGAGACGGGGCTGGCTGCCGATGCCGTTGAACGGGGTGAATACCGCCATTACATGCAAAAGGAAATTCACGAACAGCCAGAAGCCGTTCGGAAGACCCTGGAAGGCCGACTCAGCAATGGACGCGTCCTCGATGCAGCGTTTGGTCCTGAGGCGGCAGAAGCCTTTGATGGCATCCGGGCGGTTCAAATCGTTGCTTGTGGCACGAGCTACCATGCAGGAATGGTGGCCCGTTACTGGATGGAAGACATTGGTGGTATCCCCTGTGCCATTGAAGTCGCCAGTGAATTTCGCTACCGACGCCATGTCGTAGTGCCGGGGACCCTTTTCGTCACGATTTCGCAATCGGGCGAGACAGCAGATACCCTAGCGGCGCTCAAAGAGGCAAAGAAACTCGGATATACCCATACGCTGGCTATCTGCAATGTGCCGGAAAGTTCAATCGTTCGCGGCTCCGATTCCAGTCTCATGACGCGAGCGGGTCCCGAAGTCGGTGTGGCCTCGACCAAGGCCTTCACGACCCAGTTGGTTGCCCTGCTGCTGCTGGTTGTGGCGCTGGGTCGCCGGAATGGTCTTTCGGCCGCACGAGAAGAAGAAATCGTGCATGAGCTTCAAGATCTTCCCGACCAGATTCAGGCTGTGCTCCATCTGGATGCCGATATCCAGCAATGGGCCGAGCGGTTTGGGGACAAACATCACGCCCTCTATCTGGGGCGAGGACACCAGTATCCGGTCGCCATGGAAGGGGCGCTCAAGCTCAAGGAGATTTCCTATATCCATGCCGAGGCCTATCCTTCCGGTGAATTGAAGCACGGCCCACTGGCATTGATCGATAATGAGATGCCCGTGATTGCCGTGGCACCCAATGATGAGCTGCTGGAAAAGCTCAAATCGAACCTGCAGGAGGTGCATGCGCGGGGAGGGCAGCTTTATGTCTTTGCCGATGCAGGCGCAGCCATGGATTCGGTCCCTGGGGTCAATCTCCTCAGGGTCTCTGAAACGGATGAAGTGGTGGCGCCCATCGTTTTCACGATTCCGTTACAAATGCTGGCCTACTATGTGGCCATCATCAAGGGGACTGATGTCGATCAGCCCCGCAATCTCGCAAAGTCGGTGACCGTCGAATAAATCGGCCATAGAGGCCATAAGACCTACAACAGACCATCAGGAGTCATGAGATGCAGCTTGGAATGATCGGATTGGGACGGATGGGGGCTAACATGGTGCGCCGCTTGGTAAGAGCGGGTCAGGACTGTGTCGTGTTTGACCTCAATCAAGAGGCGGTTCGCGGTCTTGCGGCAGAAGGCGCCACGGGCGCTGAATCGTTGGAAGATTTTGTGGCGAAACTCAAGGCGCCACGGGCCGTCTGGATCATGGTGCCGGCCGCCGTGGTCGATGGAATGATCGACAAGGTTCGCCCCCTTTTGTCTCCAGGCGACGTCATTATTGATGGCGGGAACTCCTACTACGTGGATGATATCCGCCGCGCTCAGGCGCTGGCTCAGGATGGTATTACCTATATCGACGTCGGGACCAGTGGAGGAACACACGGTCTGGATCGCGGATATTGCCTCATGATCGGTGGCGATCAGTCACAGGTCCAGCGCTTGGATCCGATCTTCAAGGCACTGGCCCCGGGGAAGGGCGGCGTCGAGCCGACGCCAGGTTGGCGGGAAGCATCAAGCACGGCGACCGATGGCTATCTTCATTGTGGTCCCGCCGGTGCCGGCCATTTCGTCAAAATGGTGCATAACGGGATTGAGTACGGTCTGATGGCGGCCTATGCCGAAGGCTTCAATATTCTCAAAAACGCAGGTATTGGCCGGGCAAGCCATGAGACCGATGCGGAAACGACGCCGCTCAGACATCCTGAGAACTATCAGTATGATCTCGATCTTGGCAGCATTGCGGAGCTTTGGCGCCGTGGCAGCGTGGTCAGTTCCTGGCTCCTGGACCTGACGGCAGAAGCCTTTGCCACCAGCCCGGAACTGGACCAGTTCTCCGGTAAGGTTTCGGATTCGGGTGAGGGGCGGTGGACCGTGCAGGCTGCGGTCGAACAGGGGACTCCGGCGCCGGTACTCACCGCTGCCGTATTCCAGCGATTTGCCTCGCGAGGTGAGGATGAGTTCGCGCTCAAGGTGCTTTCAGCCATGCGTTACTACTTCGGCGGCCATCAGGAGAAAAAATGAATACCTCGGATACCCACTTGCCGGAGCTGCACGTGAATCAGGGAAAGCCGGGCGAGTCGTGCGTCATGGTGATTTTCGGCGCGACAGGGAACCTGACCCAGCGCAAATTGATTCCTGCGTTGTACAACCTCGCCAAGGCCAAGCTCCTGTCGAACCGTTTTGCGGTGGTGGGAACCTCGGTTGAGCCCCTGGAGGGGAATGCGTTTCGGGACCTGATGGTTAAAGCGATCGAGGACTACGCAACGGATACAGTCGATCCGGAAGTTTTGGGCTGGTTTTCCGAGCGCATCCACTATTTTCCGGGCGATGTGCACGACAAGGACTTTTATGCCGGGCTTAAGGCCTGCGCGGAGGAGATTCGCGTTCAGCATCAAATCGACGACAACCTCTTTTTCTATCTGGCCACCGCGCCGACCTTTTTTGGAGAGATTGTGCGCCGCCTGGGTCAAGCGGGCATGGCCACCGAGGGGGATAAGAGCTGGCGGCGAGTGATCATTGAGAAACCCTTTGGTCATGATCTTGAATCGGCGCGGGAGCTGAATGTCAACATCAAGAAGGTGCTTCGGGAGCGACAGATCTACCGCATCGATCATTATCTGGGGAAGGAAACTGTCCAGAACATTATGGTGATGCGCTTCGCCAACAGCATTTTTGAGCCCATCTGGAATCGTCGCTATATCGACCACGTTCAGATTACGGCGGCAGAGGATGTGGGCGTAGAACGGCGTGGGCCCTATTACGAGTCGTCTGGGGCCTTACGGGATATGGTGCCCAATCATCTGTTTCAGCTGCTTTCCCTGATCACCATGGAACCGCCGGTTTCGTTCGGTGCGGATGCGGTCCGTGACGAGCAGGCCAAGGTTCTGCGTGCGGTTCAGGTGCCGACTCCTGAGGAAGTGCTGAGCGAGATGGCGCGAGGTCAGTATGGGCCTGGCCGGGTGAATGGCGAAACCGTTCCCGGATATCGGGATGAGGCCATGGTCGCTGCCGATTCGAAGACAGAGACCTTTGTCGCCATGAAGCTCAACCTTGATAACTGGCGCTGGGCGGATGTTCCTTTTTATCTGCGAACGGGTAAAAGACTCCCTAAGCGAACCACAGAGATCGTCATTCAGTTTCGTCAGGCACCCTTTATCCTTTTCCGTAATACGGCCGTTGACGAGTTGACCACCAATCGCCTCGCAATCCATATTCAGCCGAAGGAAGGCATCTCGCTCCATTTCGGAGCCAAGGTGCCTGGGCCCGTCATGAAGCTGGGCTCGGTCAACATGGATTTCGAGTACTCGGACTACTTTGGAACCAAGCCGGAAACCGGTTACGAGCGGCTTTTGCTGGACTGCATGATTGGGGATGCGACCTTGTTCCAGCGCGCGGACATGGTCGAGGCCGGTTGGTCCCTGATTCAGCCGGTTCTTGATGTCTGGAAGGCGTTGCCACCCCGAAGCTTCCCCAACTATCCCGCAGGGAGCTGGGGACCCAAGGAGGCGGACGAGCTCATGGCCCGGGATGGTCGTCACTGGGTCAACGACCTCTGATGGCAGCAGAAGGCGGCGCCTTCTGGGCATCCAAGTCACTGGCCGAACTCACCGTTACGGAGTGGGAGTCTCTGTGTGATGGTTGCGGCCGGTGCTGCCTGCATAAGCTGGAGGATGAAGACACCGGGGATCTTTACTACACCCGGGTGGCGTGTCGGCAGCTCAATCTGGAGACCTGTCGTTGTAGGTCCTATGAGGACCGAACGCAAAAAGTCCCGGGGTGTCTTGATCTGAGAAAGGATCCAGAGGCTCTGGGTTGGTTGCCTTCCACTTGCGCCTATCGTCTCCGGCGCGATGGTGAGCTTCTGCCAGCCTGGCATCCCTTGGTCAGTGGTCGAAGCGAATCGGTCCATGAGGCGGGTATTTCCGTCCGCAAAATGGCCATCATGGAGACCGGGCTTGAGGATCTCGAGGACTTTATTGTCGAAGATCTGATCTGAGGATCCTTTTTTCTTACGTTTTTCGTTTCATGTGGAACCAAATTTTCACCTGGGAATCTTCCTTTCATGAGCAATGAAGATGAGGATTCTCTGTTTCTGAAGGAAATGGAGGGTGTCCGCCCCCTGAAAAAAGATGTTCGCGAGCCTGAGAAGGTTAAGAACGACTCGTTGATGCCAGGTCTCAATTATCGGCGGGAGAGTGCGCAGCGGGCTCTGGATCTGGATGAAACCCAGCTTCCGACCACGTTTGTTGAACCGGTTCGCCCGGAGGCCGTGATCAGCTTCAAGCGCGACGGGATCCAGCATGGCGTTTTTCGGAGTCTTCAGCGCGGAGATTATGCCCATGAGGCCATGCTGGATCTCCATGGTCTGACGGTTGAGCAGGCACGCCAAGAGCTCTATCGCTTTGTTGCGGACTGCGTTCACTATGATGTGCGTTCGGCCCTGATCAGCCATGGAAAGGGGCGCAATAACAAAGACAATATCCCCTTGCTGAAAAGTTTTCTGGTCCGATGGCTTCCTATGTTCCCTCAAGTGATGGCGTTTCATAGCGCCCAGCGCTGGCATGGGGGCGCTGGGGCGGTATACGTTCTGTTTCGAAAGACCGAACGGGCTAAGGATGTAACGCGAGAGCGGCTCGGTCTCGGTGCAGGAAAGCCGAATGGTTGAGGTTTTTCCCGATGAGGCCGAGATCCGTCGCGATATCCTGCCCTTATTCGAGCGCTTTTCTGATCGTGTTGAGTTGACGCCCCTTTCCGGTGGGCTGATCAACGACACCTATTGTGTGGCAGGGGACGGCGGGAGCTGGATTCTTCAGCGTCTCAATCCCGACGTTTTTCCCGACCCTTCCGGAATCATGGGCAATTTGCGCCTTCTTTTGGATCACGCAAATCGTGAGTTTCCCAAGGCCTCAGGACTCACCTTGCCGGCTATTCGCCCGACTTTGGCGGGGTCCGATTTTCTGGTGGATGCTGGTGGGGTCCTGTGGCGCGGCCTCGCGCTCATTCCGGATGCGCGAAATATTCGAAGTATCCGTCAACGGGAGGAGGCGAAGGAGGTGGGCCGCGCGCTGGGTTGGTTCCACCGCCTGACAGAGTCCCTCCCGTGTGATGCTCTGAAAGATACTTTTCCGGGCTTTCATGTGACGCCGCGCTACCTTGAGCTTTGCGATGCCGCCCTCGAAAGGTGTTCTCCCGAGCTTGAGGTGGAGGCGAGGCATCTGGATTTCATTGCCGCGCGCCGAGCTGCCGCGGGAAGTCTTGAAGCCGCGCGGGCGAGCGGATCCCTCAAGGTTCGGGTGATGCACGGAGATCCCAAGCTGGACAATGTTCTTTTTAGCCGGTCCGGCATTCGGGCGATTAGTCTGATTGATCTCGACACCGTCAAGCCCGGACTGATTCATTATGATCTTGGGGACTGTTTGAGGTCCTGTTGCAATGTCAGTGGTGAAGCCGGAACAGCGGATGTCCGCTTCGATGTGGAGATTTTTGAGGCCGTCCTTGAGGGGTATTTCGCCGAGGCGGCATCCAGCATGACCCCCTCGGATATGGAATACATTTATACGGCGACGTGGTTACTTCCCTATGAGCTCGGGACCCGATTCCTGACGGATCATCTCCAGGGCGACCTCTACTTTAAGGTGAGTGGTCATGGCGAGAACCTTGAGCGGGCCCTGCGCCAGTTTGAGTTGGTCAGAGATATTGAACGGCAACAAGAGCGCCTTCAGCGGGCAATTGAGTATGCTTGGGCCCGCGTTTAGCGGTTTAGACCGCCTGGTTGAGCCGAACTTCGTTATACTGGCCCGCTATGCGTTTTTTGTGGCCCACTAGGTCCCCGTGATCAAGAATCTCGTCAAGACCCGCCTGCCGACTGGCTTCGGCGACTTTTCTCTGTATCTCTACCTTGAGGGTGGTAAGGAGCATCTGGCCCTCGTCAAAGGGGAGGTGGCCGGATCCGCTCCCGTGCCGGTCCGTGTTCATTCCGAGTGCCTTACCGGTGATGTCTTCGGATCACGTCGCTGTGATTGCGGTGATCAGCTCAAGCACACCCTCATGTATTTGGGGCGACAGGAAGCGGGGATTCTCATCTACCTCCGGCAGGAAGGTCGGGGGATTGGACTGCTCAAGAAGATGGAGGCCTACAACCTTCAGGATCAAGGGCTGGACACGGTAGAGGCCAATCTCCAGTTGGGGCATCAGCCCGACGAGCGGGACTATGGCATCGCCGCCCGAATCTTGCGTGATCTGGGCGTCTCGGCGATCCGTTTGATCACCAACAACCCGCACAAGGTCGAAGAGTTGGGAAGTCATGGGATCGAGGTGGTGGCTCGAATTCCGATTGAGGTTGGCCAGCATGAGGAAAATCTCGGTTACCTGAAGTCAAAGGCCGAGCGCATGGCGCACTTGCTGCGATTCACAGAGCAAGTCCCGACCGATCACGACTTCGCCTTCATGGGCTCGCTTTTGGATCAATTGGCCTTGGCCCGCCATCCGGGCCAGTCGCGCCCGTTTGTGACTCTCGCCTATGCCCAAAGTCTGAATGGGGTTTCGCTGGCACGCGCCGAGGCGTCGACGGATTTTCCGCGGGATTTCGCGTTAGGACAGTATCTTGAGATGCATCATGATGCGATCCTTTTGACGGCAAACGATGGCTGGACGTCATTTGCCCGCCGTCCCGGGGCCTCCCTTCGCGTGATTTTGGATCCGCAGCTGATTTGGGAGGATGACGCGCCGGCGGGAGGTCGCATCCTCGTGATGACGAAAGTTGATCATGATGTAGAGCGACGACAGCAGCTTGAGGCGCGGGGTGTCCGGGTCGTTGCGATTCCCTCTCTGGGTGAAGTCTTGTTCGAGCCTTCTGAGGTTCTCGATCTCCTGACGTCTGAGGGGGTGCGAACCCTTCTGGTCCATGGGGATGAAAAGATGGTCGCTGCCTTTCTTGAGCGCCAACTGGTCGATTACTGTGTGATCACTCTGGCGGCCTGTTTCCTGGGTGGTCCAACGCTCGGGGTTACTTTGGGTCCCGCCCTGCCAGAAATGCGCTCATGCGTTTTTCATTCCCAAGGCTCTGACCTCATCGCCCTTGGAGCCATGAGCTACAGTGGCCCGCCCAGTCCTTCAGCTGCCTAAGTTCTGCTTAAGTTCCCCCAAGGGACTGTCGCCTATGGTTCGCCGCCCGAAGAGCCCATGTGGTATGGAGCACGACCCATCCTAATCCGCCTGCAATGAGAAGCGCCTGGGACAGGCTCTGTGGTATGGCGGACGATAGAGGCGCGGACAGCGAGAGTAAAAAGATTCCCGACATGACGCGCGTTCCAAAGCCCCATGGCATCGGGCAGGAGGGAGGCCCCGTCCAATGGCTTGCGATCACCCAGAGGGGTCTTACGAGAGCGAGCCAGATGATGCCTTTCCCCAGCGGAGTGAGCGGGACGACCAAAAAAATCAGACAGATCAGCCACAAGGCATCGGTTTCTTGTTCGATAAGGGCCAGATGGATTGCCCGGGAACTGCGGTTTCGATTGCACCAGGCCTCAAGTAGTTGAAAGGCCGTCAAAACCCCCAGCGCAATCAGCGGGAGATGAGCGTCCACCTCGGGTTCGACAATCAGTCCCAGGGCGATCAGGATTCGACTAAAGATCAGCAGTCTTCCCCAGGGGGATGAGGGCGAATTCGTGGCGGCCGTTTCGGGGATGCGAAAGGCGGCAAGCAATGAGGCGCCGGCCATGGCGGCGAGCAGAAGTCCCGATCGTTCCAGCCATGCCGCAGTCACTCCAATCAGGAGAATAAGGGCGTGTTGGCGTGCCCACCAATAAATCCGATCGGGGGTCATCTGAGGAGGGGCGGCAGGATCCATGGTGTCCTTTTGACTAGTTGGATTGAATAGGCACGAATTCTAATGGCAAAAGAAAACCCCCGGAGTCTGACTGCGGGGGTTTTCTGCCGGGGGCAGGTCAGCGACCTGCCCCCGTTTCCGTCAAAGGATCAAGCCCGAATATCAGGGCACAGATCGCGGCCGATCAGGTTGCCGAAAGAGGCGAAGACCTGAAGGAGTACACCAGCGATAGCCAGAGCCAGCCAGCCGAAGAAGACAAATCCGTAGTGCAGCGGCGCTACGAACAGCTCTTCCATGAACCAGAAGGTGTGACCCCACTCGTTCAGGCCGACGTTCGGAAGGATCATGAACGGACCGACAACAGTCACGAGGTAGGGCAGTGAAAGACCTTCTGCGAAGAAAGGCAGACGGGTCTTTGCGTAGAGGAACGCAGCGAAACCGGTGATGATGTAGATCGGGTAGCTCAGGTAGAACTCGATGATGTGAGACGGGGTGAAGTCCGTGTCACGAACGATCGTCTGATGCC
>JBDKLO010000044.1:0-4498 GCA_039795615.1 Pseudomonadota bacterium
AACGTGAGATTTCAGCTACAGCTACACAAAATCCTCTGGGGGGACAAACAGGGCGTATGAGCAAACCGGCAGTCGTTCTTCTTTCAGGTGGGCTGGATTCTGCCACCGTACTGGCTTTTGCCCGATCTCAGGGATACCGTTGCCACGCACTTAGCTTCGATTATGGGCAACGTCATGGGGCGGAATTGGTTGCGGCGGAACGGCTGGCTCGATCCATGGGGGTTGAGGAACTCAAGACGGTTCGCTTGGGGCTTGATGCCATTGGGGGTTCGGCCCTGACGGATCCTGCGATTGCAGTTCCTGATCAATTGCAGGAAGGGGTGATACCGGTCACCTATGTGCCTGCAAGGAACACCGTTTTTCTTGCCTTGGCGCTGGGTTGGGCTGAGGTCTTAGGTGCCGCTGATCTCTTTATCGGAGTGAATGCCGTCGACTATTCAGGCTATCCGGATTGTCGTCCGGCTTTCATTGAGGCGTTCGAGACCCTGGCGAATGTGGCCACCAAGGCAGGCGTCGAAGGCACACGCTTTACGATTCACACCCCCCTGATTCAGCTGTCCAAGGCGGAAATTATCCGCATGGGGACCGATCTTGGGGTCAACTATGGACTGACTGTTTCCTGCTATGCAGCGGATTCCTCAGGACATGCCTGTGGGGTCTGTGATGCCTGTCGGCTGAGAGCCCAAGGCTTCGCTGCGGCCGGGATTGAGGATCCTACGTCTTACTTCTGATCCAACCGGTTAATGGGCTTTAAGGTCTGAATCCAGGCCAGCACCAAAATCGGGGCAATCAGGTAGCTTCCTGTGACGGCCTGCAGAAGAGTCTTTCCTGCATCCAGTCCTGAAGGTTGCTCCAGCGCAATAAGCCATGTGACGCCAAGCTGGAATCCTACTATTCCCGTCCAAAAAAGCGGTGAAAAGAGCGCGAACCCCGGGAGGGAAGGGGGGGCTGCCCGAGGATATCCACGTTGCGTGAGCCACTGATCCAGCAGTCGATTGGCCAAAAGGGTGGTGAAGGCGACGATAAACCAACCGCAGTAGTTCGCAAATGTCACGCCAAAGTGGACCCCTGGATTGGGGTAGTGATAGATCTTTCCAAGGAACCAGTACTCCCCGAGATTCGCGATGGGATCCACGATGAGGTCGATGACCATCATCAGAAAGGATCCGAGGATCAGTGTGCCCCAGCTCCAGCGTGTCTCCTGGGTGTCCTTGCGGATCAGTCCCAGTCCACGCCCACTGAGCGGAGACATGAAATAGACCGCAAACGAATAGCTGACGTAACTCAGGAATGAAAAGGAAATGGTGTCAAAGAAGGGAACACCGGCAATCACCAAATCCTGAGAGAGGGCTTCGTAGTGATAGCTGTAGTCTCCGAAAGGAATACCGTGATTGATGCTGCCCCACTCGGCAATCAATGCAATCAGGTAGCTCGAAAAGACCCACAACAGCGTTCGTGGCCAGCCCTGCTCAATGACCGCGAGCAGGAAGAAAAAAACCATGAATCCTGTGACATACGGGCGATGGGTCAGTGACCACAAAAGTTGTTCAAGCACCAAGGTTTCCTAAGACGGGTTATCTGCTTTCAGGCCAAAGTCGGATGAAGCCATCCCGGTTCGGCATTTGGATGGCGGGAAGGGTCTTTTTGTCGAGGACCGTGCCCTTGGGAAGTAGCCCATTGATCTCGAGGATGTAGGCCGTAAGAGCATAAACCTGATCGGCCGAGAGACTTCGCGGCGCGTTGAGAGGCATGGACCTTCGAATGAAATCGAAAAGAGTTGTGGCGTAGGGCCAATAGTTGCCGACGGATTGGTCGGGATGGGGGCCGTTCAAGGCGGAACGACCGACCAGTTCAGCCGCGCTCCCGCCGGTTCCATGGGGGCCGTGACAGGCTGCGCAGAGACCCTCATAGAGCTTAGCCCCCGTTTCGCTATTTCCATTCCCTTCAGGAAGCCCCGTTCCGTCCGGAAAAACATGGATATCCAGACCATCGAGATCCATTGTGGTCAGGGGCTTCCCAAGGTGAGGCCCCTCCGGAGCAGCTTCGACGGCTCCAGTAGGGCTCAGAATCAGAGGGACCAAAATCATGATCAGAGGGAAGACGCTAGGCATAGACATGGCTCAGAGATCCATCGGTCGAAACGGCCCACGCCACAATTGCGTTGTAGTGAAAGTAGCCCTGCTTTCCACGCTCTGCGATCAGCTGGCTTCTCTCAGGTTGGCGGTAACCGGTCTCGTCGGTCACCCGGCTTTTGAGGATCAGGGCAGAGCCATCCCATCGCCAGGGCAGTCGAAAACGGGTGAAGGCCTTTGGGAGGATCGGATCGGTGAGAGCTGCTTCAGCCCAGCTCTTCCCGCCGTCGGCGGAAACTTCGACCTTGGCCACTCGTCCCCGTCCGCTCCAGGCTAGCCCGCTAATTTGGTAGAGACCGGGTCCCTTGAGTTGGTGGCCGGGGGAGGGATGGGTGATGATGGATTTGGCTTCCATGATGAAGCTGAACTGGTGGGCTTTTCCGGAGGGTTGAAGCTCGGTGTATTTGGCTGTTTCATTTCGTGCCATCACCGGTTCGCGGGCGACCTGCAGGCGGTGAAGCCATTTAACGTTGAGTACAGCTTCCCAGCCCGGGAGGATCAGCCGCATCGGATACCCATTCTCCGGACGAATCCGCTCGCCGTTCTGGTAAAGAGCGACCAGGGTGTCATCGAGGGCCTTTTCCAGGGGAATGCTGATGTTCATGGCGGCACCATCAGCCCCTTCGGCAATGAGCCAGCGCGCCTCGGGCAGGAGGCCGACTTCATCCAGTAAGGTCGAGAGAGGTACCCCGGTCCACTCGCTGCAGGAAGCGAGTCCGTGGAAATATCCCGCGGGTGTCTGGATGGGTTCGTCATGCCAGCCCGCATTGCTGTTGCCGCCACATTCCACGAACAGGATCCTGGAGACCATTGGGTATCGCAGCAAGTCATTTAGCGAAAAGCGTAAAGGGTTTCGGCAAAGACCATGAATCAACAGTTGATGTTGATCAGGGTCAATGGAGGGGACGCCATTATGGTGCCGTTCAAAATGAAGGCCGCTGGGTGTAATGGTTCCTTCCAGCCGATGAAGAGGCGTCCATGAAATTCCATTGCCCGGCGCCATGCTGTTAGCCGAAATCCAGCGCACCGCTTCCTTTTCATGCGTTGAAGGCTCGCCGTAGTTGGAAAAGGGGCGTCCCGGGACTTTCATGCCCGAAGGTATCTCTCCAGCCAGGCTGGGCAGGCTGCCTAGCAATAACCCACCACCAGCGGCAACACCCAGGCTTTTTTGAAGAAAAACCCGCCGATCCAACAATCCCCCGCCAGCGACGGCTTCCTCGGGTTCTGCAATATTGTTGGGCTGGTCCGTCATTTTGGTGGATCTAAAAGTCGAATGTCCCGGAAAATTAATCCCTCGTGGAGCCTAGGTCAACCAGTGACCGTTGCTTCTGTCGAGCGCGAGGATGGTAGGCTAACGGAGCTATAGGATGAACTTCGTTGCCTTATAGATATCTAACATCGAACGGCGGCGTATGCGTACCGTCTTCGTAACCATGAAGCGCCCAGGGGCATGTTGGATGATACCTTTCAAAGATACGGTTCCGGTTCACCACACCCCTTGGGTAACGTGGGGCCTCATCGCCCTGAATGTGGCCGTTTTTCTTGAGGGCCAGCTGCTCGATCCCGATGAGCTTAGGTCCTTCCAGTATCTCCACGGTCTGGTTGCAGCGAGGTACGTTTTTCCGGATTGGGCAATAACGGCCGGTTTTCCGGTCGATTACACGCCCTTTCTGACAAATATGTTCCTGCACGGGGGCTGGTTGCACCTGATCTTTAACATGTGGTTGCTGTGGATCTTTGGTGACAATATCGAAGACCGTATGGGGAAAGTGCGGTATCTCGCGTTCTACGTGCTTTGCGGTCTTTCGGCCGGAATGGCGCATCTTTATGCCAACCAGCTTTCCATTTCGCCAACGATTGGCGCTTCGGGCGCGATTGCCGGCATCATGGGGGCTTACTTCTTTCTTTATCCCTATGCACGCGTTGTGATGTCGGTTTTCTTTCTGCCAATTTTTGTTGAGGTTCCGGCGATCGCTTTTTTGGGAATCTGGGTCATCATCCAGATGTACAAGGTGACGACCGGTATCGGTCCTGGAAATTCATATCACGATGTGGCCTGGTTCGGGCATCTGGGGGGGTTCATCGCCGGCATGGCGTTTTATCGCCCCTTTTTGCTTAAGGACCGGATGCATTTGGGCGGGAAATACCACTTCGGGAGTGGTCAGGGACGATGATCGCACCCTAGTTCGGGCGGATCCTGCGAATCAAAGGCCGATGTCGGCCATGAGCTTGGAAACGTATCAAAATGGCGCGCCCGATACGATTCGAACGTACGACCTTTGCCTTCGGAGGGCAACACTCTATCCAACTGAGCTACGGGCGCGTGACCTTGCAGTATATCGGAATCAGGGTGTTTTTAACAGATT
>JBDKLO010000045.1:0-32598 GCA_039795615.1 Pseudomonadota bacterium
GTTTTTCGTCTCCACCCAAATTTAAACCAAGACGGCCCAGCAAAGTTCTAAGATCGGATAGTTTTTCAGGCCCCGGCCCCTCATGGACACGCACCAGATGCGGCAGCTTATGCTTTTCAAGGAATTTTGCGGCCGCGGTGTTCGCCGCCAGCATGCATTCCTCGATCAGCTTGTGTGCATCATTTCGAACGACCGGAATAATGCGCTCGATCTTTTTACCTTCTCCGAAAACAATCCGGGATTCCTGGGTTTCGAAATCAATGGCAGAGCGATCCTCGCGCGCACGGCGAAAAGCTCTATAAAGCGCATGCAATTCTTCAACATGCGGCAGGAGGGCTTTATTCTTGCTCCTAAGACCTCGGTCACCGGCCAGAATCGCCGCCACCTCGGTATAGGTGAAACGGGCGTGGGAGTTCATCAACCCGGAAAAGAAAGTCGATTTGACGATTTCGCCTTCAGGACTAATCGACATTTCGCAGACCATACAAAGGCGGTCTTCATGCGGATTGAGTGAACACAGCCCATTGGAGAGGATTTCCGGGAGCATCGGGATCACCCGATCCGGAAAATACACCGAGGTTCCCCGTCTCTGGGCCTCTGCATCTAGCGCGGTTCCGGGAACTACATAGGCAGAAACATCCGCAATGGCGACCAACAAACGCCAGCCCTTGGATGTTCTCTCGCAATACACCGCGTCATCAAAATCGCGGGCATCTTCACCGTCAATCGTGACCAATGGCAGATGACGAATGTCCTGCCTGCCTTCTCGGGCCTCGTCAGGAATCTGTCTTCCCCAGCGTTGTATTTCCTTCTCAACGGTTTCAGGCCACTTGTCAGGTAAATCGAAGCTCCGAATGGCAACCTCAATTTCCATACCAGGAGCGAGGTGCTCGCCCAGAACCTCTGCGACGCGCCCAATCGGATCACGGCTCCGGCTGGGATGTTCGAGAATCTCGACCACAACGATCTGGCCCGGCTGCGCTTCACCGAGGTGTTCCTTCGGGATCAGAAAATCGTGAGTCAGGTACTTATTGTCAGGAACGACATAGTAAATCCCCTGCTCTTCATTGAGTCGGCCTACGACCCGGCGGGTTTTCCGCTCAAGAACCTGAAGGACGCTGCCTTCGCGTCGCCCGCGGCGATCCACCCCTCGAACGCAAACCAATGCACGATCATCGTGCATGAGTGATCGCATTTCCCGCGAGGAGAGATAAAGGTCTTCACCCCCATCATCCGGACGAAGGAAGCCAAATCCATCAGGGTGAGCAATGATCCGACCGGCGATGAGGTCGGTCTGATTGACAATACAGTAGCGGTCCTTGCGATTGCGGAGCAGCTGCCCATCTCGCTCCATGGCATTGAGGCGACGACGAAGGGATTCAAGATCCTCATCTTCCTTGACGCCCACAAGCTCGGAAATTTCCTCGCCCGTCAGGGGGACGCCTTGCTCCCGCATGACATCGAGAATCAGCTCCCGACTGGCGATGGGACGTTCGTATTTTTCCGCCTCGCGGGCGGCAAAGGGATCTTTAACCTTGCTCTTCTTGCTTTTGGTGGAGCTCAACGTGTTATCTCGGAATGGAATGAGTCGCGCGTCAGCGCGCAGATGGGCGGAAATCGTACCAGACGGATCCCGCAAAGGATTAAATCAGCAATGTCACCATTCTTAACTATTGACAAGCGAAAGTCGAATAATCAAAATGCCGGGCTCGGGCTCAGATGAGCCACCCCTCATGCCGAGGTGGTGAAATTGGTAGACACGCATGTTTCAGGTACATGTGAGGCGACTCGTGGAGGTTCAAGTCCTCTCCTCGGCACCATCTCAAGATGTTCTTCTTGGGATCAATAAAATACAAGATCTGGCGCTAAGGACATGAGAGGTTCGTACAAAGGTACGAAACTTTGGCCTCAGGCAATCCCGCATATTTTTCCAGAAAGCGTCTGTGCACCCAAACATTTCAGCATCGTTTTTTCGAAACGATTGAAGACCGTTTGCCCCTCTCTCAGACACCTTTTACGAATGTCAGGCTTGACCCCTTTCCCCCTAGGGAACCCTGCCTTAGGACTTCATCAGGCATAGAGCCAATAAGGGCATAAGAGTGAACATGATGATGCCGATTTTGTAGATGCTCATCATTAGATGGTGGCTTGAATCGAATTGCTCTTCGGAAAGCCTGAACCACCTTCGATGTAATCGGTAGATGCCATCTCGCCAGAACCAAAACATCAACCCCCAGAAAATCAGCATTCCATAGTTCAGGAGAAAGCAGTAGAGAAGGAATTCTTTCAACTGATCCATCGTCATGCTGCCCTCCGAATTGAAATGATTGGCCCTTGCGACCCAGAAATCTCATGCCACCTGAGACATCGATACCACGGCATTCAACTGATTCCGAATGACAACCTTTGATCCCTAGTCGACTTCGGTTTGCGTCCGAGATTCTTCCCTTCTGCCTTTGACCCAATGGGACCTGCCTGAGCTTCAATCAACAGATTCCGTTTGATTGCGGCAACTGCTGTAGACATTGACAGCAATAGTTTCCCTCTTGGAGGCGATAGAGAGGTCTTGCCCAACTCTAGAACGGTAACCTGAATGTTCCGATCCGCATGATTGCGAATCGTCTGAAGGACGTCCAATGCATCTGGACCCAGACTTTCTGGAGTCTTTCCGCTGATACCCGTGGCGGTGAACTACCAGTCGATCCTGAATCCTGCTTTTCGAGTTCACGTTTTGGTTGTCAGAATCAAGAATCCGTGGGAAATGACCATCACCTATTTTCCCAACAGCACCCCATCAAATCCGAAGGTGCCGTGGAGAATCTTTCGATTTCTGACACTCACCGAGCCGGTGATCCACAAAAAAAGACCGCAGAGCAGGGGTGACGCTTCTGCGGTCTTGAGGAGTCAAAAGATCAAACACACGGACATCGTCATTCTGCCGTCCGCAATCAAATGCATCCAATGGATTCTTTATATGTTGTAAATCACTCACGCTTATCAGAGTGGAGAAAAGAAGAACGGTTGGGTTGGCAACTCAAAAGTCACGCGTTTTTCACAGATAAAAAAAGACCGCAGGAGCAAGATCTGCTCGACTGCGGTTCTAGGGAGGAGGAGTAAAACTCTTTAAGGTTACATTCTCTCCCTCAGCACTCATGAAATCCAATCAGACTTCTAAATGGATCATGCATGATTTTTCTTATGGGTTGTTCTGGCGAATCTCTTGATCAGACCGATTCTCTTCCCTGGTACCAGAACACGAAACCACAAGCCATGACTACCAGCGAAATCTTTGCCCATTCAGAAAGATCAGGAATGGACGAAGGCACCAATGCGATGAAGCTTCCAAACGCCTGAGGCCCTTGCTCAATCAGAAGCCCTACACGTAATCACAAACGTAGAGGGAAGACCAAGGTGTACGCAAAGATACGTATTTTTCACTTGCTAACCGAAGAATCATCAATAGTGATGATGTTGCACCAGCCCCAAGGAAGATAGCATCACTGAATACCCGATGATGGGTGTTCAATGGATTGGCCTGTGATTAGCTCTAAAGCATCTATTTTCATACTCGATGAGAACCTAAACCTTCTCGCCGCAAGCCAGACAAGCGATCACGCCATTCGATGGCACGATGCCCTTCAGTTCAAAGACAATCGCCTGGTCGGAATCAATGGAGTACGGGAATCTAGATTTCGTGAAAACATTTTCAATGGCAGCGCGGGCGCAAAGACCATTCTTCTCCGTGCCCCTCATGATGGGGACACGGAAAGTCGGCTTCTTCTGAAAGTAACCCCTCTGCGTGGCCCTTCCGACTCGACACCTAACGTCAACCCCGCCTCTGTCTGCATTGAAGTCCAGACTCTGGACACCTACTATTCAGATGCCGTCCAAAGGGTCGCCGACAAGTACAACTTGACCAAGGCTGAAACGCTAGTACTCAAGTATCTGATGATGGGGCTCTCATCAGATGAGATCAAAGCAAAGATGATGATCGGTACGCCAACACTTCGAACCCATCAGCAAAGACTTCGCCAAAAAACTGGCGAAAGCAGTTCTGTCAAAACCATTCTGACGGCCCTCAACCCTGAAAACCATGTTGACCATCTGATCGAAATTGAAGAGTATTGAAGTAATCTAATCCCGCATATTAGTATATGTGATGATTCTTCGTCCCCCGCCGATGACCGACAGAAGACATCGACCCATCCCCATCAAACCTTTACACCGCCCCGTCCGCAGTATCTAAGCCAGAGCCAGTAGTACCCTGCCACAATCAAAATAACCACACCCTGCCAAACATAGTCATGCAATAACTCAAAGTATGCATGATGAAATTTATTAACATAATACAGAGAGATGATTATGGCGATATTTACTGCCTGAAATACGGTCAATCCCACCAATAAACCCAGGAATTGATCTTTAATTCTTGATGGATAAACGATGATGGCAGAAAAAAGAATCAGCATCGCATCCGCCCCAAGACATTCATCCGAAATCTTTATTGCGCTCGCTCCTGATGAATCCATGATGACATTACCATGTCGATAAACACCCTCACCCAGAAACAAAAGCAGCCTTTCAATCCCTTCTGAAATGAATTCACTCATGAATTGAAAGACATTTCTCCCTTCGGCATCGGGCTTAACAAAAGGGTTTCCCGCCAAAACAAAAATAACAAACAGCGTCATTCGCAACCACATTAATTTCGATATACCCCGGATCCGATTGATTATTCATATAAAATAACCAATATCTCCGAGGCTTTCGTCATCAAAAAGAATGATGATCAGAAATCAAGCCTATTCCCTTTGCTAGATATTCAGCCCTAATCTCACCAAAGCGCGATCGAGAGAAGAGAGTGCTGGCGATGCCCTTGGCCTACCCCCCTAAAACAAGCGATAGAAAATCCAAAGTCGTGACACAGGCCGTTTTACACTTCATAATGACGGGTTACGCAACCAAGGACTGACACTACAGTCCGCCAGCCGATGCCAGAATGAACCAACTTTCTGACGGACAGCCCATCACCCCTGAAAGGTTGGTGATCCAACTTCTGGAATTCACCGAATCCTCTTGCCGAGGGGCCTATTCCGACTTCGAGGAACGACTGGAACTCGAGTCCGTTGAGTATGGGATTTCCGAAGAAACCCTGACCGACATTTTCCTGAATCGAAGCGATGAAGATCGAGAGCGAATGGTGTCTTGGTTCATCGCGACCAATCTGGCTGTGGGGGGCGTCTACTTCCTCGGTCGATTCAATCGAGAGTTCGTCAAGGTCGCTTTACAGCATTTGAAAGAGATTGTTCTGGAACGATTCGGGGATAAACTCGGCCCAGAAGCCAACCTGCCTTTTGATACCGTTCGACGACTCCTTCGCGAAGGAGGGTTCGATGCCTATCAAGCCGGCATGGTGACTTTTCTTAGCCTGATCGGCTACCTTAATCACGAAGACGCAACCAAGGCGACTCTGGATACGGAGTTTCTGAATGGATTCCGCATGGATTTCACCAAAAGCATTCCTTACCTTCACCAGGCGGAACTCAGCCTCGGCACAAGTTGATAGACTGCGCCCATGCGATGGGCGGCTCGACATCAGACCGTTCTGAAATCAGGACCTAAACCCCTTCATGGGAGGCTGAAGATGCAAAGATGCGCCAAAGCAGTTTCTCATCTCTTTTGCTCATGCCTAATTACCGGCACAGGGATGCTTCTCACGGGTTGCTACGATTACCGCCCCCTTTCTGCCGACATCAACAGTGCAGGATCTCAAGTCAGCAGAGCTTCACCTCAAGAATCAGAGGCTGAACAGAAGGCCACCTTGGCTGTTAAAAACTGTACGGAACAGTTTCCAGAGACCGCCGGGCACAAGGCCCTTCAAGTTCGTTGCATCGTGACTGCAACCGATGCGATCTGGGACAAAGAAGCTCCTCAGGGCACCGAGGCTCGCCACGCACTTGGAAGTTACGCGATTCAACTTGCAGAACGCGAGGATCGCGGGGAAATCACCCGTGAACAGGCGGAGAACCTCTATATGCAGTTTCTGCAGCAGACGCCGGGCATGGGTATCCCCCCCAAGAGCAGCCCATAAGACCTGAGGGAGGCGCAAGGTGCGAAAATCACGCTTTCTGATCGCCATGATTTTTCTGGTGCTTACCCTCAGCGGGTGCGCAAGTGGATATTCCTACTATGGGTCAGGCTATGGGGGATATGGCTATCGCCCTTACTATGGTTATGGCTATGGGGGATTCGGCTACCCCTATTATGGGGGCTATTACGGTCGCTATGGCGGCTGGAATCATGGCTACTATGGCCGCGGCGGCTGGGGAGGTCGTGGATGGGGCGGCGGCGGTTTCCACGGCGGCTTTGGCGGCCGTCGTTAGCAGCAAAGAAACAAACAGAGATCAGCACATGCTCAAAACAATCTGCACGCTCATTCTGATGACTTTACTGAACGGTTGCTCCAGCGTCCCCAGCGGACCCAGCGCCTTGGCGCTGCCGGGAGAAAAGACCAGTGAAAGCCAATTCAGAAAAGATGAAAAAGCCTGTCGCGTATTCGCCCACGAAGAGCTCCTGGGGTCTTCTCACAAGCCGCAGTCCCTTGAAGAGGCTCAGCTCCACTTCGATATCAATTACCTTCAGTGCATGTATACCAAAGGTCACCTCATTCCTATTTCGGGTGAGATCCTGACAGACAAGACCGGCGGCGGAGCCATTCCGCCACAGGAAAAAAGCCCTCAAAAGTAAAACAGAACAACCATTTCAGAGAGGGACCGCCTGTCAATCGGAATGAGAGTTTGATACGATTTCGGGAACGTGTTGTGGGATGCCAAGCCGCGCCCACGTGCCCCGGTAGCTCATCGCCCCAGGGCTTGGTGAATCAAAAATAAAGATAAAAGACGGGACTTGCCATGACCGAAGAAACCACTCCCTTTGCGATCCTCTTCCTCCAGGCGTTTGGAGAGAGCCTAACCGTGGTCGATGATTTTGGGTGCAGCAACTACAGGAATCATCTTCCCCGCTGGGTCTACCTGCTGATTTTGCTTGGAATGACCTACGCGTCACTCTGACAGCGCGCGAGGTCATTGACCTCACCGATTACCAGCCTTCTTCCTGAGCGTCACCCGGCCTACGGGCATAGATGGATGCGATGAAGGTGGGCAACCAGATCAGCACCTCTGCGGTAAAAAGGTACATGGAGTGTCGAGCGTTTTTTGCCGATAGCAGGTGAGCGAAATCGTAAAGGTCGCTCACGGCAATCACGGCGCAAATCCCAGTAATCAGCCAGCGATGCCTGCAGGCCCTGGAAAAGGCAATCAGCGCTGGGAGCCAAATTAGGGTCTGAATCAGAAGCTCAGGAATTCTCATTTTTGCGCACCCGCTAGCAAAAGGATGAGTGTGGCAAACGGTTTGCCCGCACTACGGCCAGAATAAGTCTTTTAAACGCCAATTGGAAAGAGCTATTCAGAGCTCGACTGGGCCTTTGGGGCGTCAGCCTTGGGTGCACTATCCCCGCCAGCAAGATTTTTCTTCTTGTCCTTGGCCCCCTTGAAATCGGTCTCATACCAACCACCGCCCTTGAGCCTGAACCCCGCGGCAGAAATCAGCTTCGAAAGCTCAAGATCACCACAGCTTGGGCACTCCTTGAGAGGATCATCGGAAAGCTTCTGGAAAGCTTCCATTTCATGACCACATGAATTACAGCGGTACTCGTAGATAGGCACAGTTCCTCCATGGGGCCAACGATAATTCGAAATATTCACGATGAGGCCCGCGATGAGCATTATTCTAACTGCTCTTCAGGCCTCAAACCGATGCAAGGGACCCCCATGGAGAATAAAGAGCGTCAGAACAATCCCGTACCCGCCATCGGCGTCGGCGGACTCGTCTTCAATCATTATGGACATGTCCTGCTTGTGGCGCGGAAGAACCCTCCCCGCGCAGGTGAGTGGCATATTCCTGGGGGCCGCCTTGAGCCTGGGGAAACATTGACCGAATGTTGTGCCAGGGAAATCCTGGAGGAAACCGGCATTCGCGCAACCCCGCAAAATATCGTTGCCGTTGCAGATCGCCGAATTGATGGATTCCACTATGTCATCATCGATTTTCTGGCTACGCTGGCAGAAAATGAGGATGATACCCCCCCCAAACACGGATCCGACGCACTCGATGCCGGTTGGTTCGATCCAGAAAACCTGGATGCACTTCCGCTGGTTGAAGGCCTTGAGGAAGTTATTGCCGCGGGAAAACGGCAGCTCAGCGGGGAAAACAGGGGACTTTCGTTGGACAGCCGTCATTCATGGCTCTACGCTTGAAACTTGCATGAAAAATGGCGGACTAAGTTAGAACGCCTTTCGGCCCCTAAGCGAAAAAAGAGAAGCACATGCCAACCAGCACCTTCGAACTCATCGTCTCGCACTTCCTGAGCCCACTCCCCGCCATCCACGGAGGTCACGACAGTGAGTCCGGTTTGCTTGGGCTCGTCGACA
Source organism: Pseudomonadota bacterium (assembly GCA_039795615.1). Taxonomy (GTDB): domain Bacteria; phylum Pseudomonadota; class Gammaproteobacteria; order Methylococcales; family Methylococcaceae; genus UBA6136. The sequence goes on from JBDKLO010000045.1 coordinate 8,490, forward strand.
AACTGCTTGAAGCCGTGATTTCCGCCATGGCAGGAGGATGGTCGCTCTTCTCTGGAATTGAGTTGCTAGGCATGAATATTCATCCCTTGCTGGTCCATTTCCCAATCGCCCTGCTGGTTTCCTTTATCGTGATTGATAGCCTTGGAGCGATCTTCAAGCTTCATGGATGGCGTCGCCTTGGGACTCAATTGCTGGGATTAGGCGCTCTCTCAACACTCCCGACGATTGCTGCGGGATTTTACGCCGCGTTCCATACCCCCCATGACGCCGTGACGCACGCTCTGATGGAGCATCATGAACACGCAGGCATCGTGGTTGGCGTTATCTCCGTCAGCCTCGCTCTCTGGCGCATCCTTTGGGGTCTTCCAAAAGACCTGATGGCCCGGACACTGAGCAACATCCTCACCGTTCTCCTCGCCGCCGCACTGGCTTTGGGGGCAGACCTTGGCGCCATGATGGTTTATGGTCATGGCGTTGCCGTAAAAACGAGCCCTGCAACTGAGGTTCCCGTCAGCCATGTCCACGGCGAAGTCACACCGATGCCCCACGCCCACCCGTAGGACCCCACCGGCGAGCGCAACCCGAGCGAATGCCCACTCGACGCTTCCATCCCGCGGTCAGGCATTGGTTCGAATCGACCTTTGAAGGTCCCACACCGGCTCAGGCTCACGCCTGGGCCGAGATTCTCGAAGGTCACGACACCCTCATCTCGGCACCAACGGGTTCCGGTAAGACGCTGGCTGCATTTCTGACCGCAATCAACCACCTGGTTGAGGAGGCGATATCCGGATCACTTCAAGATCAGACACGGATCCTTTACGTATCGCCACTCAAAGCGCTCAGCAACGACATTCGAAAAAACCTGGAAGCCCCTCTCGCAGGCGTCCTGGAGCAACTAGCCATCGAGGGATGCCCTCTCCCCCCCATTCGGACCAAGGTCAGAACGGGAGATACCCCTGCCAGCGAACGGGCCCAAATGGGAAAAACCCCGCCGCATATTCTTGTCACAACCCCGGAATCGCTCTATATCCTGCTCACGAGTGACAGCGGACGCCGAATGCTGTCAAGCGTCCAAACCGTCATCGTTGACGAAATCCATGCCCTACTTGAAAGCAAGCGTGGCGCTCACCTTGCGCTTTCCTTGGAGCGCCTCGAACGCATCACACCGAGTCGCCCTCAGCGGATAGGACTTTCCGCGACCCAGAATCCCATCCAACGGGTTGCCGAATTCCTGACCGGTGGCAACGTCTGCAGGATCGTGGACCAGGGACATCAACGCAGCCTTGATCTTTCGATCGAAACTCCAGGACTTCCCCTGGAGGCCGTGCTCTCGGCAGAGCAAGCCAGCGATCTTTATGACCGGATGGCCGAGCTCATCTGCGACCATCGCATCACCCTGATTTTCGTGAACACCCGAAGGCTGTCAGAGCGAATAGCTCGAGCACTCTCAGAACGCATTGGAAACGAGGCGGTCACCTCCCATCACGGTAGCCTTTCGAAAGAACAGCGATTAGATGCCGAAGATCGCCTCAAGACGGGGCAACTCAAGGCTCTGGTAGCCACAGCCTCACTTGAACTGGGAATCGACGTGGGCGATGTGGATCTGGTGTGCCAGTTCGGTAGCACCCATTCCATCTCGACCTTCCTCCAACGCGTCGGGCGATCCGGCCACTTCCAGGGAGGAAGACCCAAGGGGCGACTGTTCCCAACCAGTCGGGATGATCTGATTGAGTGCATCGCTCTGGTGGATGCCGTATCCCGAGGTGAACTGGATGTGCTCCGCATCCCTGAAAAACCTCTCGATGTGCTCGCCCAGCAGATCGTCGCTATCGTGGCCTGTGAAGAGATCAGCGAAGAAGCGCTCTACGCCCTCGTCTGTCGATCTCACCCGTATCGGGATCTTTCTCTCGAAGAATTCCATCAGGTTATCGAGATGCTCGCCTCAGGCTACGCCACATCACGCGGCCAGCGGGCAGCCTACCTTCACCGGGATCGGATCCACCAACTATTGCGTCCGAGAAAAGGCGCTCGACTCACTGCGGTCACCTGTGGCGGCGCCATCCCTGATAACGCTGACTACCGCGTGATCCTCGAACCTCAAGGGGAATTCATCGGGACCGTCGATGAAGATTTCGCGATCGAAAGCATGGCCGGTGACATCTTCCAGCTAGGCAACGCGAGCTGGCGGGTCCTTCGCCTCGATCAAGGCAACCTGCGCGTCGAGGACGCCCATAACCAGCCACCCAGCATCCCCTTCTGGTTTGGTGAGGCGCCCGGCAGAACCCATGAACTCTCTTATGCCATTTCGCGGCTTCGCAGCGAACTCATGGACATTTTTGAATCCGGTGAGGACTCTTCCGTCGTAGAGATCGCCGTCGAGAATCTGACCACCCGCCTCCAACTTCCAAGGAACGCTCTGATTCAGGCGGTGAATTATCTTTTCATAGCCTATCGAACGCTCCGCTGCCTGCCGACATTCGAAACCCTCATCTTTGAGCGTTTTTTTGATGAAGCCGGCGGCATGCAGCTGATCATCCACGCCCCCTGGGGCACCCGCGCCAATCGGGCCTGGGGGCTTGCCCTTCGAAAACGCTTTTGCCGTTCTTTTAATTTTGAACTCCAAGCCGCGGCGACAGAAGATGCGGTTCTCCTCTCGCTGGGCACGAGCCAGAGCTTTGATCTTGCGGGCGTCTCGCGCTATCTCTCAAGCACAACCGTGCGCGACATTCTGATCCAAGCCCTTTTGGATGCGCCCATGTTTACCGCTCGATGGCGTTGGAATGGGGTGTGTTCGCTTGCCATTCGTCGCTTTCAGGGAGGAAAAAAGACCCCCCCCTATCTGGTAAGGATGCAATCGGAGGATCTGGTCACCGCCGTTTTTCCGGACCAGTTGGCCTGTCTAGAAAACATCGTCGGAGACCGCGAGATTCCGGATCACCCTCTGGTCAATCAGACCATCACTGATTGTCTTCACGATGCCATGGATATCGAGCGGCTTGAAACGGTCCTTCGTGACATCGAAGAGGGCCGAATAAAAATCGAAGCGAGAGATCTCAGAGAGCCGTCCCCCCTTGCCGCAGAAATCGTCAACGCGCGTGCCTACAGTTTTCTGGATGGCGCTCCGCTTGAGGAGCGACGAACCCGGGCCGTGGTTTCCAGGCGCTGGCTGGATCCCGAAGAGGCCAGCGATCTCACCGTGCTGGATCCCGCGAGTGTTGAACAGGTTCTTAAAAACGTCTGGCCAGACATGGCGACCCGGGATGAAACCCATGATGCCCTGATGACGTTGGGCTATCTGATCGACAATGAAGTGGACGCTCCGACTCGCAGCCTTCTAAAGCAGCTTCAGAGTCATCATCGAGCGGTTCGTCTTCAGCAGGGAACCCATAGCCTCTGGTTTGCAAGCGAGCGGATCCCCTGGATCAAAAGCATCTTTAGCACCTCAGGGACGGAGCTTTTGATGGAACCAGAGGCGATAGAAACCCACCTCCCGGGGGGCCTTTTAAGCCCATCGCCCACCCCCGAGGACGCGCTTAGGGACCTCATTCGAGCTCGCCTCGGCGTCTGCGGTCCCGTCACGCATCAGGCGTTGGCAATCCCGCTCGCTCTCTCCTCCAGCGCAATAGAATCTGCGCTTTTTGCGCTGGAGGCCGAGGGCAGCGTATTGCAGGGATCTTTCACCGGGAAAGACACGGTCGAATGGTGTGATCGCAGGATTCTGGCCAGGATCCATCGCACACGCATGTATGAACAGCGAAAACAGGTCACCGCTGTCAGCAGTTCACAGTTCATGCGCTTCTTGTTTGGTTGGCACCGCGTTCTCCCGGAAACCCAGCCGGAAGGTCCGAGCGGGCTTGCGGCCGTCCTGGAGCAACTCGAGGGATATGAGGCACCGGCTCGATGCTGGGAAGGTGATCTGTTACCCGCGCGACTCGCGCATTACGACCCTGCCTGGCTGGATCAACTCTGCTTGTCCGGCAAGATCGTCTGGTCACGATTAAGAAGCCCGCGCTCAGGAACCAGCCCCCTTCGGACGACACCCATCGCACTTTGTAGCCGCCGTCGACTGAGGGGCTGGCAATCGCAAGGGATCTCACCTGAGCCTCAAGGCCTGAGCGCCGCCGCAAAGCACATCATTGAATGCATGACCGAAAACGGATCTCTCTTCTTTGATGAAATCACCGAAACCACAGGACTTCTCCCCTCACAAGCGGAGAATGCACTCGGGGAGCTGGTGGCCCGGGGCTGGATTTATTCCGATGGCTTCAGCGGGCTTCGAGGTCTCCTGGTTCCAGAGCAACGTCGTCAAAAATACCGTCAGTACCGCTTCGGACTGGATGAGGCCGGACGCTGGAATCTGGTTCAGACGGCCTTACCCCATCAGAATGCAACGCCGTTTAGCGAACCCGAAATTGACGGATTGGTTCGGACTCTGCTGCGCCGCTATGGCGTTCTTTTCAAGGCGCTGCTGGAAACCGAGACGCTCATGCCACCCTGGATGATCTTGCTCCCTCATCTCAGGCGAATGGAGATTCGGGGGGATGTCCGTGGCGGACGATTTGTCGCAGGCGCCTTCGGGGAGCAATTCGCCCTTCCTGAGGCCGTCGAAGGTCTCAGGCGGGCCCAAGCCTTGCAGGGTGAGGACCACCTGGTGGTCCTGAGTGCCTGCGATCCTCTTTGCCTTGAGGGGATTGTGGCCCCAGGCCCTAGAGTCCCAAGGGTGCCAGGCAATCGAGTACTCTATCGAGGCGGCATTGCCGTCGGACATCGCATCGGCAAGCAAATCGAGCTTGAGGAGCCCTCAGGTCCCGAGGCCTGGAATTTCAAAAGCCTTCTGATCCGACATCTCGGGCCATCCACCCTCAAGAGCTATCTCGAATGAAAGCCTGACTTCAGGGAGATTTCAGAGCCCCATCGCGGTTAATCCCGGATGGTCATCCGGCCGGCGTCCCAGTTCCCAGTCAAATTTCCTCTCCTCTGGTCCGATGGCTAGATCATTGATGCTGGCGATGCGAACCCGCATCAGACCACTCGCGTCAAACTCCCAGTTCTCGTTGCCGTAGGATCTGAACCAGCGCCCTTCCTGATCGCGCCACTCATAGGCAAAGCGAACAGCAATCCGATGGAAACCAAAGGCCCAGAGCTCCTTACACAAGCGGTAGTCGAGTTCGGTCTGCCACTTTCTCACCAGAAAATCACGGATCTCACCTCTCCCTTCCAGAAATTCGGCACGGTTTCGCCACTGACTATCCGGCGTATAGGCCAAAACCACGCGCTCTGGATCGCGGCTATTCCAGGCATCCTCGGCCATCCGAACTTTTTGGATAGCCATACCCTCGTCAAAGGGAGGAACGGGGGGACGGGCTTCAGTCATGTGATTCACTCCCAGGCTGATCAAGTGCGTCAAAGTCGTTAAAGTTAACCAATGCAGAGCGTGAATCACTCAGATCCACCCTCCGATGCGGGATCGTATCGACCCACTGATCGACCCTTCGCCCGCCTGAGTTGAGATAATCTTCGAGCGAGGCTTCAAGGTCCGTCGAAGCCAACATCAGAAGCGGCTGAAGCCTTTCACCATCATGGGCGATCAGCAATGAAACGTCTTCACATTCCCGAGCATCAAGTAGTCTTGCGAGAAGCTCTCCGGTGACCTTGGGCATGTCACAGGGAACCGTTAGCATCCAACCACCAGAAGCGGCCCGCATTCCGGCAAGGACCCCCGAAAGGGGCCCCCTGAAATCAGGATCAGGGTCAGAAACGACCGGATATCCCAAGTCCTGATACGCCCCGATGTTTCGGTTAGCATTGACCAGAATCCGATCGGTGTGGGCTCTAAGCGCGTCCAGTGCATAGAGAACCAGTGCACGCCCCTGATAAGGCACCAGGCCCTTATCCATGCCGCCCATTCGACGGCCTCGACCGCCAGAGAGAACCAGCCCTGTCAGCGCTTCCCTTAGCACGAGAGCCTCGGGTAGTGGTAACCTCTAAAAACCATTTGGGGCCGTTCATCCCAACGATGCCGTATCCGATTCATGTTGCGATTCTTTCTCATCCTTTCCTGTTTGATGCTGAGCGCCTGCGCCCCCGATGGGGCCTCGATGGCCTATTACAGCAGGGAAACCGGGAAAAAATCCTATCAGGACGTGATGGCGGAACTCGAATTAGCGATTACGGAACGGAATTTCAGGATTACCGGCCACAACAAGATCGGCAGTGTCATTCGCGAGCGGGAAGGCATCGCCTTTCCCGATTACGACACCCTGCAGTTCTGCAACCTGACAGAAGCTCGGGTCATGCTGGAAATGTCCCCGGAAACGGTCGCCTGGATGCCTTGCAACATCGCGCTTCGCCTTGAGAACGGGAAGGTGATTGTCACTACGCATCTTTTGCCCACCCGCAACAAAGACCCAAGGCTCAATCAGTTTGCCGAAACCATGAACCAGAAGCTTCGTGAAATTGTTGATTTCGCCGTCGCAGAATAGAACGCTGCGGCGGATTCCCTGCATCCCTCGGGTCGATTATCATTCCCCAAGACTCATCTGATCGCAAAGAAGCCATGAAAAAAGTGTCTCTCCGCCGCCTCGCTCTGCTCCTCGTTTTGCCCGTCACCTTGTCGCATCCCGCATGGGCCGCAAAGAACAAGAAGACCGAACCCACAGCAAAAGAGCCGGCCGTCCTAGTCAATGACTTTCCCACTCAGGCGCGCGTTGAATATGTCATGCAATGCATGGCCGAGCACGGAGGCAGTAATCTTGATAACATGTACCATTGCGTCTGCGCCATCGATCGGATCGCTAGCCTGATCGGTTTTCAGGATTATTCAGAATCCCTGACCTTTACCTATATGTTCGACACCCCCGGTGACAAGGGTGGAGAATTCCGCGATCCGCCCAAATCCAAGGAACTCCGTGACCGGCTCAAGGGCGCCAAAAAGGCGGCCGAATCCTGTTTCCCGGCGATCCCTGGGCCATCCCAGCCGTCAAAATAAACCCATGGCTTAATCGCCCGGGATCGAGGGATCCCAGGGATTGCCGTCTTCTGACCAAGCCACGTCGTTATGCCGATTGACCCTGAGGTCTCGGCATAACGGCAGTTTACGTAGCGAGAACCCTCGAGGGGCCCTGTGCACTCTTCTCGCCCAAATCCATAAAAAACTCCTTTGGGTGAGCACCACTCACGCTGGGAGGATAGGACCTCTACTACATGAAATTTTCTTCTCTGGGCCTTGATCCCTGTCTGATCGATGCCCTGTCTAACAAAGGCTACGAAACCCCGACCCCGATTCAGGAAAAAGCCATCCCGTGCATCCTGGAAGGGCATGATCTTTTGGCCGCTGCCCAAACCGGCACGGGCAAGACGGCTGCTTTTACATTGCCGATTCTCCAGCGACTGCTGACGCGAAAATCTCGTCCGACCAATGGCCCATCGGTTCTGGTTGTCGTTCCGACGCGAGAGCTTGCAGCCCAGGTCAGCGAAAGCATTCACACCTATGGCGCGCAGACGCCGATTACACAGGCCGTTCTCTTTGGCGGTGTCGGTCTCAGACCGCAAATCGATGCGCTGAGGCGCCGGCCTGATATTGTGGTGGCGACCCCAGGTCGCTTGCTCGACCTTCAGTCCCAGGGCGAAATCCAGCTCAACAGCATCGAAATTGTCGTGCTCGATGAAGCCGATCGTATGCTGGATATGGGTTTTATCCGTGATATTCGAAAAATCCTCTCCCTGATGCCAAGGACGCGTCAGTCTTTGCTCTTCTCGGCCACCTTTTCCAAGGACATCCGGGATCTTGCAGGCTCGCTCCTGAAAAATCCCCAGAGCATTGAGGTCGCCCCCCGAAATGCACCAGCAGAGCGCGTCGAGCAACAGGCCTATATCGTCCAGAAGGATCACAAGAAATCCTTGCTGATCCACTTGATCACGACCGGTCTTTGGGGGCAAACCCTGGTCTTCACGCGAACCAAGCATGGCGCCAATCGACTGGCTCAGCAGCTTGAGCGCGACAGCTTTCAGGTCGGTGTGATTCATGGCAATAAAAGCCAGACTGCCCGAACACGGGCGCTGCAGGACTTCAAGGAAAACCGGATTCAGGTGCTGGTCGCCACAGACATTGCCGCACGTGGACTCGACATTCCCGAGCTTCCTCACGTAGTCAACTACGAGCTACCCGACGTTCCGGCAGACTATGTTCACCGCATCGGCCGAACCGGGCGTGCGGGCGCCGGCGGACTGGCTATCTCTCTGGTTTCAGCCGACGAATCGGCAAGACTCCACGATATTGAAAGACTCCTGGGGCGAAAGCTCATCCGCGGCCATGCCCCCGAGGGGCTGAAGGCTGCAGAACCTTTGCCCGAAGCCCCGAGAAAGACACGACCCGGTCCGAAAAATCCTCGCCGCCCGTCGAACCAACCCGCCGCAGGGCAAGCGCGGAGGCGCTCTGCCCCTCGGGGCTAGAAGCCCCTCTGGTGAAGGCATATGCCTGAATCCACTCCCTGTCGAATCGCTGTCGTAGGTGGGGGGCCAGCAGGGCTGATGGCGGCCGAAACGGCCGCCCTGCAGGGTCTAAGGGTTGATCTCTTTGATGCCATGCCGTCCGTTGGGCGAAAATTCCTTTTGGCCGGCAAGGGCGGGTTAAATCTCACCCACGCCGAACCCTTTGAGCGCTTCATCGATCGCTATGGCGAAACCGCGGTTCGACTAAAGCCATGGCTTCGGGACTTTGGACCAGAAGCCCTTCGCGAATGGGCTCTTGGACTGGGCATTGAGACCTTCATCGGCTCGTCACAACGCGTTTTCCCTACCGCGATGAAGGCCGCACCACTTCTTCGGGCCTGGATTCGTCGACTGAAGGAACAAGGTGTCCAGTTTCATCCAAGGCATCGATGGCAAGGATGGAACGCTGACGGTGATTTGGTCATAAGAAGTCCCACCGGCCTCCACGAATGGCGAGCCGAGGCCACCATATTGGCCTTGGGTGGCGCGAGCTGGCCCCATCTGGGCTCGGATGGCCAATGGGTTGATCTGCTGAAAAATCAGGGCATTCCGGTGACCCCACTGGAAGCCTCCAATTCTGGGTTCACCTGCATCTGGTCAGAAACCTTTTCGCATCGCTTTGCCGGAACGCCGGTCAAGACGGTTGAGGTCACTCTCAATGACCCCGACATATCCACATCGCTCCGGGGCGAACTGATGATCACCGAGAGGGGGCTTGAGGGAGGATTGATCTATGCTCTCTCCAGCGCGCTTCGATCTCGTATCAAGATTCAAGGCTTCGTCGATCTGTGGATCGACCTCACCCCTGACCGCTCGATGGAGCGACTGGAGAAGGACCTCCTCGCAAAGCGAGGGAAGTCCTCCCTGAGCACGCATCTTAGAAAAAATGCGGGGCTCTCCGAGGTCAAGATCGCTCTCCTTCGCGAGACATGCGCCACACTTCCCCCTGAACAGCTCGCAGCCAGAATCAAGGCCCTGCCTCTTCGACTGGGCCCTGCCTTCCCCATCACCGAGGCCATTAGTAGCGCAGGCGGCGTTGCCTTTGAAGCGCTCGATGAAAACTTGATGGTCGCCCGTCATCCCGGACTTTTCATCGCCGGGGAAATGCTGGACTGGGATGCACCAACCGGAGGCTATCTTCTGACAGCCTCCTTTGGAACCGGCAGAAAGGCCGGACTGGCGGCGGCTGAATGGATCAAGGGGCAATCCCTCCCCAAAGCGGGCCCATGAGCTCAGGTATACTCGAAAACTCCTGAATCTAGGCCCTTATATCGACCGTGAAGCTCATATCCCTCACGCTCCTGATCGCGCTGTGGATGTCCTCGGCCCCCCTGCTGGCCGCGCCTTCCGAAGGGTCGGATGACAGCGCGCCTTCCACCGGGCAAAAACAAACGATCGTCCCTGCCAACGCCGGGCATGAGGTCGTATTGACCGCACAACAGCAGGCGCTCTCAGGTCTGGTTTCAGCGCTCCCTAAGGCGGTGATTCAGAATCAGGAGTACCCTTGCTTTGGGCGCGTCATCAATATTCAATCCCTCCTTGATCTGCGTGCCCGTCACCGCGAGGCCAAGGCGAACCTGGATGTCCTGAACGCGAATCTCGCTCTCGCGGTCAAGAACCGATCCCGCATCAAGGCGCTTTATGACGCCAAGGTTGTTCCGTCCCGAGAGCTTGTTCAAGTCGATACACAGTGGCAGGCTGACCAGGCACGGCAAGAAGCCGCGAACCTTCAGGAACAGACCATCCGCTACGAAGCCCGCTATCGCTGGGGACAAGCGCTGGCTGATCTCGCCCTCCAGGAGGACCTGAAGCCACTGGAGTCCTACCTTCAGCACCAACTTTCCGTGATTGAGATCACCCTTCCCAAAGGCAAAACGCTGGATGCCGGCCATAGCCAGATCCGGGTTGGGAGGCACTTCGATCGCTCGCTCAGCGTCTCGACCAAGATCATTTCCCCGGCACCTCAAACGGATGAGTGGGTCCAAGGGGAAAGCTGGTTCTTGTCTGCCCCGGGCGATACCTTCAGGTCCGGTATGCGTATTCATGCCTGGGTATCCGATAACACGCTGATTCAAGGCATTGAAATCCCTTCCAGTGCGATTGTCTGGCAAGGAGGACGCTCATGGATCTATCTGGAACGAAGTTCCGGACATTACGAACGCCTACCGGTCGAACAACTGGCCCATGCGGGCCATCACCGGGCCATTGTCTCCGAGGTGGATCCAGGCGTTCCTGTCGTGACTGTTGGCGCCCAGACGCTTCTGGCCGAAGAGTTCAGGCATCGAATTCCTGCGGAAGACGATGACAAGGAATAAAATCCTTCGCTCTTTCATGGAACTCGCACTGCCCCCGGCGATGGGGCTGAGCGATCCCGTCTCCCCGTCCTAGTTCCGGCATGCTCAGAGCCATTATTCGCTTTTCCGTTCATCACGCCAGCGTCATTGTCGCTCTCGCGGTCATGCTGATGGGCTATGCCAGCTTCCAGATGATGCATGTGGGTCTCGATATCTTCCCGGAGTTTTCGGCCCCCCGGGTGATCATTCAGACTGAAGCCTATGGCCTCACCTCTGAACAGACGGAGACCCTGGTCACACAAAAAATTGAAAAAGCGCTTTCGGGACTGATTGGGCTGGAAGCGCTCCGATCCGAATCGATCCAGGGCCTGTCCATCGTGACCGTCGTCTTTCAAGATGGAACGGACATTTATCGAAACCGCCAGTTGGTGAGTGAGCGGTTGACCACCATCGCCAGTGAACTACCAAAAGGTTCCAGCGCTCCCGTGATGGTGCCCCTCTCTTCATCCTCGGCCACCATCATGACGCTCGGCCTTCGTTCCTCGGAACGATCCTTGATGGAACTGCGCGACCTGGTCGACTGGAGCATTACCCCCCGTCTTCTGGCGGTTCCCGGCGTAGCCGATGTCAACGTCTTCGGCGGCGAAGTCCGCCAACTGCAGATCCAGCCCCGAATCGAGCGCCTTCGGCAACATGGCTTGTCCATTCAGGACGTCCTTGAGGCCGCTGAACAGGCGACCGGCATGCCTGGAGCCGGCTTTATTGAAAACGCCAATCAACGGATCGCGTTGAATGTCACAGGGCTACCCAATACACCGGAATCCCTCAAGGAAATCGTTATTAAACGTCAGGATGGACGACACCTCTTCCTGGGCGAAGTAGCGGAAGTGACTTCAGGCCCAAGACCCCCCATCGGGGCCGCCGAAATCGCGGGAGAACCGGCCATTGTTCTCATGATCATCGGCCAGTATGGGGCCAACACCCTCAGTGTCTCCCATGCCGTGGAGACCGTTCTTGAGGACTTCAAAGTCCTTTTTCAGCAGCAGGCCATCGAGTTCTTCCCTCACCTTTTCAGGCCGGCTGATTACATTGAACACTCACTGGGGAATCTCTCCGGACATTTACTCCTGGGGGCGGGCCTTGTGGTTCTGGTCCTTTTTGCATTCCTCTACGATCTTCGCATTGCGATGATTCCAACGCTGGCAATCCCTTTGTCACTTCTCGGCGCGGTGGTCATTTTGATTTCTCTTGGCGTCAAGCTGAACATCATGGTTCTGGGGGGCCTGGCTATTGCACTGGGCGAAGTCGTGGACGATGCCATTATTGATACGGAGAACATTTTCAGAAGACTTCGAGAAAACCGTGTTCGCCCCCACCCGCGCTCAACGCTCCGGGTGGTCTTTGATGCCTCGATGGAGGTGAGAAGCTCGGTAGCCTATGCGAGCTTCATTGTGGCGATTGTCTTTATCCCCCTTCTCACTCTCGGGGGAGTTGCAGGCCGTCTTTTTGCGCCCCTGGGCTACGCTTACATTGTTGCGATCCTGGCGTCGCTGGTCGTGGCACTGACCGTGACCCCCGCTCTTTGTTACCTCTTGATCGCACGGCGACATGGGAAGGCTATTCAGGGGATCGATACGCAGGAGACCCCGCCCCTCATCACAGCGATTCAGTCCCCCTACAAAAATGTTCTGAAGTGGGCAGGGAATCAGCCTCTCAAGTCGCTTTGGGTCCCCCTCGTGGCCTCCCTGAGTCTTCTGGCCCTGATTCCGCTTCTCGGGGGTGACTTTCTGCCAAAACTTCGCGAAGGACACTACATTATTCATACGACCAGCCTTCCGGGGACATCACTGGGGGAGACTTTGCGTCAGGGCAGCCGTCTGGTGACCGAGTTCCTCAAGATCGATGGGGTCGACTCCGCGTCTCAATGGGCTGGGAGAGCTGAGCGTGGCGCCGATACCTACGGCAGTCACTACAGCGAATACGAAGTTCGCCTCAAAGAACTATCAGGACATGGCCAGGCTCAAGTGCTCGAAAAGATTCGCGCGGTGCTGGATGACTTTCCAGGCCTCCTTTCGGAGGCCAACACCTTTCTGACCGAGCGGGTTGAGGAAACCATCTCCGGCTATACCTCGCCTGTCGTGATCAATCTCTATGGCAACGACCTCTTGGCGCTCGATGATGTTGCCCTGGAACTGGCGACAGTCCTTCGCAGCATCGAAGGGGCAACCGATGTTCAACTGAGGTCCCCGCCGGGAACGCCGCTTCTGGATGTCCGCCTGGACCTTCCAAGCCTGGCCAGTGCAGGCATCCTGCCTTTGGAAGTGACCCACATCATCCAGAGCGCGCTCAAGGGTCAGACGGTGGGGACTTACTATCTTGAAAACCGAGCCTATGAGGTCTCGGTGATTCTGCCACGCGAACAACGGGAGGAGCTCGCCGGGCTGGATCAACTTCCGATCAGAACCCCAGAGGGGCAATACCTTGAGCTCGGGCAACTGGCTGAGCTCACCCAAAGCAGTGGCCGCTACAACATCCTTCACCGCCAGGGCCAAAGGGTTCAGACGGTCACAGCCAATGTCGAAGGGCGCGATCTTGATTCATTCATGAGGGAGCTTCACCAGAAGACTCTGTCGACGATACGGTTTCCCGAGGGCATAACGCCTGAATTTACCGGCGCCGCCATCGCGCAATCTGAGGCCCGGGACCGGATGATTCTTCACGCCCTGCTGGCAGGCGTTGGCGTGTTGATCCTTATGGGCATTGCCATAGGCAACACGCGAAACCTTATGCTCACACTAGTCAATTTACCGTTTTCCCTGGCCGGTGGCGTCGGTGCCGCATTTCTCTCGGGGAGCAGCCTGTCGGTTGGATCCATGGTCGGCTTTGTGACGCTGTTCGGAATTACCATCCGCAACACGATCATGCTGGTCTCGCACTACCGGCACCTGACGGAAAAAGAAGGCTGGGAGTGGAACATGGACACGGCATTCCATGGCGCTCTTCAACGTCTCCCCTCCATTTTGATGACCGCTCTGGTCACGGGGCTGGCCCTGTTGCCGATTGCTGTAGACAGCGACAATCCGGGCCGGGAGATCATGGGCCCGATGGCTGCCGTGATCATCGGAGGCCTTTTGACCTCGACGCTTCTGTCACTCGTATCGCTTCCTGTCCTGTTCGCCCGATTTGGCGACTTCAGGAAAAGGCAGGACTGAGTTCACTCAATCGCAAGCCCCCTGATCGACTGCGCCACTCGCTTCCTTAATCCGCACCGGTGCTTTTGAAACATCGCAGTAAAGCCTTCGATGACAGGCCGGCTCAGACTCGAACTGGAATGTGGCGTGGGTAATCCTGAAAAGCTCGAAAACCTTCAAAGCCAATTCATGCCGGATGCTGTCCGTCTCACTGACCGGCAGGTCCTCAACCTCGACATGGACCGAGAGAAAGCGAAGGCTGCGGGATAGACTCCAAACGTGGAGATCATGAATGCCGATGACCTTCGGATGCGCAGCGAGCACCTGCCCAAGGTCCTCGACACCCAGGTCTCGGGGCGCTCCTTCCATGAGGATGTCCAGAGTTTCCCGGACAATCAGCCAGGCGTTCCAGACAATGAGCACAGCGATCAGAAGACTCGCGAGAGGATCCAGCCAGAGCTTGCCGCTCCAGCCGATGCCAATTCCGGCGAGGATCGCTCCAAGGTTGGACAGGACATCGCCCAGAAGGTGGAGGAAGGCGCTTCTCAGATTAAGGTCATCATGGGACCCGTGGCCCACCAGCCAGGCACTGATGCCATTCACGACCAGAGCGAGACTTCCCACTCCAATCAGGGTCTCCCATGAAACCGAAACCGGATTTTGAAACCGGATCCAGGCTTCAACCCCAATCCCGACGGCAATTAACAGAAGCGTTGCCGCATTAAAAAGTGCCGCCAGAATGCCACCCCGATGGTAACCATAGGTTCGTCCCGCATGGGCCGGCTTTGCAGCAAGATGGAGGGCATACCCACTGATACCCAGCGCAATGACGTCGGTCAGATTGTGCGCAGCATCCGAGAGGAGTGCGAGACTCTGACTTTGCATTCCCGCCAGCGCCTCGAAGACCACAAAACCCAGGGTCAGGATCAACGCCATCATCAATCGGATCTTGGCACCCTGTCCTGGTGCAGGTCCGTGGGCGTGATCATGAGGGTGGCCGTGATGCGAATGATGAGCGTGATCGTGCATATCCCAGTCCAGGCCCTCTTCCAGGGCCATGCATTCCAAGAGACAGATTTCCATACTACCATTGGACCGATCGGACCTCCCCTTTGCCAGCGACCCCCATGAAATACATCCCAATCACCTTTCTCCTCTGCCTTGCGACTTTGCTGAGTAGCCTTTGCCCCGAAAGTTTCGCCGCCTCGATCCTCGAGTACCGATTTAAAGACTCGGGAACCCCAGTCACTCAAGCACTTGAAATCCAGAACGGCAGAGCCTGGATTCATGGATTGGGGGGTGACCCTGAGATGGACCTTCTGTTCGACGCGCAGAGCGGTCAATGGGCCGTCATCAACCGAAAGCGACAGTCCTTCACTGCTTTTAGCGAAAAATCCGTCCGCCAGCTTTCCGAACAACTGGAATTGGTTGCCCCACTGGTCAAGGGCCTTGGCGAACAAATGGGAGGGCTTTCCGAGAGCCAGCGGCAACAATGGGGGCACCTCCTTGAAAAGGTGCCGGTTGATGAAATCAACCGCCTTCAGAAAACTGCAAAAAAAACCAAATTAGTCGCTTCAGGAAAACCGCAACGCATTGCGGGAATTGAATGCCGACCCTTCAAGGTCGACAGCAGCGCCACCCATGTTGATTTTTGCCTGGCCGAACCTGCCTCGCTCGCCTTAGCCGAGGAAGACGCTCGAACGCTGCTCAGGATGACGGAAAGTAGCCGTGCGATGATCCAGAACGCGGGCTCACTTTCGGCCCGTTTTGGTCTCAATCTCGCGGCAAACGACCTTGCCAAGATTTCAGGTCTTCCGATTTCGTTTCGCGAGGGCACCACAAAAGCCGGAGTTGAGCTTCAGTTGATCGGCGTAAAAAGCGCTGGGGAACCTCTGCGCTCACCCGATATCCCTTCGGGCTTCCGCCAAGAAAAAATCAAACTCTGGTAGGTCATCATGGCGACAAATGCCCGCGCCCCGGGACTTGAGCGTGCTCTGGGTGTTTTACCCTCTGCAGCCTTACTCGCGGGCACCGTCATCGGAACCGGAATCTTTCTGGTTCCCTCGACCATGGCCCGCGAAACCGGCTCGGTCATCTCGGTCTTTTTGGTCTGGCTCTTTGGTGCGGGCCTCTCGGTCTGTGGCGCATTGACCTATGCAGAGCTCGGGGCAGCCCTGCCTGAAGCCGGGGGCGAATATGCCTTTTTGAGAAAGGCATACGGCCCCTTGTTCGGGTTTCTCTTTGGCTGGCAACAAATCGTGATCGGGAAAACCGGATCCATAGCCGCCATTGGCCTGGCTTCAAGCCTTTTTCTCAGCTACCTCTTCCCAGAGCTCAAGAACGACATTTTGACCTTTGGGGAGCTGGGTATTTCCGGCATCCAGGTGGTGGCCATCGGCTGGATTCTTCTTTTAACCCTTCCAAACCTCCTCGGTGTAGCGAAGGGTGGCGCTCTTCAGCTGGTCCTGACCTTCCTCAAAATCCTGGCCATTCTCGCGCTGGTCATCCTCGCGCTCAGCTACAGCAACGGCAGCTGGCTCAGGCTTTTGACCGAAAAAGGGCTGCCCGATCCCGATTTTGGCAGTCAATGGGCGGGTTGGGGCGCAGCGCTTGCCGCCGCACTCTGGGCCTATGACGGTTGGAATAATGTCACCCTCGTCAGCAGTGAAATCAAGAACCCGACAAAAACCATTCCGAAGGTACTGGTCTTCGGAATCCTCGGGGTGGCGATGATCTACATCCTGACCAACCTCGCCTATTTCTATGTTCTTCCCATCGAGGAGATTCAGACTTCTCAACATGTCGCACAGGACGTGGCCACACGCATTCTGGGGGAGTCTGGCGGCAAGGCATTGACCGTTGCGGCCATTATCTCGACCCTTGCGGCCCTGAATGGCGCGATTCTCTCAGGGGCACGGGTTTTTTATGCCATGGCTCGTGATGGGCTCTTTTTTAGGGGGCTTTCCCATGTTGACGCAGTTCACCACACCCCTTCCCGCGCTTTGGCCGTGCAATCTCTTCTGGCGGCCCTGCTGATTCTGCTTCTGGGACATGATCAGGCGGCCTTCGAACGCGTCCTCGACTATGCGCTCTTTGGAACCTGGGCCTTCTATGGTCTGACCGCCATGGCCGTCATCGTGCTGAGGCGCACCCATCCGGAGCTCCCTAGACCCTACCGAACCCTGGGTTACCCCTGGATTCCACTCGCCTTCAGTTGGGTCGCCTTATTGTTTTGCCTCAATATCGGTTACCGTCGTCCGACGGAAACCCTCATGGGTATCGTCCTTCTGGCGATCGGCCTTCCGCTTTATCGATTCTTTCGTCACGATAGCGCTGAAAATCGGGAACTTTCGGAGTAAGGTTCTGTCCGTCCAGAGATCGCTAAAAAAGGGGCGATCGATTTCGTTCCATAACAACAAGAGGAATCTTTATGTTCGGAGGTCTGGCTGCGATTTTGATCGCCTTCGGTTTTTTCAAGGCCGCGGAGGCTCGCCGTCTTCCGGGTTTCCAGTGGGCATTTGGGGGCGCGATCGCCTTCTACATTCCCAACTTCATCTGGAGCCTTTCCATTGCAAAGCCGATGATGAATCAGCTCCACTCGGCATCCAATCCCAGTCCGATTGGATCATTGTGGGGATTCTCTTCCGTCTTTGTTGGGATTCTGGTGGCGGGCATTCTCTATTACTTCACGCTTCGTCGCATGAAGACGGGCGACGGTTCCTGAGCTGAAAAGGCTCTCCCAAAAAAAACGCCCGGCATTGCCGGGCGTTTTCATTGAACTGGGCCGTCTCTCTTAGAGCTGGCCGGCATTCTCTGCAAGATAAGAGGCAACGCCAGCTGCATCGGCCTTCATGCCCTTGCTGCCCTTGTTCCAGCCTGCAGGGCAGACTTCACCATTGGCTTCAAAGAACTGGAGTGCATCCACCATGCGGATCAGCTCGTCCATGTTGCGACCGAGCGGCAGATCATTGACGACCTGATGACGAACAAGACCGGTCTTGTCGATCAGGAAGGTGCCACGGTAGGCCACTGCTGCACCCTCGACTTCGACATCGTAAGCCTTGCAAATCGCGTGGCTGACGTCAGCAATCATGGTGTAGCGAACCGGACCGATGCCGCCCTTTTCAACCGGGGTATTCCGCCATGCCGCGTGGGTGAACTGCGAGTCAACAGAAACCGCTAGGACCTCAACGCCACGACTCGTCAGTTCGTCCAGACGGTGGTCAAGGGCGACGAGTTCAGTGGGGCAGACGAAGGTGAAATCGAGCGGATAGAAGACAACGGCAACATACTTGCCCTTGGTCTTCTCAGAAAAGCTGTAATCGTCAACGATGCTGCCACAGCCAAGCACTGCTGCAGCCTTGAAATCAGGGGCTTGCTTGCCAACCAGTACGCTCATTGAATGTCTCCTCGTAATTGAATTTCCGAAGCGGAAGATGCATTAGAGCCTCCATGAGAGACCCCTCTATTAACCGAAAAAATTCTACACCAATTTACTCGGGATTTCCGTTCCCGGGCGGTGCCTTCAGGATGGAACCTTGCGCCGTTGGACGACCTTCTCCGCGAGACGCTCCAGAAGCACCTCACTATCGTCCCAACCAAGGCAGGCATCCGTGATGCTCTGACCATAGGTCGGTTGCTGGCCAGGGATCAGCTTCTGGCTTCCGGCCACCAGATGGCTTTCCACCATGACACCAAAAATGCGTCGGTCTCCCTCAGCAATCTGCTGACCGACCTCATCGCCCACCTGAAGCTGTCGGTGGTATTGCTTGAGGCTATTGGCGTGACTGAAATCAATCATGATGCGATTTGGAAGACCTGCCTTCTCCAGCGCATCAGCGACGTGCTGAACACTGATCGGATCATAATTCGGGCGATCATTCCCGCCTCTGAGAATCACATGGCAGTCCTTGTTCCCCGTGGTGGAGAAAATCGCGGAATGCCCGGCCTTGGTCAAAGACAGGAAATGGTGTGGCCGGCCTGCAGCATGGATCGCATCAATGGCGACCTGAACGCCACCGTCGGTGGCATTTTTGAAGCCGACCGGGCATGAAAGACCCGAGGCCAGTTCACGGTGAACCTGACTCTCCGTCGTTCGGGCACCAATCGCACCCCAGGCGATGAGGTCAGAGACATACTGGGGCGAAATCACGTCCAGATATTCCGTCGCTGAGGGCATGCCCAGCTCATTCAGATCTCTGAGCAGGCGCCGAGCAGTCCTCAGGCCCTTATTGATGTTGAAACTCTCATCGAGATCGGGATCGTTGATCAGCCCCTTCCAACCGACAGTGGTCCGGGGCTTTTCAAAATACACGCGCATCACAATCAGAAGGTCTCGGGCATAACGCTGCTTGAGTTCAAGCAGTTTTTTGCCGTAGTCAACTGCCGCTTGCGGATCATGAATGGAACAGGGTCCGATGATCACCAAAAGCCGATCATCTTCACCCGAGAGGATCTTCTGGATCTCTCGGCGCGCAGAGAGAACGGTATCCGCAGCGGACGACGTGATAGGAAATTCCTCAAGCGCCTGAACCGGTGCAATGACCTCTTTGATCCCGGTAATCCGAAGATCATCTGTTTTGTATGGATTGTGTGCGACCGGAACCGCGTTCTCGGACTGAGTCATGTTCAAATTCCAGAGGATGGTGGCCCGCGAAACGGAGCCCATGGACGTCATTTTTACCGATATCTTAGCGCGGCAGACCCCTCTGAGGCTACCATCCGGGCCGTTTAGAAGTTAAATCGCCGATTGGTGACGGTCCACTGCAGGTCCAGGAAAACCCCTTTACCGCCCTGCGCATGGAAAGGTTTCAGTACCGTTCCCTCCTTGGAGGAATAATTGCGGCCGTAGAAAAAATTGACCTCGTCATAGATGTCTTGCTGCCAGATGAGCTGGGCCTCCAGAAAATAATCCCCATCTGCAATTTTCTCGATCCGGAACTGCCCGTCACGATCACAGGGAACCTGTCGCGTGGTTGCCATAAATAGCGGATTGAGCCGGACCTCCTTCGCGGGGTGGGTTGTCTTGGGGAGATAGGCAAATTCGTGCGGCGTCCCTGCAACTGCCGGTTCCTGATAATAGGTCAGCCTCACCCATTCTTCCGCATAGGGTGTCATTGGAATCAGTCGAGCCGTGCCCCCCCCACAGGTCAGCGCGCCCCCACTGGAAAGTCTTAGAAGCACCTTCCCCGCCACTTCGTTATCCCCAGGATCGAGGAGCTTTCGCGCCTTGGCCGCGTTGAACGAGGCGGAAGGCGACACAATCACAGGCGGCGAGGTGCAGCCGCCAAGGAAAGCAAGAGTCGCCACTGCAAAGACGATGCCCAGGACGCCAGAAAAAGCGCCCCAGATCGTCCAGCCGGGCCTAGCCAACCCAGACGCGAGCATTGCGGAACATTCTCATCCAGGGTCCGTACTCACCCCAATCCTGAGACTGCCAGGAGTTCTGAATCGAGCGGAAACACCGCTCGGGATGGGGCATCATGATGGTGAATCGACCATCACTGGTCGTTAAACCGGTGACGCCATCGCGCGATCCATTCGGATTGAACGGAAACGCTTCTGTAGCCTGTCCCGAGGCATCGACATAGCGCAAGGCGACCCGAGCCTCTTCAGGCCCCGTCCCCCGGAAGACCGCCCGACCCTCACCATGCGCGATCACCACCGGCATGCGTGAACCTGCCATGCCGTTCAGGAAGATGGAGGGCGAGTCTTGGACCTCGACCATGACCACACGAGCCTCAAACTGTTCAGAGGTGTTCCGCTGGAAGCTGGGCCAGGCTGAGGCTCCCGGAATCAGCTCGTTGAGATGCGACATCATCTGGCATCCGTTACAGACCCCCAGCGCGAAAGTATCCGAGCGATGGAAAAAGGTTTCAAACTCTTCCCGAACCCCCGGATTGAAGAGGATCGAACGGGCCCAACCGCCTCCGGCACCGAGAACGTCGCCGTAAGAAAAGCCGCCGCAAGCGACAAGCCCCGTGAAGTCCCTGAGGTTCTGGCGCCCTTCGATCAGATCGCTCATATGCACATCAACGGCAGAAAACCCCGCGCGATCGAAGGCCGCAGCCATCTCGACATGCCCGTTGACGCCCTGCTCTCGAAGAACGGCCACCCTTGGCTTCGACTTTCGATAGTAGGGCGCGGCGACATCCTGCTGGGGATCGAAGGTCAACAGGGAAACAAGCCCCACATCGCCCGTATCCTGAATCCTCTGGAACTCCTGACGGGCGCATTCGGGATTGTCTCTCAGCTCCTGCATCCTGAAGCTCGTCTCCGACCATAGCGCTTGAAGTTCGCTCCGGCTCTGACTGAAGCAGACTTTGCCCGCTTTCGAAATTCGAATCGGACCATCCTGTGTGGGCGTCCCGATACGATGGGTCAGATGGCCTAGACCCTGCGCATTCAGCAGGTCGAGCACCGGAGTCAAGGCCTCGGTTGAGACCTGAATCACGGCACCCAATTCCTCACTGAACAACACGTCATGGTCAGCACCCTCAATGGCGCTGAGATCGATTTCAAGCCCCGAATGCGCCGCGAAGGCCATCTCGACCAGGGTCGCAAGCAACCCCCCATCTGAGCGATCGTGGTAAGCCAAAAGATGCCCCGCCTGATTGAGACTCTGTATAGCCCCAAAGAAGCGCTTGAACGTATCGGGATCGTCGAGATCCGGGCAGACATCCCCCAATTCACCATAGACCTGAGCCAACACCGAGCCCCCCAGTCGGTGTTGCCCAGCCCCAAGATCGATCAGAAGAAGTGCGGTGTCCCCAAGATCCAGTCGAAGTTCGGGCGTCAGGGTCTTACGAATGTCTGTCACGGGAGAAAAGGCTGAAACAATGAGGGACAGCGGCGACCGCATGGCGTGCTCACCATCCGCGTCACGCCAAACCGTTTTCATCGACAAGGAATCCTTCCCCACAGGAATCGCGATGCCTAGGGCTGGGCACAAATCCATGCCAACAGTCTTGACCGTATCGAAAAGCCGGGCATCTTCGGAGCTGGAGCCTGCAGCCGCCATCCAGTTGGCAGAAAGCTTGATTTGCCCAAGCGCCGAAATCGGGGCTGCCGCGATATTAGTCAAGGCTTCGCCAACGGCCATCCGTCCAGATGCCGGAGCATCGATCAGTGCAATAGGGGCACGCTCGCCCATGGCCATGGCTTCACCGGTATAGGCATGGTAGCCGGTGGCCGTGACGCCCACGTCAGCCACCGGAATTTGCCAGCGGCCGACCATCTGGTCGCGAGCGACAAGCCCCCCCACCGAACGATCGCCGATATGGATCAAAAAGCTCTTGTCGGCCACTGCAGGGTTTCGCAACACCCGATGAATCGACTCCTCAATGCGCCATTCTTCGGTGCGCAGGCCCTTGAGCAGGGGCTGACTGCGGACCCCTTCGCGCTCCATTCGAGGCGGCTTTCCGAAAAGCAGGGACATCGGGATATTGACCGCATCATCGCCCAAAAGGCGATCGGCCAAGACCAGCTGCTCTTCCTCCGTCGCGTAGCCCACTACGGCATAGGGACAGCGTTCCCGCGCGCAGAATCGATCAAAATCAGCAAGGCGTTCCGGATCAATCGCCAGAACGTAGCGCTCCTGCGACTCGTTCGACCAGATTTGCATCGGGGACATGCCAGGCTCATCAATGAGGACCTCGCGTAATTCAAACCGTCCACCCCGGCCCGCATCATGAATGATCTCCGGAACGGCATTGGACAACCCGCCCGCTCCGACATCGTGGATGGAGAGGATCGGGGTCGCTTCTCCCAGTGCGTTACAGCGGTTAATGACTTCCTGGCAGCGTCGCTGCATTTCCGGGTTTTCCCGCTGCACCGAGGCGAAATCGAGATCCTCGGCACTTTCGCCAGATGCGACCGAGGACGCAGCGCCCCCCCCAAGACCGATGAGGAGCGAGGGACCCCCCAGAACGACAATCGCCGCGCCCTCGGGCAAGGGATTCTTGCCCAACTGAGTGCTTCGGATATTTCCCATGCCACCGGCCAGCATGATGGGCTTGTGGTAGCCACGAAGTCCCTGAGCATCCGGATCTGGCTGCTCAAACGTTCTGAAATAACCACAGATGTTGGGCCGTCCAAATTCGTTATTGAAAGCGGCGCCGCCCAACGGGCCCTGCAACATGATGTCGAGGGCAGAGGCAATCCGCTCCGGCTTGCCATGATCTGACTCCCAAGGTTGCTCAAAGCCCGGGATACGAAGATTCGAAACCGAGAATCCAGTCAGACCGGCCTTGGTCTGGGAGCCTCGTCCCGTGGCGGCCTCATCACGAATTTCTCCACCCGATCCTGTGGCTGCACCCGGAAAGGGAGAAATGGCCGTCGGATGGTTGTGGGTCTCCACCTTCATCAGGATATGCACCGGCTCTTCCTGATAGTGGTAGCCAAAACCTTCCGGCTCGCGCAGGAAATAGGAACTGACGGGGCCTTCGATGACCGCTGAGTTGTCGCTGTAGGCCGAGAGAATGCCTTCAGGAGCCCATTTACTGGTATTGCGAATCATCGCAAACAGCGAGAGATCCTGCTCCTCACCATCAACGGTCCACTTGGCATTGAAAATCTTGTGGCGGCAATGCTCTGAGTTCGCTTGAGCGAACATCATCAATTCGACGTCGGTAGGATCCCGGCCCAGAGCGCTGTAGCTGGTGAACAGGTAGTCGAGCTCATCTTCCGACAAAGCCAGGCCCAGCGTTCCATTGGCCACATCCAGTGCCTTTCGTCCCTCCTTGCTGATCGCGACCCGATCAAGAGGCTGCGGGCTGTCATGACGGAAAACCCGGTCCTCTTCACCCGGCGCAAGAATCTGCTGGGTCATTCGATCGTGAAGTTTCGCGGTCAGCAATTGGAGCCCTTCGGCATCCTGTGCTGCATCCAGACCGACCAAGGTATAGCGAATGGCCCGCTCAATTCGGATCACGGCGTCGAGTCGACAGATCTGGGCAATGTCGGTGGCCTTACTGGACCAGGGCGAACGGGTACCGAGCCTTGGAACGATCAGGACATCGAAACCTTGAGGCACTTCAGCCGGCGCTTCCCCGTAGTCCAGAATGGTTCGAAGACGCGTCTCTTCTTCGCTTTGAAGAGGACGACTCAATTCAACGAGATGTTCAAACCCACCGT
>JBDKLO010000046.1:0-4164 GCA_039795615.1 Pseudomonadota bacterium
ATCCCTTGAAGGTCCAGCAATCAGCCGCTGAGTGGAGTGAATCACTCCTCAAGTCTCCACCGAGTGAAACGAGGGCCCTCGAGCTGATGACGTTGGAGACCATTCTCTTAAGTGCCGAAAAGAAAAGTGCCGCATCATTACCGACCCTCAAGGCCATCCGCTTCCAATTGCTGAATCAGTCCATTGAAGACAGCCAAGGCCTACCGGACATTCAAGCTAAGGCCTATCTTGAACTGATTCGGCTCTACCGCGAAAACCAGCGCGATGAGGATGCTCTCAAGATTGCGAGACAAGCTGTTCAAGCCATAGGTCGCAGCGCCGATCCTCGAAACCGTTGGCAACTTCTCGCGCAAAAGGGACAACTGGAGAAAAAACAGGGCCACAAGGAACAGGCCCTCAAGGACTATGGCGATGCCTTTGATGATGCCGAGACTTTACGTAAGGATTTTCCCAGAACGGACGATCAAGGCATGTCCTGGTTTTTCTCCCAGCTTGAACCCATCTATCTGGATCGGGTCGAGTTGCTGGTGGATCGGGCAGAGGCTACAGATCAGGTCACACAACGGCGTGACTTCCTCAAAGACGCCATTTTTACGCTGGAATCCATCAACCGCTCCGCGCTGGAAGACTTTCTGGGGCATTCCTGTGGGGTTCCGGAGCGCCGCAAATCTGCATCCGATCTCTTGTTGAAGGGGGAAGCTGGGACAGCGTTTCTCTACCCTTTTGTGACGAAGAATCGCATCACGATTCTGATGGCCGCAGGCGGTGAGATCGAGGCCTACAGCACTCGAACCCCCTCGCCTCCCAGCATCCTCCAGAAGATGCAATCGCTCTCACGCATGCTGTCCAACCCGAATAGCAACCCTGAGCCGCTGGCCAGAGAGCTCTACACACTGCTCTTCGCACCTCTGGAGCCGAAGCTGAAACAGAACCAGATCAAGACACTGGTCATTGTGCCGGATCGACAGTTCCGAAAAATCCCCTTCGCGGCCCTCCACACGGGGGAAGACTACCTGGTCCGACGTTACCAATTTGCGACGCTGACAGGACTCAGTCTCTTTACGCCTGAAGAAGAAGACCGATCCTCCGGCGAAAAGATCATGCTGGCCGGTGTGAGTGATCCTGGTCCCGTTGTGAGTCATTTGCCCGAAGCCATCACCAAGGAAGTACTGCTGTCCTCAAGGTCAACCCAAAAGTCGAGCGATGATGCCCTCTCTGAAACCCATTCAACCACGCCCCAGCGCGCTATCAGCCATGCCCTTCAATTGCCGGGAGTTAAAAAGGAAATCGAGGCACTGACGCCCATCGCCAATACAGCGCTCATGAACGAGACCTTCACCCTTGAGGCTCTCAAGGACAATCTCCGGAGCCATGCTTATTCCGCACTTCACATTGCATCCCATGGGGTCATCGGTCGAAGTGCCGATGCGAGTTACATCCTGGCCTATGATGATCTTTTACGCTTCGAAATGTTGGATGGATTCCTCAAGGAAGGCGGAAAGGGACGAAAAAGATTGGGGCTACTCACGCTGAGTGCCTGCCATACCGCAGAAGGGGATGATCAGGCGCCCTTGGGTCTTAGTGGTCTCGCCTTACGCTCGGGGATCCCACGGGCCATGGGCAGTCTTTGGCCAGTCGACGATGCGGCGACCGTCAACTTGATGCAGTCGTTCTATCGCGCCTATGTTCAAAATGATCAACCGGCGACGATGGCGTTGAAAGAAGCGCAGCAGTCCGTCATCAACACGAAAGGCTCCGAGCATCCCTATTACTGGGCACCTTTCATTCTGGTGGGTCAGTGGTGGTAGCCTGAATTTCTGGATTGAGCCATGAAGACAGCCACGCCCCCATCATCCGCCCATGAATCTCGCCTAATGCGGCACCTTCGAAGCTTGCTTTTGAGGCTCATGATTGCCTTGCCGGCCTTTGCAATCATCAGCCTGCCTGGGATCGCCAACATGCCGTTTCTGACCGAGAAGGAAGACACGGTCATGGATTTTGTGATGGAGGCCTTTCAGGCCTCTCCCCCTCCCGAATCGGCCATACCTCTGGCCTTCATCGACATTGACGATCGAACCTATCGCATCTGGGATGATCCCCTACAAATTCCAAGGGACAAACTCCTGTCCCTGATCCAGTTCGCGGTGGCCGCAGAGGCTCGGGTCATCTATGTGGATGTCGAGCTCTCTCGGCCCTCCTGTAATGAGAATGCCGATCGCCAATTCATTGAATTCATCACGCACTACCGGAACACGAATCTTCCGCCCCTGATCCTCCCGCAGGGGATCCGTCATGGCCTGGATGAGACGGAGTCCCCTTCGCTTAGATCCTCGTTTCTTGATGCCGCTCTCAATCAGCCGGATTCCCGGGTCCTCAGGTCCTCAGCCCTCTTTGATGTTGATGATGCCGACGGCATCCTTCGGCGTTGGCGCATTTTCGAAAAAATCGGCGAAACCGAGGACGGCATTCTCCCCTCGACGCAATTGCTCATCTATAGCCTTTTGCGGGACTCCGATCACGCTCCTCGGGACGTGATGGCATCGATTCGCGCTGGATTATCCGATCCTTCACCCTCAGGCGATGTCCATGTGGCGGATCTTGAATTTCCTGCCAATCCCTCCAAACTTTCGCAAAGGATCGTCTATAACATCCCCCGTGAGCTTCCACCCTGGAGAGAGCCTCAGGAGATCCCCGACGCTGAAGGGGTCATGATCCCCTATCTTGAAACCCTCCCCGCCTCCTGCATTACAGACAGCACCAAGAATCCAACCTGCCAGCGGAGCTATCCCACGGGCCTGATCACCAAGGATCAGATGAATTGGGTCAAAGGTCGGGTCGTCGTCATTGGGGCTTCAGCACTGGATACCCGTGACACCTTCGATACTCCCCTTGGAATGATTCCAGGAAGCCTGGTGATCTTGAATGCCATCAGCACGCTTGATCAAAATGGGATTCTGAATCG
Organism: Pseudomonadota bacterium; assembly: GCA_039795615.1. Taxonomy (GTDB): domain Bacteria; phylum Pseudomonadota; class Gammaproteobacteria; order Methylococcales; family Methylococcaceae; genus UBA6136. The sequence goes on from JBDKLO010000046.1 coordinate 2,963, forward strand.
CCCCCCCCTCGGGTTCGGATTACTCCTTGAGGCACTCGTCGTGATTCTGGGCTACGGGCTTCACGCTCTTCTCGCCCCACGGTCGAACAGTTTCCTCTTCATGGCCGGCGTATCATTACTCATGCTTCCGGTGTGCTATGTTTTATTCAAATATGGTGTCTGGCTGACGCTGGCTCTTCCTCTGTTCCTCTCGACGGTCACTGACATGTATGACGATCTTCGTCGAAAATTCAGAGCATGGATCCGGTCGCGTTAGGCTGAAGGAATCATCACTGCACTTGAAAATCACTGAGTTTGTTTTCACGAGAATGCACATGTGTCACGTAATGAGATTGCCCCTGGGATTTGCCTTGTTGACTCTGATGACTATCGGAGCCGAAGCTGCGACCTATCTCAAGATTGATTCCTCAGCCGATGCCTATGTCCTGATCCGGGGTGATAAACCGGTTGATGTTCAAGATGGCATGTACCTCAAGCCCGGCGATCATCTTGAAATCAAATCGGCCACCGCGCACGCAAGCCTTGTTTCAGCGACAGGAAAGCTGACCGCCCTGGACATCCCTCCAGGGGGAAAATCACTGAGTGCGGCCGAACTCGGAGGCGATCCTTCCAAGGAAAAATTCAGTCAAACCTGGAACTGGGCTTCAGACTGGCTCTTACAGCGCGTGGGGGTCAAACCAGAGGAAACCGACAACAAGCGTGTCGTGCAGGCGGCAGCGCGGGCCGTGGGCGGTGGAGAGCCCCTTGCCGTTCCGCTGGCAAGCCAGGGCGGACTTCGCCTGATAGGAGGGACAAAACGGCCGCTCAATATCGCATGGTCAGGGGGCAAAGGACCATTTAACGTCACTTTAAAGTCAGATAACCAAACAATCCGGGGCGAGGCCCATGCGATTGAGGGACATCACTTTGCCTTTGAAACATTGATGCTTAACCCAGGCAACTACTCCTTCGATGTCACGGATCAGGTCGAAACGGTGCACGTTCCCCTGGTGGTTGTCGCTCGTGGGGATGTCCCAGAAAATGAGAATTCAGCGAGCCGGAATGATCAGGAAACCCTGGCAAACAGCATTAAGCTCGCCACCCGCCAACAAGGCTGGGCTTTCGAAGCCTATCAGCAAGCGATTCCGCTTGAACCCCGCCTGCCCTTTGCGAAGGTGTTCGTCGATGCGCTCGAATCAGGGGATTTCCCGACGCCTTAATGG
>JBDKLO010000047.1:0-3626 GCA_039795615.1 Pseudomonadota bacterium
CCAGAATGGCTTCCAGAGGACGACCCAGATCCCAACCGGGCTGCACCTTGAGCTCAAATGGTGAGGCCCCAAAAAAACGCCCCCCTATCTCGCGGAAATACGGCATCAATCGTTCCAGATAACCGCACCGCGCCTGATGCAACATTATACCGTAGCGGGCCATTTCATGGGTCCAAGGGGCCAATTCGCGGGTATTCGCCCGCCTCAGGAGACTGTTTCGGTGGTTGAGGGCTCGCATGTAACGGCGCCAATAATCCAGAAACGCTGGATCATCATGAAAGACACCAAAATCCAGGAAGTTGCGACGAAGCTTCGGAGACCCCTCCAAGAGGGCAATCCCGGAGGGCTGAATCACCAGCAGTGGGAAGGCCTTCATCAGGAAGGCGCTAGACTGAACGGCACGACCCGCCACGTGGATTTCACGTCGCCCACGGGCCATTTTGAGACCTAGCACCTGACGCTCACCCTCGGGCGTCAGGACGCGCCCCGCGACCGTCAGTGCGGGGGAGCCAAACTGGACCATCTGACCTGCCTGGCTGGTTCGAAACGAGCGGCCTCGGCCCAGGAGGTAGATGGCCTCTAGCAAGGAGGTCTTGCCGCTCGCATTCGGACCCACAATAAAGTTGATGCCCGACCCAGGCTCGAGGCGCAAGGGATCGAGATTCCTAAGCCCCTCGACATCGAGCTGAATCAGGCTCAAGCAGACCCTCCCAGAACCGGGCCCAAAATCAGGGCTCGGTACACGACAATCAGAGCCTCATGGGCATGACGACGCAGCGATAACGCGGATCGTCAGGATCTTCAACCAGACAACTGTTGCCGGCCGGGGTGAAGGAAAGCCTCAGCTCACTCCCAGAAACATGGCTAATGGCCTCAATCAAATAAGCTGAATTAAAACCGACTGACACCGCACCGCCCTCGGCCGTGACACTCAGGCGCTCCTCCGCATCATCCTGATCGGCACTCTGGCTGGTGAGAACCATTTCCCCGCAGGCCGAGGCGTCGAGGGTGATGCTCTTTTGCTTTTCGTTGGTCATGAGACCCACGCGACCCAAGGCAGCCCTCAGAAGATCGCGCTCAACCACGATGGTCGTGGCGCATTCCTGTGGCAAAACGCGTCGGTAATCGGGATAGCGACCATCAATCAGCTTGGTAGAAAAGCTCAGACTGCCGATGTTGGCGCGAAGGGTATTTGGTGAAATCTGAAGCGTGACCTCATCGGCCGCATCATTCAAGAGGCGGTAAAGCTCAAGGACGCCCTTCCGCGGAACAATAATCTGCCGGTTAGCGGCGAAGCCTTCAGCCAGAGTTTCCTGAAACACGGCCAATCGATGCCCATCCGAAGCCACCGTCCGAAGCGTCACCCCTTCGAGGTCAAGGAGGAGGCCTTTGAGGTAATAGCGAACATCCTGTTGGGCAATCGCAAACAGGGTCTTTTCAAGCGCTGTCCTCAGAGTAAGCGCAGGAAGGGTCACCTCAAGATCGGTCTGCCCCATGTCGAAGGCGGGATAGCTTTCCACAGGCAGCGTCGTCAGACTGAACCGACTGCTTCCCGCTTGAACGATCAAGCGATCGCCCTTGGACCCGAGATTGACCTGACTTTGATCCGGGAGGAGGCGGAAGATATCGAGAAGCTTTCGTGCGGGCACCGTGACCTCACCGCCCTCTCCCGAAGACACGCCAACCCGCGCCACCAGCTGGACTTCGGTGTCCGTCGCGGTCATCTCCAAGGTGTCATCGGAAAGACGCATCAAGACATTTGAAAGAATCGGCATAGTCTGCCGCTTTTCGACAACGCCCATCAGGTGTGAAAGCGGCGCCAAAAGGGTTTCACGGTCAATCTGGAATTTCATGGGGAAATCCTGGGTGAGTGGCGATCGGAAAGCCTCAAGCGGACAGCAGCCGCTTCAGGTTGTTGTAGTCTTCAAGGAACTTGGCGTCGCTGGCCATGATCTCCTGAACCTTTCGGCAGGCGTGTAAGACGGTCGTATGATCTCGACCCCCAAACAACTGGCCGATTTCAGGGAGGCTGTGATTCGTCAGTTCCTTGCTCAGGGCCATCGCTGCCTGACGGGGGCGGGTGACCGAGCGGGTCCGCTTGGGCGAGAGGAGATCTGAAACACGAATCTTGTAGTACTCAGCCACCGTGCGCTGAATATTCTCAACGTTCACCAGGCGATCCTGAAGCGCGATCAGATCCTTGAGCGCTTCTTTGGCAAAATCGAGGGTGATGGGTTGCCCGGTGAAATGCGCATTGGCAATGACGCGGCGCAGCGCGCCTTCAAGCTCCCTGACGTTCGAGCGAATGCGCTTGCCGATCAGAAACGCGACTTCATCCGGAAGATCCACGTGAGCCTGTTGTGCCTTGCTCATCAGGATGGCAACGCGCGTCTCAAGATCAGGCGGCTCGACGGCGACCGAGAGTCCCCAACCGATACGCGACTTCAGTCTTTCCTCTAACCCCTTGATTTCCTTTGGATATCGATCGCAGGTCAGAATGATCTGATGCTTATTTTCAAGGAGGGTATTGAAGGTATGGAAAAACTCCTCCTGAGAACGCTCCTTGCCCGCGAAGAATTGGATGTCGTCGATGAGAAGGGCATCTACCGTCCGATAAAAATCTTTAAACGCGCTGATAGCGTTGTGCTGAAGCGCCTTCACCATGTCCGAAACAAAGCGCTCTGAATGGAGATAAACGATATTGGCGCCCGGGTTCTGCTTGAGGATTTCATCGCCGATAGCATGCATCAAGTGGGTCTTCCCCAGACCCACCCCACCATAGATAAACAAAGGGTTATAGGCCCTACCGACATTCTGAGCGACCTGCAGCGAAGCGGCGCGAGCCAGCTGATTGGATTTCCCTTCAACAAAGCTATCGAAGGTGAAGCTCGGATTGAGATTATTCGCCAACACCCTTCGGGCAGGGGCTGCCTTTGCCGTGGCGGGTGCCGCAGAGGATGACTTGGTCGCAGGAGGCGGGTCGACGGGACGGCTTCCGATTTCAAGACTGACCGTCGGGGCAGGCTGATTTTGGGCGGCCAGCACCTCTTCGATCCGGCCAAAGAAATGTTGTCTGACCCAGTCCAGAACAAACTTGTTGGGAGCCAGAAGTCGAAGCTCGCCTGCACTCTCAACCGGCTGAAGGGGACGAATCCAGGTATTGAACTGCTGCGGTGGAAGCTCTCCTTCCAGCCGACTCATGCATTGAGACCAGATCAGGCTCATCGGGTATAGGGCCTCTTGGGGCCGGCGATCGGGGATGGACCTGTCATGGGAAGGGGGCTCTGCGTTCTCGAAACGATAATATAACCTAACCGTCCGAGGCCCGCTGATCTCATCTTTCTTCGGGGTGCCTCAAGACCTAGGCTAGAGGCAGCGATGAGGGCTTTAACCAGAATGCACGAATCGAATTGACAGATGGCCTTCAGGTGCTTTAGCATTCCGCCTCTTTTGTAGCCCGTGTTCAAGGCCTCTCCCCATGAAAAGAACTTATCAGCCCAGCAAGATTAAGCGTGTCCGTACCCACGGATTCCGTGCTCGCATGAAGACCCGTGGTGGTCGCCTCGTGATCAATGCACGACGCGCCAAGGGCCGCAAGCAGCTGACCGTCTAACGGCAACGGATTG
>JBDKLO010000048.1:0-3363 GCA_039795615.1 Pseudomonadota bacterium
GACTGCCATGATGCCCCGCAATCGGTGTTGAGCTATCTGCGCCGAAGCGATGACCAGACCGTCATCGTGGTCTTCAATTTCACGCCGGTTCCCCGCCATGACTACCGGATTGGGGTTCCCAAGACCGGCATCTATGAAGAACTCTTCAACTCCGACTCGATGTACTACGGTGGCAGCAATGTCGGAAACGTGGCGGTTCGCACCGAGGATCGTCCCTGGATGGGCCGCCCGGCGTCCATCAGCCTCACCATTCCGCCCTTAGGCGGCATCATTCTCGGACTCAAGGACTGAAACCATCGGCACTGACGCCCGCCCCCATGAAAAAGATCCTTTTTGTCACCAGTGAAGTCTTTCCGCTGATCAAAACCGGGGGACTGGCCGATGTCTCGGGCAGTCTTCCGATCGCTCTCAAGGCATTGGGCCATGATGTCCGGATTCTGGTTCCGGGGTACCCCAAGGTGCTGGCCTCGGCGGCCTTTCGGGAGCTTGCGACATACCCTGAGAATGCACCCCGGCTGATGGAAGCCACACTCCCGGGATCGAATGTCCCGGTCTGGGCGATGAGGGATGAAACCCATTTTGGTCGGGAAGGGAATCCCTACCTTGGCGCCGACGGTGCGCCCTGGCCGGATAATGGCGAGCGCTTCGCGCATTTTTGCAGGGTCAGCGTCGAAATCGCCCTCGATCGCCTCGGGCTCGATTTCAAGCCCGATGTCGTTCATTGCAACGACTGGCAAACCGGGCTCATTCCAGCGCTTTTGGCCGATGAACCCAAGCGGCCCGCCAGCGTCTTTACGATCCATAACCTCGCTTACCAGGGCGTTTTCCCGAGATCGACGTTTGATGCCCTGAAGCTTCCCACTCGCTTCTGGTCCCCGGAGGCTCTCGAATTTTATGACCAACTAAGCTTCATCAAGGGGGGGCTCGTCTTTTCAGACCGGATCAGTACGGTAAGCCCCACCTATGCCCGGGAAATTCAGGAAAAAGCCGAGGGCTGCGGCCTCGATGGGCTCCTTTCACACCGGAGCGATCGGCTTTCGGGAATTCTCAACGGCATCGACACCGAGGCCTGGAATCCTGCGACCGACCCCCTGATCGACCCCCATTTCGATGTCAAACGCCTTAAAAACCGGGCTCAGTCCAAGGCCTACCTCCAGCGCGTCTCGGGTCTTCCGGAAGACGCCTCGATTCCGGTCCTGACCTGGGTCGGACGCCTGGTGGAACAAAAAGGCATCGACTTCCTCCTCGAATCGCTCCCCAAACTCATGGCCCTTCCCCTCCAGATCATCCTGATCGGAACCGGGGATGTTCGCTATGAAAAAACACTCCGCGACTGGCAGCACCTTTTCCCCGAACGCCTTTCCGTCTATCTCGGTTATGACGAAGCCCGGGCCCATCAGGCCGAAGCCGGTGCGGATCTCTTCCTCATGCCCTCGCGCTTTGAGCCCTGTGGTCTCAATCAGATGTACAGTCAGCGCTATGGCGCCGTTCCACTGGTCCGCCGTGCCGGTGGCCTGGCCGATACCGTGATCGATGCTACGCCCGAGGCCCTTGAGGCCGGAACCGCGACCGGGATCATCTTTGATGAGGCCACCTCGGAGGCCTTCTTTGAGGCGGTTGAGCGGGCCCTTTCGCTCTATGGACAAAAGCGCTTGTGGCAGAACATCCAGAAAAACGGCATGCAAAAGGACTTTGCGTGGGAGACCAGCGCACGTCAGTACCTCGATCTTTATGACGCCGCACTCGGCGATCTTAGGAGTTCCAAATGAACGGCACCCCTCTCCCCCTTGAAGACTATGCGCTCCTCGATGATGCGGCCTGCGCGGATCGTATCCGTGCCGCCAAGACGGCGCTGGGCGAGCGCTGCGTCATTCTGGGTCATCACTACCAGCGCGATGAGGTTTTCATCCATGCGGATTTGACCGGCGACTCCTTGAGGCTCTCCCGCGAAGCCTCGCAGTCGAAGGCCGAATACATCGTCTTTTGCGGCGTCCACTTCATGGCCGAAGTCGCAGATATCCTCTCAAGACCCGATCAGATCGCGATCCTCCCCGACCTCGCGGCAGGCTGCTCCATGGCCGATATGGCCAATCGCCCTGCGGTCGAGCGCGCCTGGGAAGAGCTCCAGACGGTGCTGGATCCCGATGCGGCCATCACCCCGGTCACCTACATCAATTCTGCAGCCGACCTTAAGGCCTTCTGCGGTCGTCATGGCGGCATTGTCTGCACCTCCAGTAATGCGAGGGACATTCTCGAATGGAGCTTTGCCCGCCGCGAGAAAGTCCTGTTTTTCCCCGACCAGCATCTGGGAAGAAATACCGGCCACCGGATGGGTATTCCGCTGGAGGCCATGGTCACCTGGGATTTTTCAAAGCCCTTGGGGGGACTGACCCCCGAAGCCATTCGGGCCGCGCGCATGATCCTCTGGAAGGGTTTTTGCTCCGTCCACCAGGTGTTCCAGCCCGCGCACATTGACCGGTTCCTCGAGCGTCATCCCGAAACCCAGGTCATCGTCCATCCTGAGTGTGCACTTGAAATCTGCGAGAAAGCCGATGTCATCGGCTCGACCGAATTCATCCTGAAGGCCGTGAGAGCGGCAGAACCCGGCACCCGCTGGCTCGTTGGAACCGAACTCAACATGGTCAACCGACTGGCCGATGAGATGCGGCCCAAAGGCGTCGACGTCCACTTCATGTCGCCGACGGTCTGCATGTGCTCGACCATGTTCAGGACCGATCCCCAGCATCTGGCCTGGATTCTTGAGAATCTGGTTCAAGGGCATGTGGTCAACCGGATCACTGTGCCCGAATCGGTCGCAGCGCCTGCAAAGCTCTCACTCGAGCGTATGCTGGACGTCGCTTAAGACGGCGCCCCAGGAAAACCCCATGCAGATCCATCTGATGGCGGTCGGAAACCGCATGCCCGCTTGGGTGACCGAGGGGTTTGAGGAATACCGAAAGCGTCTTCCCCGAGAGTGCGAACTGGTGCTTCGAGAGATCGCCCCTGGAAAACGCGGCAAGAACGCGGATCTCACCCGCATTCGCGAGGAGGAGGGTGAACGGGTGCTCTCCCTTTTGGAATCCGATGATCGCGTGATCGCGCTGGAAGTGGGGGGACGCAACTGGACCACCGAAAACCTGGCCCAGGAACTTGGGCTTTGGATGCAGGAGGGGCGCCGCGTGGCACTTTTAGTCGGAGGGCCCGAAGGGCATCCTGAAGCGGTCCGAAAAAGGGCCTCGGTTCACTGGAGCCTCTCGCCCCTGACCCTGCCTCACCCCTTGGTCCGAGTCCTGGTTGCAGAACAGATTTATCGCGCCCACAGTATTCTCAAAAACCACCCCTATCACCGCTGATGGATCCAAC
>JBDKLO010000049.1:0-8666 GCA_039795615.1 Pseudomonadota bacterium
ATGCTGTCCATAGGGTCAGTCACTCGCATTAATCAAACGGTATTCGGCCGATCGAGCATGGGCGTCCAAGCCCTCGCCACGCGCCAGAACGGATGCAATGCCTGCCAGTTGATTGGCGCCAGAGGCACTACAGAAGATAACACTGGAACGTTTCTGGAAGTCATAGACGCCCAAGGGGGAGGAAAAGCGGGCTGTTCCTGACGTAGGTAACACGTGATTGGGGCCTGCGCAATAATCACCCAAAGCCTCTGCGGTATAGCGCCCCATGAAGATGGCGCCAGCATTTGTGATCTGCTCTAAAAGCGCCTCCGGAGCGGCTACGGAAAGTTCGAGGTGTTCTGGGGCAATCCGGTTGGCAACCCGAGCCGCCGCGATTAGGTCAGGGACCAGAATCATCGCTCCCCTCTCCTTCAGTGAAGCCCGAATGACGTCCTGTCGATCCATGGTTGGCAGCAGTTTTTCCATACTCATCGTCACGGCATCGAGGTGTCCCTCGTCCGTTGAGATCAGAATGGCCTGCGCATCTTCATCATGCTCGGCCTGGGAAAACAAATCCATCGCAATCCAATCTGGATTGGTCCCACCATCAGAGATCACCAGAATTTCTGATGGGCCTGCAACCATATCGATTCCGACTTCGCCAAAGACCAGCTTTTTGGCTGTTGCGACATAAATATTTCCGGGGCCCACAATCTTATCGACCCGCGGAACTGATTTTGTTCCGAAGGCCAGAGCCGCAACCGCCTGTGCCCCACCGATCCGGATACACCGATTGACCCCGGCAAGATGGGCCGCGGCCAACACCAGCGGGTTCGTTTCTCCATTCGGTGTCGGTGAGACCATGATGATCTCTGATACTCCTGCCACATGGGCCGGAATGGCATTCATGAGGACAGACGATGGATAGGCCGCTTTGCCACCAGGGACATAGATACCCACTCGATCCAGCGGCGTCACCTTTTGACCGAGCACTGTTCCATCGGGCTCCTTAAAGTCCCATGAGCTCATCTTTTGGTGTTCAGCGTAAGCACGAATTCGGGCCGCCGCCTTTTCCAGAGCGTCCGCTGTCGACTTGGGAAGGGACTCCCAGGCGGCGGCAAGCTCGGCAGGGCCAATCTCCAGCTCTTCAGCGCACGAAACGGGAAAGCGATCGAACAGGCGCGTGTACTCAATCAGCGCTGTATCGCCCTCTTTTCTGACGCGATCAAGAATGCTCTGGACGCGTTCGTGAATTTCGGCATCGGTCGAGGAATCAAACGAGAGAACCTCTTGAAGTTGAGCTTCAAAGGTCTCCTGCCGACTATCGAGTCGCCTGATTTTTAATGTCTCGGTCATGATGACTTGGCGAGCGCGGTTTTGATTTCATCTATGAAGCCACTGACTTCTGCGTGTTTCATCTTCATCGCCGCTTTGTTGACGATGAGGCGGCTACTCACTTCCATGATTAGCTCCAGCGGTTCCAATCCATTCGCCTGAAGGGTCTTTCCCGTATCCACCACATCGACGATGCAGTCGGCAAGGCCGACCAAGGGCGCCAGCTCCATGGAGCCATAAAGCTTGATGATTTCAGCCTGAATCCCACGATTGGCAAAAAAACGATGGGCCGTTTTCACGTATTTGGTCGCAACCCTCGGGCGCTCTCCGGCACGAAATGTCAGCCCTTTCCTGCCTGCCGTCATGAGACGGCAACTGGCAATACCGAGATCCAAAGGCTCATAAAGACCCTCGGTTTCATACTCTGCGAGAACATCCTTACCGGCAATACCGAGATCCGCCGCACCATATTCAACATAGGTCGGCACGTCACTGGCGCGAATGATGAGAAACTGGAGACCTTCCCGGTTAGAGGGAAGAATCAACTTCCGGCTTTTGCCAGGATCAACGGTCGGTTCGATGCCGATCCTCGACAGTAGCTCAACTGCTTCGTCGTAAATTCGACCTTTCGAAAGAGCAAGTGTCAGCACGCTATCCTCCGGCTTCCTGTCTTACTGCGGTACGCGACGGATTTCAGCACCCAGCTGGGCCAGCTTTTCCTCAATACACTCATAACCACGATCAATGTGATAAATGCGATCGACGACAGTCTGCCCTTCGGCAACCAGCGCCGCCAGAACCAGACTTGCCGAAGCCCTCAGATCTGTCGCCATGACCGGCGCACCATTAAGGGCTTCCTTCCCTCTGATGATCGCCGTATTCGATTCCACAGTAATATCGGCCCCCATGCGCTGCATCTCCTGCACGTGCATGAAGCGATTTTCGAAAATGGTCTCTGTTATGACGCCCACCCCGTCGGCAATCGCGTTCAAAGCCATGAACTGAGCCTGCATATCGGTCGGGAATGCGGGATAAGGCGCAGTCCTTAGGGAGACGGCCCGAGGACGGATTCCTGTCATATCCAGGTCAATCGTATCCTCCGTCGTCGTGATCTGAGCTCCGGCCTCCCTCAACTTTTGAAGCACAGCATCCATGATGTCAGGACGGACATCCTTCAGCTTGACCTTACCTCGCGTCATGGCCGCAGCAACCAGGTAGGTTCCAGCCTCAATTCGGTCAGGCATGACCCGATACGTTTGCCCTTGAGCGGAAAGGTTTTCGACCCCTTCAATCTCGAGAATATCGGTGCCTGCCCCGTAGACTTTTGCGCCCATCATGTTCAGGAACTTGGCAAGATCCACGACCTCAGGCTCACGGGCTGCATTTTCGATGATCGTGGTGCCCTCAGCGAGCGCCGCCGCCATCATCAGATTTTCGGTACCGGTCACAGTCACGAGGTCCAGGACCAATCGACAGCCTTTGAGCCGCTTGGCACTGGCATGGATGTAGCCATTCTTCACATTGATATCGGCGCCCATCTGGGCCAGCCCTTGCAAGTGCAGATTGACGGGGCGCCCCCCAATTGCGCAGCCACCAGGAAGTGAAACTTCTGCACGACCATAACGCGCCAAGAGCGGGCCGAGAACCAAGATGGAGGCGCGCATGGTTTTGACAAGATCGTAAGGCGCCAGGAAACTCTTGATGGGCGTGGGGTCAACCTCGACGTTCATCTTTTCATCGACGGTAAGACTCACGCCCATTCGCCCTAAAAGCTCAAGCGTGGTCGTAATATCGAGCAAATGCGGGACATTCCCAACCGTCACTGGACTGTCCGACAGCAAAGTTGCTGCGAGGATGGGCAAGGCAGCATTCTTCGCACCCGAAATGCGAAGCTCACCATTCAGGGTGTTGCCACCGGTAATCATCAACTTGTCCATCAGAAACTCTCTTGATTCAGATTCAGGGACCGCATCAGTCCACAGGGAGCATTCCAAGCACCCCGGTCACTCTCATGATGGACTCCAGGGATTTCGGCATATTGGTGTAGCGAAGTTCGCAGCGAGCTCGCGCCGCAAGGCGCTGCCATTCAATGAGGAGCCCAACTCCTGCACTGTCCGCCCGGCCTACGCCTGATAAATCGAACTGTAGCGGGGTGTAGGCGGCCTCAATGATACTCGCTGCCTCACGAATGGCGGGAGCAGACGTCCGAAACGTCATCTCTCCTGACAAAAGGAAGCCACCGGTTCGACCATGTGGATCAAACCGAAGCGGACTCAAGATCGTCGCGGCTTTTTCAGTGCGCTTTCTTTTTTGCAGCATGCCCGGCGCGCGCAGTTGAGTGATGTTCGGAGGTTGAAGCCGATGACGGTTTCGCGGCTACTGCCTTATGACTGACCCGTGACGACTTTGACTTGGATTTTTTAGGAACACCAACGTTGCCCTCGATTTTGGGGGCCAACGGAGCTGTTGCGGCATCTTGAGACTCAGAGACAGGAGCCGCCACCTCCAGGGGTTGAGCCGCCTTAGCACCTGAGGAGATTACCGATGCCGAAGCAACCGGAGCGTCATGGGCGGTTTTCTTGGCTTCGGTTTTCCCTTCTTCGGCCTTGTTGAACATCAACTTACTGATCAACTGCTCAAGGATGACCGCAGACTGCGTGAGTTCAATTTCATCCCCGTCTTTCAGGAAGTCATCCGAACCGCCCGCAGAAAGGCCAATGTATTGCTCGCCCAGAAGACCCGCGGTCAGGATACTGGCACTGGTATCCTCGGGAAGCTGCTTGAAAGCAGGATCAATGCGCATCTCAACCAGTGCCTCATAGCGTGATGAATCGAAGGTGATTTTCTCCACGCGTCCCAGCGTCACGCCCGCCATCGAAACCGGAGCCCGCACCTTCAGTCCGCCGACGTTGCCAAAGTGGGCTTTCAGGACATAACTTCCACGGCTTGACTTAAAGTCACCGAGGTTACTGACCTGCATCGATACAAAGAAAAGTGCGACCAGCCCTAAAGCCACGAAGGCACCTACCCAAATTTCCGTTGTCCTTGTGACCTGCATGGATCAATCCCCAAACATCAACGCTGTAAGTACAAAGTCAGAACCTAAAATTGCAAAGGCGGAGTAGACGACGGAACGGGTCGTTGCCCGACTGACGCCTTCGGCCGTAGGGATGGCATCGTATCCCTCGAAGACGGCGATTCCCGTCACCACCGCCCCAAAAACGATACTTTTAATAAATCCATTCACGCTATCGTCCCAAAAATCAATTTGGGATTGCATCTGCGACCAGAAAGGTCCTTGGTCCACACCCAAGAGCCCCACACCGACAAAATATCCACCCAGGACACCCACGGCGGTAAACAAAGCGGCCAAAAGCGGCATGGAAAGCGTTCCGGCAAAAAGTCTGGGTGCAATGATCCGCTTGATCGGATCTACAGCCATCATCTCCATGCCGGAGAGCTGTTCGGTTGCCTTCATGAGGCCGATTTCTGCGGTCAATGCCGATCCGGCTCGGCCAGCAAAGAGGAGTGCAGTCACTACAGGCCCCAACTCTCGCACCAGGGAAGCAGCCACCATCACACCCAGCGATTCTTCAGCGCCGAAATCGGACAACACATTGAAACCCTGGAGCGCCAAAACCATGCCGACAAACAGACCGGATATCGCAATCAATAGGACGCTGAGCACCCCGACCGAGTAAAGCTGGGCTACCAAGAGACCCGGTCGTCGAATGAGGTCAGCCGCCCCAGTCAGGGCATGGATGATGAAAACCATCGCGCGACCTAACTTGCCGACACCCTTGAGGGTCTCCTGACCCAGCTTTTGAAACAGAGTGACCATCACGGAGGAATTCAGTGCCGCTGATTAAGATCTATCCGGCCGATCAGGTCCACACGGTAGTCCTCGGCAGGATAGTGGAAAGGAACGGGGCCATCCGGCGCACCATCGATAAATTGGCGAATCCATGTCGAATCCGAATCGGCAATCTGTTCCTTGCTACCCTGCCCTACGACTTTGCCGGCAGAAATGATGCAAACATGATCGGCGATTTCCATCGTCTCCTTCACGTCGTGAGACACCACAATGCTGGTCAGCCCCAATTCCTTGTTTAGGTCATGGATCAATTTGACCAAAACTCCCATAGAAATCGGATCCTGTCCCGTAAAGGGCTCGTCATACATCAGCATGGAAGGATCAAGAGCAATCGCCCGAGCCAGTGCCACACGCCGGGCCATACCACCCGACAATTCGGACGGCATAAGATTCCTGGCTCCGCGAAGGCCGACAGCCTCAAGTTTCATGAGGACGAGCGACCGAATCATCGACTCAGGAAGCCCGGTGTGCTCCCGAAGAGGAAAAGCAACGTTGTCGTAAACATTGATGTCCGTCAGGAGGGCGCCGCTTTGGAACAACATGCCCATCTCTTTGCGAAGCTCATAAAGCTCATCCATGCTGAGCGCATGAATATTCTTGCCAGCGTAATGAATGGTGCCACGGTCCGGTCGAAGCTGACCGCCGATGAGCTTGAGAAGCGTCGTCTTTCCGGTGCCGCTAGGCCCCATGATGGCAGTCACTTTGCCACGCGGAATATCGAGGCTGACCCCGTCAAAAATTTTCCGCTGTCCCCAGCTGTAGCTTAGGTCACGAATAGAGACCAGGGCGTCATTGGGTGCTTGGGTCGGCTGCATGATCTCGGGAAGGAAATGCGATTGGACGGAAAAGCCATCCTTAGCCTTCCTATTCTGGCTTTCGACAGGGCTTCAGTCAACTTAAAGCCGGCAACCGAGCCCTCTCATTCAGGCAAATAGAAATGACTCGGATGTTTTTAACTCCAAGAGCCACACTCTCCAAATTTGCATACGCCCCAACCGTCCAGCTAAGCACAAATTGCTGCATGAAAACCAGGATCTCTTTGGGTCGAAAAAGAACTCTGTTAAAATGGGGGTTTTTCCCACCCGCCCCTACGGAGCCTCGGATGTCTAAAAAACTCCTCGATATCGTGAAGCCCGGTGTTGCTACCGGCGCTGCAGTCCAGGAAATCTTTGCGCATGCTCGCGCAAACAAATTTGCCCTTCCCGCCGTCAATGTCATCAGCACCGACTCCATCAACTCTGTACTTGAGTCTGCCGCTAAGGCTCGCTCTGCAGTTATTGTTCAGGTCTCCAACGGTGGCGCACAGTTTTTTGCAGGCAAAGGCGTCAAGCTTGAAGGCCAGCAGGCACAGATCCTGGGATCCATTTCAGCTGCACGCCACGTTCACCTCATGGCTGAACATTACGGCGTCCCGGTCATCATGCACACCGACCATTGTGCCAAGAAGCTCCTCCCCTGGATCGATGGCCTTCTCGACGCGGGTGAAAAGCATTTCGAACAGACCGGCAAGCCCCTGTTCAGCTCACACATGCTTGACCTTTCCGAGGAATCCCTTCAGGAAAACATCGAGATTTCAGCCAAGTATCTGGCGCGAATGGCCAAGCTGGGCATGACTCTCGAAATCGAACTCGGTTGCACCGGTGGCGAAGAAGATGGTGTCGACAACTCCGGCATGGATCATTCAGAGCTTTACACCCAGCCTGAAGATGTCGGGTATGCCTATGAACACCTGTCAAAGATCAGCAAGAACTTCACCATTGCAGCCTCTTTCGGAAATGTTCACGGTGTTTACTCACCGGGTAACGTAAAGCTCACCCCGCAGATCCTTCTCAACTCTCAGAAATACGTTTCTGAAAAGTTTGGTCTGCCGGCAAACTCTCTGGACTTCGTGTTCCATGGTGGATCAGGCTCAACGCCGGAAGAAATCACCGAAGCTGTCAGCTACGGCGTCATCAAGATGAACATCGACACCGATACCCAGTGGGCTTACTGGGATGGTGTGCGCCAGTTCTACATCAAGAATGAAGGGTACCTGCAGGGCCAGATTGGCAACCCGGAAGGTGCTGACAAGCCGAACAAGAAGTTCTACGACCCGCGCGTATGGATCCGCGCTGCTCAGACCAGCATGGCTGACCGTCTGCAGCTTGCGTTCAAGGAGCTGAATGCGGTTGACACGCTGTAAGCCTTAGGCTTCGGCGACAAAAAACCGGGGAGGATCTTAGATCCTCCCCGGTTTTTTTACTAGAACCTGACGCTGAGACTGAGAAACGTCCGGTTCTCAGACACCAATGCTGCTTAGAATCTGAAGGAATTCAGCAACAACCGCCGTAGCTGTCGGGTGCTCCACCTCAAAACGCTCCACCGTCTCACGCGCCTCATCAACCAGCTGCAGATGCTGGCCATCGGCACCGGCCTCAAAGCGGTTTTCAAGCTTTTCCAAAAGCCCCTCAAGCTTATTTCTAAGCTCAGGATGCCCCTGCTCTAACTTTTCGACTTCTGTGCGAAGCTTAAAGAGCGCTTCGCTGACTTCTTTTTCTGCCATCTTGTTCTCCTAGAATCCGTCTCTCAAAGGGCTGCCAAACGTCGTTTCATGAACTCCGGAGTGGCGAATGCTGCCTTGTGCATATCGACATTGTAGTAACGTGACTCAAAGGGGCGCGAGTTGGCATCGGCCTCCCTGAAACCCGAGAGATCGCTCATCGAGGCCATGGTTCCACTCCACCACCCCGAAGGATAGAGACACTGAGGGAAATAAAACGTCTTGGTTTGTGCAAATCCAGCGGCTCTCATCGTCGAATGCATATCCATGATGAGGTCCTCATGGAAGAGTGGCGACTCACTCTGCTGGACCAAAATCCCCGTGGGACCCAAACATCGAATGCACTCACGGTAGAAGGACTCATTAAATAACCCTTCAGCAGGTCCAACGGGATCCGTGCTATCCACAATGATGACATCGACGCTGCCGTCAGCAGCATCCTTGACCCACTGGATACCGTCTATGAAGAGAAGTTGGGCTCGGGGATCCCCATTAGATGAGCACAGATCCGGAAAATACTTCTCCGCAAGCCTTGTCACCTGCTCGTCGATTTCAATCTGAATGGCCTCCTCTACCCCGGAATGGCGCAAAACCTCCTTAAGGCTGCCACAGTCACCACCACCGATAACCCAGACCCTCTTGGGATTCGGGTGCGTAAAAAGGACCGGATGAGTCATCATCTCGTGGTAGAGGTAGTTGTCACGGTCGGAAACCATTGTGCAACCGTCGATGATCATCAACTTCCCAAACCATTCCGTATCGAACATTTCGATTTTTTGGAAAGGGGACTGCACTTCTTCGAGCTTCGACTTCACCTGGATCGAAAAGGCGCTGCCGTGCTTGGGGTAAATTTCAGTAAACCAACCGGGTGACCCGATCATTCAATAATCCTCTCATGGAAAAGGCGTTGGATTTTCCACATAATTGCGGTGTTATTGA
>JBDKLO010000050.1:0-7506 GCA_039795615.1 Pseudomonadota bacterium
GGAAAATTGGCCCCCCGAGAGTCTCAAGCGTGATAACGGCTGAGACCTGACCCTAGAGCAGAACTATGAGACACCGTAAGTCAGGACGTAAGTTCAATATCAACAGCAGCCATCGTGCGGCGCTGTTCCGTAATCTCACGAATGCGCTCATTCATAATGAGATTATTAAGACCACTCTTCCTAAGGCGAAGGAAATGCGCCGCTTTGCAGAGCCCCTTATTACGCTCTCAAAGGAAGACAGTGTAGCCGCTCGCCGACTGGCGTTCGCACGTACTCGCGATCGCGATGTCGTGACCAAGCTCTTCGAACAGCTGGGTCCTCGTTACAAGGCGCGTCCGGGTGGATATCTCCGCATTTTGAAGTGTGGTCTGCGTGCAGGTGACTCTGCTCCGATGGCCTACGTCGAACTGGTCGATCGTCCGGAATAATCTTCGGTCGCTCCAATGCAAAACACCCTGCCTTGTGCAGGGTTTTTTGTGCCCTTTATCCCTGAAGACGCCCTAAAAATCCATGAACGAATCCTTTAAATCACGGTTGCAGCAGGAACGTCCTTTGGTCATGGGGATCCTCAATGTCACCCCTGATAGTTTTTCTGACGGTGGCGTACACCTTGATGCTTTTCTGGCTAGGGATAAGGCAATGGCCATGGTGGGGGAGGGGGCTGATCTCATTGATATTGGAGGTGAATCAACGCGCCCGGGTTCCTTGCCGGTTTCACCTGAGGAACAGTGTCGTCGGGTTCTTCCCGTCCTGGATTCCCTTTTGTCCGACCCTGAAGAGGCTTCACGTCCTTATATCAGTATTGATACCTCGTCCTCCCATGTGGCTCATGAGGCTCTTAAAAGGGGTGCCGTTGTCGTAAATGACGTGACCGCTGGAAGTGGCGACCCTCGCATGTTCGATGTGGTGGCGCATCATCGGGCTCACATCGTGCTCATGCATATGCAAGGGACTCCTCAAACGATGCAGGAGGTGCCTCAGTACCAGAATGTGGTCAGTGAGGTGTCAGACTATCTGAAGGGAAGAATTGCGGCTGCCGTAGCTGCTGGCATTGCCAGGGAGGCAATCATTCTGGATCCCGGGATTGGATTTGGTAAGACGCGTGAGCACAATCTCGAGCTTTTACGTCACCTCGATAAGCTCAGTGCGCTCGGCTATCCCGTTCTTTTGGGCTGCAGTCGGAAGCGCTTCATGGGAAGCCTTTGCGCTGAGGCTGATCCTTTAGCGTTGGTCGGAGCCACCGTTGCGACGACGGCTTTCGGTGTTGCCAAGGGCGTTCGGCTTTTTAGGGTCCATGATGTGAAACCCAATCGCCAGGCGGCAGACGTGGCCTGGCACTTATCTAGGCCAAAGGCCTAGGCTTTTTGAGCGGGGATGGCGTTTCCGGTCCGGTTAACGCCATTTTTCGCGTCGAGATAGATCAGCGTGGGTTTGAAGTCCGCAAGTTCCGTTTCCGCAACCTGAACATAGGCACAGATGATCAGAATGTCACCAGGCGAAGCCAGGCGAGCTGCTGCCCCATTGACGGAAATGATTCCGCTTGCGGCTTCAGCCTGGATGGCATAGGTGACAAAGCGGGCGCCCGTGTTGACGTTGTAGATGTGGATCTGTTCGTATTCGCGAATGCCGGACGCGGCCAGCAAGTCATGATCGATCGCGCAAGATCCCTCGTACTCGAGTTCTGAATGTGTCACGGTAGCGCGATGGAGCTTCGCCTTGAGCATCGTCGTCAGCATGTTCATAGGCCATAAAAAAAAGACCGTGAATTATCTCTGATTCTCTGTCTGGCCGCAAATCCGGTCGCTGGCGCCGCGTCTTCTCCATCACTGTGCGTGTCTTGATCAAGCAATTTGTTAAGATGGTTTCATTCGTTTTGGAGAAGTAAATCATGGGTATTGGTATTTGGGAGTTGGTTCTCCTTCTTTTGATTGTGCTGCTTTTGTTTGGCACTAAGCGGCTTCGAAATGTGGGCGGCGACCTGGGTACGGCCATCAAGAGCTTCCGAACGGCTTTGAATGCCTCAGAAGAGCCAGAGCCCAAACCCAAGCCTGAGTCCGACGAGCTGGCGGGAAAGGACGACAAGCCTGACCGCGACCCCTGATCCACAATGTTTGATGTTGGATTTTCTGAGTTGCTGCTGATCGCTCTGGTGGCGTTGGTCGTTTTTGGGCCTGAACGCTTGCCGAAGCTCGTTAAGGAAACGAGTTACTGGATCAGAAAGGTCAGGAGCACCATGCATTCCGCCAAATCCGAGATTGACCGTGAACTTCAATTGATGGAGCTCAGGGCCACTATGGAGGAACGAAAGAAGAAGTTCTTGGCCGAGGCCGAGGCCCTCGGGATGCATGAAAACTCCATCCTCAATCCTGATCGCCCGGTGGCTTCAGACCCCCCCAAGGATGAGGAGAAGCGTGACTCAGACTGAAGATCCGAAGGGGAGTGATGAGGAGCAGCCTTTCGTCACACATCTCATCGAGCTCCGTAATCGTTTGATCCATTCGATCATTGCGATCGGACTCATCTTTGTAGCGCTCAGCTTTAAGGCGAATGAACTCTATGCTTACCTTGCTGGCCCCTTGACTCGACATATGCCGCCAGGCGGTCAGATGATCGCCATCGGAGTGGCATCGCCTTTCCTGGCTCCCCTGAAGCTTGCGCTCTTCGTCTCGTTTTTTATTTCAATTCCTTACGTCCTCTATCAGGCCTGGGCCTTTATTGCGCCGGGGCTTTATACCCATGAAAGACGCGTTGCTCTGCCGCTTCTTGTATCCAGCATCTTGCTCTTCTACTCTGGAATGGCTTTTGCGTATTACGTTGTTTTTCCGCTGATTTTCCAGTTCATGGTCATGACAGCCCCTCCGGGTGTTGCCGTCATGACGGATATCAATCAGTACATGGATTTTGTTTTGACGTTGTTTGTGGCCTTTGGGATTGCCTTTGAAGTTCCAATCGCGACGATTCTTCTGGTGGTCAGCGGCATTGCGACCCGAGAAGCGATCTCTGAATGGCGTCCTTATGCCATCGTGCTGGCGTTTGTTGTTGGGGCTATCCTGACGCCTCCCGACGTCGTCTCTCAAGTACTCATGGCGGTTCCCATCTGGATCCTCTTTGAGCTGGGACTCCTTTTCTCTCGCTTCTTTGTCAGCGAGAGCCGGGATGCTCAAGATACTCCGCGATGAGCATGAGCCATTTCGCTGCGCTGGGATCTTAAAAAATTCAGGTGCCGGATTTGGGCCAAAAAAAACCCCGCCATGTATGGGCGGGGTTTTTGGATCGGTATCCCTTTATTTGATTCGGGTCAGTTCCTTGCCGTCACTGTCAAAGTGACAGATTCCCGTGACGTAGTAGCTACATTCAGCAGATTGCTCGACCTTGGCACCTTCGGGGGTCAGTGAGACCTTGAGGACGCAATGCTTGGCTTCGCCCTCGATATGCTTCCGGAAGGTGATTTCATTGTCGCCGGTCTTCTTGGCTTCACCGCTGATCGCCGCGGAGCAATGCTTTTGGGTCCCTTCATTGGCATTGGGATCAAAATCCACATCCGCAGCCACAAAGACTTCACCGCCAATGGTGGTGATCTTGAGGTGATGAACATGATTGCCATCACGGCGGAAGTAATGCTGGGTGTCTGCCATCGCTTGGCCAGAGGCGACGAGGGTAACAAGGGCAAAAATCAGATGCTTCATGGGTTAAATCTCCTGTGGCGTTGGTCTGTGACGCAAACTTAGTCTCTCAGCAGCTCGTTGATACCCACCTTGCTGCGGGTTTTTTCATCGACCTGCTTGATGATAACGGCGCAGTAGAGGCTGTGGCTACCATCCTTTGCAGGAAGGTTGCCTGAGACCACCACGGAGCCCGCCGGAATCCGGCCGTAGCTGATTTCACCGGTCATCCGGTTATAGATCTTGGTGCTCTGGCCGATATAGACGCCCATGGAGATGACGGAGCCTTCCTCGACGACGACCCCTTCAACGACCTCTGAGCGGGCACCGATGAAGCAGTTGTCTTCAATGATCGTCGGACCGGCTTGAAGGGGCTCGAGCACGCCGCCGATCCCGACGCCGCCGGAGAGGTGAACGTTTTTGCCAATCTGGGCACATGAGCCGACAGTCGCCCAAGTGTCGACCATGGTGCCAGAGTCAACGAAAGCACCGATGTTAACGAAGGAGGGCATCAGAACGACGCCAGGCGCGATATGCGCGCCACGGCGAACGGCGGCCGGCGGAACAATACGGACGCCGTGGGCGGCGAATTCCTCGGGTGAGAAGCTTCCAAATTTGGGTTCAACCTTGTCGAAGTATTTGGTCTCGCCACCTTCCATCACGCGGTTTTCGGTGATGCGGAATGACAAGAGGACGGCTTTCTTCAGCCACTGATTGACGACCCACTGGCCGCTGGTCTTCTCGGCGACGCGCGCCTTGCCACTGTCAAGGAGGGCGAGGGACTCATGGATGGCTTCGCGAACTTCCTTTGAGACAGACGTGGGGCTGATTTCCGCCCGATTCTCGAAGGCTTGGTTGATGACGGTTTCGAGGGACATGCTGATTTCCTAACTGAATGAGTGAGAAAGAGTGAATTCCTTGATGCGGTGTGCGGCTTCGATGCAGTCTTCAAGTGGCGCGACCAGGGCCATTCGGACATGCCCCGCCCCGGGATTTATGCCCTGGGCCTCCCGGGAGAGAAAACTTCCAGGTAGAACCGTCACGTTCGTGGCGGCCAGAAGGTCACGGGCATAGGCCTGATCGTCACCTTGGACTTTGGGCCAGAGATAAAAGCCGGCTTCGGGGATCGTGAACTCCAAGGCATCCTTGAGGATGTCTGAGACCGCAGTGAATTTTTGTCGATACAGCGCCCGGTTTTCGAGAACGTGGTCCTCATCCTGCCAAGCGGCGATGCTCGCCTTTTGAACGGGCACCGAGAGGGCCGCGCCATGGTAGGTGCGATAGAGCAAAAACTGCTTCAGAAGCTCGGCATCGCCTGCGACAAAACCCGAGCGAAGACCTGGGGCGTTGGACCGCTTTGAAAGGCTGTGAAAGACGATCATGCGACGATAATCGTGAATTCCTTCCGCCTTTGCGACCTCTAAAAGACCGGGTGGCGGGTTGTCTTCGTCGACGTAGATTTCCGAATAGCACTCGTCTGAAGCAATGACGAAATTAAATCGTGCTGAAAGCTGAATCAGACGCGCCATGGATTCATAGGCCATCACGGCGCCTGAGGGATTTGCAGGCGAGCAGATGTAGATCAGCTGGCAGGATTCCCAGACGCTGTCGGGGACCGCATCAAGATCCGGAAGATAGCCGGTTTCCCGCGTGGCGTTGAGGAAAACCGGGGTGGCTCCAGCCAGAAGGGCTGCGCCCTCATAGATCTGATAAAACGGGTTCGGCATCAGAACCTTAGCGCTCTGCTGCGAATCCACGACGGCTTGTGCCAGCGAGAAAAGGGCTTCCCGGGTTCCGCTGCAGGGCAGGACATGATGCTCGGGATCGATGCTGCCGGGGCCCAGATTGAATCGCCGCTCCAACCACCCCGCGATGGCTTGCCGAAGTTCGGGAATTCCCCGAGTGGCGGGGTATTGGCTCAGTCCGGAGAGGCTATCGATCAGGGCCTCTCGAATGAGGCTCGGTGTTGGGTGCTTGGGTTCCCCGATCGACAGTAGGATCGGCTGAAGATCTTGAGGAGGCACGATCCCACGGTTCAGTTGAGCCAGTCGCTCAAAGGGATAGGGCTGAAGCGTTTCCAGAAGCGGGTTCATCGGACGAAAGCGTTCCTGAAGGCGAAATCAGCGGGTCTTCCCGAGCCGCTCAAGAAGCATCGGCACGATGGTCTCAACAGCGATTTCTGTTGCTTCCAAATCCTTGCGGCCTTTGTACTCTGCTTTTCCGGCATCCAGAAGTCGCTCGCTGAGAACGATTCGGTGGGGAATCCCGATGAGTTCCATATCGGCAAACATGACGCCAGGACGGGCTTTGCGATCGTCAAAGAGGACATCCACACCGGCCGCTTTGAGTTCGCCGTAAACCGACTCGGCCAGAGTTTCAAGACGATCTGAGGTCGCCATGTTGATCGGGACCAGAGCGACCTGGAAAGGCGCAAGGGCCTCAGGCCAGGTGATGCCTTTGTCATCGTGGTTTTGCTCAATGGCTGCTGCAACCACCCGGGACACCCCGATGCCATAGCAGCCCATGATCAAGACCTGATTGCGACCTTCTTCATTGAGGACCGTGGCCTGCATGGCTTCACTGTACTTGGTGCCCAACTGGAAGATATGTCCAACCTCAATGCCGCGGGCGATCTTGAGATGGCCCTGACCATCGGGGCTCTGATCTCCTGCGATCACCATGCGGAGATCGAAGGTCTCAGGTGCGGGCAAATCACGGCCAAAGTTGACGCCCTTCAGGTGCTTTCCATCCTGGTTGGCACCGCAGACAAAGTTGAGGAGGTGGGCGGCGCTGGGGTCAGCAATGACCGGAACCTTAAGCCCGACCGGGCCAATGGAGCCAGGGCCTGCACCGGCTGCCGCACGAATGTCTTCTTCAGTCGCAAACTGGAGCGGGTAGGCGATCAGGGGGTGCTTGGTTGCCTTGACGGGATTGAGTTCATGGTCGCCGCGAAGCAGCAAGGCTACGACACCACCGCCTTCGGCTTGAACCATCAGCGTCTTGATGATTTTTTGCGAGGGGACCTTCAGGAACAGGCTGACGTCTTCGATGCTATGCTGGCCGGGCGTATCGATGGTCTCGAGAGCGGCAGCTGGTTCAGGGCTCTGAGTCAGTGGGACGGCCTGCGCCATTTCGACATTGGCCGCATAATCGCTGGTATCAGAAAACGCGATGGCATCCTCGCCTGAGTCGGCTAGCACGTGAAATTCATGCGAAAGGCTACCGCCAATAGCGCCGGTATCGGCCAGAACAGCCCTGAATTCAAGGCCCAGTCGTTCAAAAATACGGCTGTAGGTCGCGTGCATGACCTCATAGGTTTCATTGAGCGACTCAGAGGTCATGTGGAAGGAATAGGCATCCTTCATCAGGAATTCCCGAGCCCGCATGACGCCAAAGCGCGGACGAATCTCGTCTCGGAACTTGCTCTGGATCTGGTAATAGTTGACGGGGACCTGCTTGTAGCTCTTGATCTCGTTTCGAACCAGGTCAGTGATGATTTCTTCGTGGGTCGGTCCAAGGCAAAAATCGCGTTGGTGGCGGTCCTTGAAGCGACACAGCTCAGGCCCGAAGACCTCCCAGCGGCCAGAGTCCTGCCACAGTTCCGCCGGCTGAACCGAGGGCATCAGTACTTCAAGTGCGCCTGCCCGGTCCATTTCTTCCCGAACGATGTTCTCGACCCGGCGAAGCACCCGAAGCCCCAAGGGCAGCCAGTTATAGAGCCCGGCAGCCAGTTTTCTGATCAGGCCAGCCCGGATCATCAACTGATGGCTGATGATTTCTGCATCGGCAGGGGTTTCCTTGACGGTATTCAGGGGGAATTGGCTGGTGCGCATGGCTCGTCTGG
>JBDKLO010000051.1:0-6254 GCA_039795615.1 Pseudomonadota bacterium
TCTGAAGCCATTCAACAAGCCAACAAGAAAGGTATAAGCACATGGGAATGATTCTCGACCTGGTCGAAAAAATGCGGTCTCCGACGGGTATCGTTGTTACTCTGGTAGTTGTTGCTGCCGGCGTATTCTTCGTTCGCTGGGTATTCAACGACGAAGAGCCGAAGTAATCGACTAGGCTCCAGAGCAAGTTTGGGTCGTGCTCTGCCATCAACCCAACTTGCTCCTCTCCTCATGATGGCCCCTCCGCGGGCCACCGTGAGGAACCCCAACTCCCTCTCTGCTTCTAACTTCTCGGCGATCACCTCCTCTCGGAGAAATGGGCCATGAAGATTCTCGTGACCGGTGCGAGCGGCTTTCTCGGCCGGGAACTGGTTAAAAAGCTCTCACAGGACCACCACGAACTTTTTCTTTTGACTCACCGTTCGGGTTTGTCAGGAGAACATCCGCGCCTCAAATCGCTCACCGAGCTCCCCCAACACACCTCGACGCTGGATGCTGTCATTAATTTGGCCGGCGCCCCCATCATGGGAAAACCCTGGACCGAGGCCCGCAAGCGGGTGCTTTGGGAGAGTCGCGTCCGACTGACGGAAACCCTGGTTGAAACCGTCGCACAATTGTCGTCTCCGCCCAAGGTGTTTCTGAGTGGCTCAGCGATCGGAATCTATGGCGATCAGGGCGATACGCCTTTGGATGAGACAGGGCACCTTCAGGGGGGCTTTGGCCATGATCTTTGTGTCGCATGGGAGCAAGCGGCACTGAAAGCCGAATCCTTTGGCGCTCGGGTCATCTTGCTGCGAACGGGCCTCGTGGTCGGTTCCGGTGGCGGCTTCCTGAAATCCATGGAATGGCCTTTCCGTCTGGGGCTGGGTGGACCGATCGGTCAGGGCCGGCAGTGGATGTCCTGGATTCACCGTGATGATCACATTCGGCTGATGTGTGCGCTGCTCCTGAACCCCGATGCACGGGGCCCCATCAACCTCACAGCGCCCCACCCGGTCACCAACACGGAATTTACGGCCACTTTGGCGCGCGTTGTTCGAAGGCCCGCCTTCTTTCGGGTCCCTGCAAGGCTCCTTCAGTGGATCTTGGGCGAAATGGCGGGGCTTTTACTGGAAAGCACCCGCGTCATCCCGGATACGGCTCTGAAACAGGGCTTTGTTTTCGAGTACCCCGAGCTTGAACCCGCCCTTCGGGAAGCGCTGGGCGAAAACTAAAGAAGACCTCGCCGTTCTATCGGCTGCAGGAGAAAGTGGATTCCTGACCCCTGATATCGCTCTTGAAGCGAATCCAGAAGCGATTGGAGTTCTCCGACCTCACCGACAATCTCAAACCGAATTCGGCGCTTTCTTCCTGTCACCTGCTCTATCAGACTCAGCGACTCGCCATTCGAGGCATGGGCAAAAACAGTCCCTGCCGTGAATTCAAGACCGCCGTCCCTCTCAAGCAGTCGATCGATGACCTCCTCCTCCAGAAGCATCGGCACGATCAGTGTCAGCTTCTTAAGATTTGTCATGGTGCGCTCCAGGCTCCGCAAAGCGCCGGTAAAGAATCGGCAAAAGAATAAGCGTCAAGAGACTGGAGGTCACCAATCCCCCGACACCGACAATCGCCAAAGGCCGCTGAATCTCAGAACCGGGACCGGTCGCAAAAAGGAGGGGGATCAACCCGAATGCCGCGATCCCTGCCGTCATCAGGACCGGCCTGAGGCGCCGCATGGCGCCATGCAGAACCACCGCATCCATGGGTTGGCCCAGCGCCCGCAACTGGTTGAAGTGGTTGACCATCATCACCCCATTAAGAACCGCGATCCCAAGGAGCGAGATGAAACCGACCGAGGATGAGACGGAAAGATATTCACCTGAGAGCCACATCCCGAATATCCCGCCGATCACGGCCAAAGGCACGTTGGACAATACCAGCAGCGATTGGCGTACGGAGCCAAAAGTCGTAAAGAGGAGGAGAAAAATCAGACCGATGGCAATGGGAATGACAATCGCCAGACGCAAGGCAGCCCGTTGCTGATTCTCAAATTGCCCTCCCCACTCGAGAAAATAGCCGGGAGGTAATGAGACTTTTTCCGCGACGGTTCGCTGCGCGTCCTCGACGAATCCCACCAGATCGCGGTCGGCCACATTGCTGCGGATTACCGCCATGCGTTGTCCTCGCTCCCGATTGACCAAAACCACCCCTTCCGAAGTCTCAAGACTGGCCACAACCGACAAAGGGACTTTTTCGCCACTCGGCAAGACCACCTGAAGTGCCCGAAGCGATTCAGGCTCGCCGGTCCCACGTAAAAGCAAGGGGGTGCGTCGAATGTCCTCCAGAATGGTTCCGATCTTCAAACCCTCGATCTGCGCTCGCAGCATGTCAGCCAGAGCTTCTGCCGTAATGCCCAGGCGACCCGCCGCCAAGCGATCCACCCGCACCACGAGGTACTGCATCCCTTCATTTCGTGGCGTATAGACATCTGAGGCGCCAGAGACTCCCCTCAAGACTGCTGCGATCTCCTCCGCCTTGGCGTTAAGGATGGAAAGATCGGGACCGAAAAGCTTGATGGCCACATCGCCTCGAACCCCGGTCAGCATTTCCGTCACCCGCATCTGAATCGGTTGCGTAAAGCCATAGGAAATACCCGGAATCGTATCGAGGATATGCCGAATGTTCTCGGCGAGGGCTTCCTTATCCTTGACCTTCCACTCTTCACGAGGCCGAAGCGTCAAAAACGTATCGGTTTCATTCAACCCCATCGGATCCAGACCAATCTCATCGGATCCGACCCGTGCGGTAACATCCAGAATCTCGGGAATATGCTCTAGCAGCGCTTTCTGGATCTGGGTATCCATTCGAACCGATTGTTCGAGATTGATCGACGGGAGCTTTTCGACCTGCACGATCAGATCGCCTTCATCCATGGTCGGCATGAAGGTTTTGCCGATGAAGGTATACAGCACGATGGCCATGATCAGGAGAGCCCCCGCGATCTTAAGGACACGCTCGGAGTGGGCCAATGCCCAGATCAAGCAGGGCTCATAGAGGGCATGCAGTTTCTTTGAAAGCCAGGGCTCTTCATGCTGGACACGAACCATCAGAAAGGAGGCAAGAACCGGGATGACCAGCAAGGAAAACAACATGGAGCCCGACATGGCGAAGACATTGGTCAGAGCCACGGGCCTAAAGAGCTTCCCTTCCAGACCCTCCAACGATAACAAGGGCACAAAGACGATCCCGATGATCAATGAGCCTGAAATGACCGGCGCCATGACCTCTCGCATTGCGCGGTAGATCACGTGCAAACGCGGCAGACGGGTTTTATCGGGCTGCGCGGCAAGGTGTGCCGTAATGTTCTCGACAACCACCACCGCCGGATCGACAAGTTTACCAATCGCAATGGCCAGCCCCCCAAGACTCATGAGATTGGCCGTCAAACCAAAGGTCTGCATCAGGAGGAATGTAAAAAGGGCGACCAAAGGGAGGATTAGCGCCACGGTCAGGGCGGCGCGGAAATCCCCAAGAAAGAGAAGGAGTAGCATCACCACCAGGACGGTCGCTTCAATCAGCGCATGGATAATCGTCCCGGTAGCCCGATCCACCAAAAGGCTTCGGTTATAAAAGACATTGATCTTGACCTCCGGGGGAAGGGCAGGCTGGATCTCCTTGAGTTTTTTCTCGACGCCCCGGACGACCTCCCGGGCATTCGCCCCACGAAGACTCAAGACGAGTCCTTCCACCGTCTCACCTTTCCCTCCCCGAGTGACGGCACCATAGCGCGTCAAGGCCCCCATACGGACGTCTGCGACGTCTCCCACGGTGATAGGAACGCCGCCACGTTCAACCACCACAATCCGGCGCACATCCTCTAGGTCCTTGATGCGGCCCTCGGTTCGGACCAAGAGGGCCTCTTCCCCGTCGCCCAGCCGACCGGCACCATCGTTTTGATTATTTTTCTTGAGTGCTTCGATCAGATCGTCGATCTTGACCCCGCGCGAGGAAAGGCGGATCCCATCCGGAATGACTTCAAAACTTCGCACCATCCCGCCGAGAGCATTGACGTCAGCCACACCCGGCACCGTTCTCAAGGCGGGTCGGATCACCCAATCCAGAAGGTTACGACGCTCGCTGAGGGTCAGCTGATCCCCCTCGATCGAAAACATGAACATTTCGCCGAGGGGTGTTGTCATGGGGGCAATGCCGCCTTCGGCATTGGTGGGCAAAACACCCCAGGCCCGCGCCAGGCGCTCTGTTACCTGTTGCCTTGCCCAGTAAATATCGGTGCCTTCCTCGAAATCAACGGTGATGTCAGTCAGAGCATACTTGACCACCGATCGCAGCATGGTCTGGTTCGGGATACCAAGCAGTTCCACCTCGATCGGGGCCGTGACGCGGGATTCCACCTCTTCAGGCGTCATACCGGGCACCTTGACGATGACCTTAACCTGCGTCGGTGAGACGTCCGGAAAGGCATCAATCGGGAGTTTTACGGCTGCCATGACGCCCAATCCGGCGATCAGCAGGGCAAAAAGAAGGGTTAGTACCCGCTGGGTCAGGGCAAATCGAATCAAAGACTCCATCTGCCGACTACTCGGGCCGCTGTTCGGCCGCTTCGAGCCACTTGGATTTGAGCTCTGCGACGCCCTGAATCACCACCGGCTCCGTGCCGGTCAATCCTTCATGAATCACGGCATAACGCGACTCCTGTCCGGCCAGCGCGACTTCAACCGCCTCAAATCCGGCAGGCCCCTGTACAAAGACGTATTGGCGGCCTTCGTGATTGAAGATCGCCGCCAAGGGGACCTTGAGTATCCGATCGGTACTCCGGTGCATCAGTTCGGCATTGACATGCATACCCGGTTTTAAAGATTCGGCCCCCTCCGTAATGCGGGCCCGAATCAGCGCCGTCTGATTCTGGGGATTCACATTTTGACTGATCTCAATCACCTGAGCGCTGGCTCTGGGATTTTCGATGCCAACCCGATCACCGACTTGCGCCTCCTTCAAAAGCTCCTGCGGCATATCCACTTCCAACCAGAGCTCATCGAGCTTGCCGACCCGAAAAAGGGGCGAGAGAGCGTCAACCTTCTGACCCACGATGGCGATTCGCTCGAGGACGACACCATCGGTCGGTGAGACGACCCGGTAACTCCCGCTGATGGGACGGCCGGTCTTGATTTGCTGGATTTCTTGCACCGAGAGGCCAGAGGCCAAAAGCGTCTGCTCGGCGGCACGCAGAGCGGCCTTCGCGCGTTCAAAATCACTCCGGGTCTCTTGCCAGCGCAATTTGGCGATCACCCCTTCCCGCAAGAGTGCATCATCACGATGCATCTTGGACTCAGAGAGGGAGAGAACAGACTGGGCATCCACCATCCCCCGCTGGAGATCGACCAGTGCAATGCTGTCGATTTCAGCAAGAATCTCACCCTTCTTGACGCTGACACCGAGCGGCACATTCACCCGAGTGATGATCCCCGACTGAAGCGAGGTGACGGCAAACTCCTTGGCCGGTGGAATCACCACCCGGGAAGGTGCCCTCGCCAGGGGGATGGCGCCAATGACTTTCGGAAGTGCCGTTTTAAGATCGAGATGCTGAATGGCTTCCGCATCCAGGGAAATGGGGGCTGCCAAACTGACGTTGGAAGCCACCAAGAGGCTCAGCATGAGCGCACGGGCAAGACACCTCAACCACATTGCATCTGCTCCAGAGGGCACATCCTGTCTCAACGGGAAAAGAATCGGAAACGGTCGCGAAAACCCCATAGGGGCTGTCTCGCAACACCTCCGAACAGTATAGTACCGAAACCCTTTTCCTGCCTTTTCATGGGTCACGATGCCATCCTTCCCCCCCGACTTTATTATAGGCTGCGGCGATATCGGCCTTCGACTGGCCCGAAGACTCATCGCCGAAGGCACCCCGGTAGCCGCACTGGCCCGCTCCCACGAGAGGGCGAAAGCGCTTGAATCCGCCGGCATCATGCCCGCCTTGGGGGATCTCGATGACACCGCGCCCCCGCTCTCCTTACCGGGCGGGATTGAGATCCTCTACTACCTTGCTCCACCACCCCCCAGCGGGATCACCGATCCCCGCATCGTCCGGGTCTTGTCAGCGCTTAAAGTCGTGCCGAAGCGACTCATCTATATCAGCACCAGCGGCGTCTATGGAGACTGTGATGGAGCCTGGATCGATGAGACGGCTCCGCTTCTCCCCAAGACGGATCGCGCCCGGCGTCGCTTGGCCGCTGAAAATGAGGTTCGAGACTATG
>JBDKLO010000052.1:0-49840 GCA_039795615.1 Pseudomonadota bacterium
TTCAGGGGTAGCGTTCATACATGGATATCACCAAGCTTCAGTTGCATGGTTTCAATAACCTGACGAAGTCGCTGAGCTTCAATATTTACGATATCTGCTATGCCAAGACCGAGCAGCAGAAGCGCCGCTACATCGAGTACATCGACGAGATGTACAACGCTGAGCGATTGACCCAGATTTTGACGGACGTGAACGCCATCATTGGCGCCCAGATCCTCAATATTGCCCGTCAGGACTACGAGCCTCAGGGTGCCAGCGTCACGATGCTGATCTCCGAAGGCGATGATGCGCCGATTAGCGTCGGAAACATGGAAGAGCCCGGCCCGATCCCGGACTCCGTCGTGGCTCATCTAAATAAAAGTCACATTACGGTTCATACCTACCCTGAAAGCCATCCTCACGGGGGCATCAGTACTTTCCGTGCGGATATTGATGTTTCTACCTGTGGACGGATTTCTCCGCTGAAGGCGTTGAACTACCTGATCCACAGTTTTGATTCCGATATCGTGATCATGGACTACCGTGTCCGCGGTTTCACCCGCGACATCAGCGGTCAGAAGCATTTCATCGATCACGAAATCACCTCGATTCAAAACTACATTTCGGACGTGACGGCCGAGCGGTATCAGATGATCGACGTGAACGTCTATCAGGAGAATATCTTCCACACGAAGATGATCCTGAAGGACTTCCAGCTGGATAACTACCTTTTTGAGACGGACAAGGACGCACTCTCCGATGATGAGCGCAAGGCCATCCAGCGGCAGTTGAAGCACGAAATGGCCGAAATCTTCTATGGTCGCAACTACAAGCTGCGTCGCTGAGCCGCTTTATTACGGCCGAATGAAAAAAGGGCTGCCTTAGGGCGGCCCTTTGTCATTAGGGCTTCTGGTAACCCGCTGGGTTGCCTGACTGCCATCGCCAGACATCCTCACACATGGTCTTAAGGTCCCGGGTGGCCTCCCAGCCGAGAAGGCTCCTTGCAAGCGCTGGATCGGCGTAACAGCAGGCGACATCGCCCGCCCGTCGCGGATGCATCTCGACATTGATGGGTTGGCCAGTGGCACTCTCAAAAGCCTGGGCTACGTCCAGCACGCTGTAAGGCGTCCCGGTTCCAAGGTTCACCGTGAAGCTTCCGCTCTTTTCGAGTTGCTGAAGCGCCAGAAGATGGCCTTCGGCAAGATCCACCACGTGGATATAGTCCCTCATGCCTGTCCCGTCTGGTGTTGGGTAGTCATTTCCGAAAACGCGAAGCGCATCGCGCCGCCCGGTTGCGACCTGCGCAATGAAGGGCATCAAGTTATTCGGGATCCCCTGAGGATCTTCGCCAATCCGTCCACTCTCATGCGCGCCCACCGGATTGAAATACCGAAGAATGGCGACCCCCCACTGATCGTTGGCCCGAAGAAGATCCTCGAGCATTTCTTCGATCATCAGCTTGGTTCGGCCATACGGATTAGTAGCAGAGCGGGGGTGCTCTTCGGTCAAGGGGAGTTTTTGAGGCTCGCCATAGACGGTTGCGGAGGAACTGAATACCAGCTTGCGGACACCGCTTTCGTCCATGACTTCCAGCAGGGCAATCATTCCCTCTACGTTATTCTGGAAGTAGAGCAAGGGTTTTTCGACGGATTCACCGACGGCTTTCAGGCCAGCAAAATGGAGGACAGCCTGGCATCCATGGTGGCCCAGTGTGCGACGAAGAAGATCACGGTCACGAACGTCACCTTCGACGAAGGTGATGGGCTTTCCTGCAATCTCCTCTACGCGCCGCAGGGACTCGGGGTGCGAGTTCGAGAGGTTGTCGAGGACAATGACCTCGTAGCCGGCTTCAAGGAGTTGGAGCGTGGTGTGAGAGCCTATGTAGCCGGCTCCACCGGTGACAAGAACAGGATATTTCTGCGACATATGGTTTGCTGAAGGTTCTGGGGTCACGCGTGATCAAGTCTTGCGGCGGGCCAGGCCAATCCCATCCGCCACGGCAATCAGTGAAAAATCGATCCTGGGATCGGCCCTTAGCATCCGGGTCATCGCTCTTAAGGCCTCGGTATCCGGGTCCGTGATCGAAGGGTCGGCCACTTTTCCAGACCAGAGGAGGTTGTCGATCAGAATAATGCCGCCGGTTCGTGCCAGACTGAGGGCCGCTTCATAATAGGCAGGATAATTAGCTTTGTCCGCATCGATGAAGATGAAATCAAAGCTTTTCTGGGCTTCCTGTTCCGTCAGCAGGGTTTCCAGCGATTGGAGGGCCGGGCCGATGCGAAGCTCGATCCGGTCCTGAAGGCCAGCGGCCTTCCAGTGACGCCTTGCAACAGTGGTGTAGGCCTCGCTGATGTCGAGTGCGACCATTCGGCTATCCGGGGAGAGTTCCTCCATGACCGCCAAAGCGCTGTAGCCCGTGAATACGCCGATCTCAAGCAGCTTTTTAGCGCCTATGAGCTTGGCGAGGAAGGCCATGAACTGGCCCTGCTCCGGGGTGATTTGCATCACCGCTTCGGGAAGCTGAGAGGTTTCCTCTCGAAGGATGGAAAGCGCAGGCGATTCCCGATGACCGAACGCTTTGAGATAGTGGATCAGTTTTTCGTCGAGGATTAATGCCTTGTGTGCCATCCTCGGACTTCCTAGGGTGCGAGTTGCTGAGCCGCTTGAACTTGGCGCCAGAGCAAAGTGACAGGGTGGACCACTTCAACCTCAAGGCCTAGCTCCCTGAGGCCAGCCCGAAGGTGCGCGGAGCAACCGGGATTTGAAGACAAGAGATAGCGAGGGGGATCTGCTCTCACTCGATCGAGAATCTCCTTTCGATAGGCTTGCGCTTCGTCGGGGTGGTTGAGCATGAAGCTGCCGGCAGCGCCGCAGCAGCGAATGCTCGCAGGAAGGGGATGGACCTTGAGTCCGGGAATCTTGCTCAGTATCTTCAGCGGGGCGTCTGCCGTCTTGAGGACATTACGCAGGCTGCAGGGGCTCTGAAGAACGGCGGTGGCCTCCAATGGGGCGACTGTCAGTGATTCCGGCCACTCAAGTCGTTCAAGGTAGCTGCTGATATCGCTGTGTCGGGCCCCAATGTTGCCCTGATCCTTGGCGTAATCCTTCAGCATGGCGCCGCAGCCACTGGCGCAGCTAATGACGGGCGTCGTGGCTGGACCTTCAAACGCCTGGGCGTTTCTCTGCATGGCCGCCAAGGCATCCTGCTTGTTGCCGGCATGGAGATCGAGAGCACCGCAACACCCTTGAGTCTCAGGGATGTCGACACGGATCCCCAGGGTGTTCAAGAGACTGACAGCGGAATCCAGCGTTTCGGCATCCAGAAGCGTTCCGGTACAGCCTAAGAACACGTGTGCCTCGCCCTGCGGCTCTTTGGATGTCTGCGGATATTGGCCTGGCTTGATGGTGCGAAGCCCAGCGGGCGTGTCTGGGAGCCCGCCGGTGAGTCCGCCTAGCCCGAGTTGCTTGGCGAGGCTTTGTCCCGCAGATGAACGAGCCAGACGACTCATTCCCGACTGGATGAAGCGAGGTTGCTCCGTTTTCAGGAATCGCACCACCATGGCATTGATCCGGCGGCCTTCTCCGCCACTGCCAGTTGGCTTTTCGTGAAGGTGTGCGCGAAAGTCGTCGATGATCCGACCATAGGGCACGTTAGCGGGGCATGCGGCTTCACACGAACGGCAAAGAAGGCAGTGATCGACATGTTCCGTGAGTCTCGGTGTGAGCTCAAGGGCGCCCTGAGCCCAGCCCTGGATCAGGGACAGTCGGCCGCGGGGCGACTCGTTTTCATCCGAAGTCTTGAGATAGGTGGGGCAGTGCGGCAGGCACAGCCCGCATTTCACGCAAACATCGGTCGTTGCAGCCAGTGCTGAATCCCGAATGACGGATGCGGTGTCCTCGGACATGGCCGCGCGCTGCCTTTAGTGCCTGAAATGACGCATGCCGGTGAATACCATGGCCATGCCATGTTCATCGGCAGCCGCAATCACTTCAGCATCCCGAACCGAACCGCCCGGTTGGATCAGCGCGGTGACGCCGGCTTCGGCGGCTGAGTCCACCCCGTCGCGGAAAGGGAAAAAGGCATCTGAGGCGACGACCGAACCTTGGACTTGAAGCCCCGCGTCTTGTGCCTTGATGGCGGCGATGCGTGCGGAATAAACCCGGCTCATTTGGCCTGCCCCAACACCAATGGTGCGTTCATCCTTGGCATAGACAATCGCGTTGGATTTGACGAATTTAGCAACCTTCCAGGCAAACAGGAGGTCGTCGAGTTCGGCCGGAGTCGGTGCTCTTTGGGTGACCACCTTTAGATCTTCGCGGGAGATTTTTCCCTGATCGGCATCCTGAAGCAGAAGCCCGCCACCGACCCTCTTGAAATCAAGGGCGTGCGGTGCGGTGGAATCCCAAACGCCGGTTTCAAGTACCCGGACATTCGGTTTTCCCGCAAGTAGCGTCTTGGCCTGGAGGCTGACGGAGGGAGCCAGAATGACTTCAACGAACTGGCGGTCAATGATCGCCTTTGCGGTTTGTGGGTCGAGTTCGCGATTGAACGCAATGATGCCGCCAAAAGCGGAGGTGGGGTCGGTGTTGTAGGCCTTTTCATAGGCGGAGAGAAGGTCTTGGCCGACAGCGACCCCGCAGGGGTTGGCATGCTTCACGATCACGCAGGCGGGCTGGGCATCGAAGCTCTTGACGCATTCAAGTGCGGCATCCGCATCAGCAATATTGTTATAGGACAGTTCTTTTCCCTGAACCTGGATCGCGGCGGCGATGGAACCTTTGGGAGGCGTGGAGTCCCGATAAAAGGCGGCCCGCTGATGGGGGTTCTCACCGTAGCGCATGTCCTGAGCGTACTGAAGGGTCAGGATCAGCGGATTCGGGAAGATCGGTCCGTCTGAAACCTTGTCGAGGTAGTCCGCAATCAGTGCGTCATATCGGGCCGTGTGGCGATAACATTTGGCGGCAAGGCGCAGGCGGGTTTCCGGTCGCAATGCTCCCTTTTGACCGCGCATCTCTTCAAGAATCCCTGCATAGTCGGAAGGGTCGACGACAACGCCGACCGCGTCGTGATTCTTGGCTGCCGCCCGCAACATGGCAGGGCCACCGATATCAATATTTTCAACGGCGTCCTCAAAGCAACAGTCGGGCTTGGCGATCGTGGCTTCAAAGGGATAGAGGTTGACGACCACCAAATCGATCGGCGCGATGCCGTGTTCTGCCATCACGCCTTCATCCTGACCTCTGCGGCCCAAAATGCCACCGTGGATCTTGGGGTGCAGTGTCTTGATGCGCCCCCCCATGATTTCAGGGAATCCGGTGTGTTGAGACACCTCTTTCGCCGGATGGCCATGATCGATCAGGTAGCGGTAGGTGCCGCCGGAGGAAAGAATCTCGACCCCTTGTTGAGTCAGGCCTTCGGCCAGCTCAAGAAGCCCGGATTTGTCGGAAACACTGATGAGGGCGCGCGTGATGCGCTGGGGGGTGGACATGGTCGGTCTCTCTTACTCGATCCGGTAAATCTGCATTTTCTTACGCAGGGTGCTGCGGCTCAGGCCGAGGATCTGGGCGGCCTTGGTCTGATTATGCTCACAATGCTCGAGAACGGTCTCGATCAGTGGTTGTTCCACTTCACTCAGCACCAATTCATAGAGGTTGCTGGCGCCGTGGCCGTCTAGTCGCGCGAAATAGGATCGCAGGGCATCGCGCACGTGGCTGCTTAGGACGGAATGACCTTCCTTCGGGAGGGTGATATCAGGCGGCGTTTGGGTCACGGACAGTATGCAATGAGGTGCTGTTGGAAGAGTTCGCGGATCAGACGTATCTGCCCCTCCGCAGAGAGTTGTTGATTGAAAGCTGAGCGCGCTTCCAAAGGTCCCTCCAGGTGATCGAAATACCAACCGATGTGTTTTCGGGCAATTCGGATGCCCTGATGTTCGCCATAGAACGCATGGACGGCCGTCAGGTGATCCAGCATCAGATCCTCAAGCTCCGACAGTTCGGGCTTCAGGGACGATGGGTTGCCTTCGTGGAAACGGTTCATGGACGCAAACAGCCAGGGTTGACCCAGTGCCGCTCGTCCCACCATCACGGCATCAGCTCCTGTTTCTTCCAGAACCTGAAGGGCTTTTTCCGGACGGGTGATGTCGCCATTGGCAATCACGGGAATGCGAATCGAGCGTTTGACCTCCATGATTGTACGGTATTCGGCTGACCCCGAAAACCCGCAACTGCGGGTGCGGCCATGGATCGTCAGTGCCTGAATTCCTGCATCCTCAGCAATTTGCCCGATTCGGACGGCATTGCGGTTTTCGGGATCCCAGCCGGTTCTGATTTTTAGGGTGACGGGAACCTCGACGGATCGGACGACGGCTTCCAGAATGCGGCGAACCAGATCCTCGTCCCTCAGAAGTGCGGATCCTGCTGCTTTTCGGCAGACCTTTTTGGCCGGGCAGCCCATGTTGATATCGATCAGGTCGGCACCTCGCATCACGTTGAGACGCGCGGCTTCGGCCATGTCTTTGGGTTCATTGCCGAGAATCTGAACGGCACGAATCCCGGTTTCACCGCCATGGTCGGTTCGCATCAAGGTTTTTCGGTCATCCTTGAGCAGGGGGTTTGCTGAGACCATCTCGCTCACGGCCATGGCCACGCCGAACTTTCGGCATAGGTTTCGAAAGGGGCGGTCCGTGACGCCTGCCATCGGCGCGAGAATGAAAGGATTGCTGAGCGTGAGTCGACCAATCTTCAGGGCAAAAGGCGCCTTTTCTGAGGGCTGATAGGGTGAGGTCATGGGGCGGTGACTCTTCGGACTGCATCGAGGACATCCCCAGGTTCGAGATGCCGCATGCAGTTAAAAAGACCGTTGCAAACCGGCCTTCGATGGCAAGGGGAGCAGGGCTCTTTGACGTAGAGAATCTCAGACTGAGATGTTGGACCTTCCCAATAGGGGAGGGTTGACCCGAAGAGAGCGATGGTCGGAGTCCCCATCGCTTTTCCAAGATGGGTGAGACCGGTATCCACCCCAATCAGAACCTCTCCCGCTTGAATCAGGGCCGCAGATTCAAGCAGTGACGTTTTTCCCGCGAGAGTGATCACATCTGCACCTGACGGTTTCGCAAGTTTTTCGGCGGACTCAAGATCACTGGGTCCCCCCAGAATGAGGCAGCGAAATCCCATGGATCGGAGTCCCCGAGTGAGCTCTATCCAGCGCTCGTCGAACCAGTGTTTCTGCGGTCGGGTCGTAAAGGGAGCCAAAACAGCGACCTTTGCGTCCCTAAATTCGCGGTGCAAGAGGGACTGAGCCTTTTCTTTCAGGACCGTGGGGATTTCGATATCGGGGGTAAAGTCAGAATCCTGGGCGCCTAGGCTGACAGCCAACGCCCGATATTCCTTTCCCATTCGGGGGTCGGTTTCATTGCGTGCCATCACCTCGGTCATGAGCCATTGGCTCCCCTCTCTGGAGCCAAGGCCGATTCGGCGGGGGGCGCCTGAGGCAAAGACCCAGATGCCACTTTTGATGAGTCCCTGCAGATCGATCGTTAGGTCGAAGGATTGCTCCCTGAGCATCCGGGAAAACTGCCATTGCTCCTTGAGGGCCTCTCTCCTTCGGCCCTCACGCCCCATCGTCTTCCAGCGCTGCCTTGGGAGTTCAATGACGGCATCCAGTCGGGGGTTGGCGCGCAGCAGCTCTGAAGGCCCCGATTCGGCTAGCCAGGCGATATACGCCTCAGGCCAGAGGGTTCGGAGTGCGGGAATCAGTCCTGAAGCCATCACGATATCGCCGATGGCGCTCAGGCGAACGATCAGGACGCGTTGAGGATTGGATGTATTCATGAAGTAGGGAGTGGGTCAACCCCGAATGATACGGCAGCACAGGATGAGATGAAATTGTTATCAACGATGCTTGATAGGAGCCCTTACGGTCCCAATATCCAGTTCATCTTCTTTTCAGATCAAAAGGTTTTAACATGCGAATGGACAAACTGACGGGAAAATTCCAGTCCGCACTGGCAGATGCCCAGAGTCTTGCGCTCGGCCGGGATCAACAATTCATTGAGCCCGTCCATGTCATGGTTGCGCTGATCGATCAGGAAGGTGGCACGGTTCGCCCATTACTCACCCAATGTGGGATCAACGTTGCTTCTCTTCGAACGCTTCTGGGGCAACAGCTTGAGCGTCTGCCTCGCGTGGAAGGGGTCGGTGGCGACGTTCAGATCTCCGGTGAGCTGCTCAAGCTTCTCAATCTGACCGACAAACTTTCCCAGAAGCGGGGCGATCAGTTTATTACCAGTGAAATTTTTGTTCAGGCAGCGCTGGAAGATCGCGGCGGACTGGGCGATACCCTCAAAAAAGCGGGGCTGGTACCCGCCAAACTGCTGGAGGTGATTGAGCGCATCCGAGGCGGTCAGAAGGTCGATGATCCCAATGTCGAGGAGCAGCGGGGAGCGCTTCAGAAATACACCATCGATCTTACGGCCCGGGCAGAGGACGGCAAATTGGATCCCGTGATCGGCCGTGACGATGAGATTCGTCGAACCGTTCAGGTTCTTCAGCGCAGAACCAAGAACAATCCGGTACTGATTGGCGAGCCTGGCGTTGGGAAGACGGCCATTGTTGAGGGGCTCGCACTTCGCATCATTAATGGGGAGGTGCCAGAGGGCGTCAAGGGCAAGCGCCTCTTGGCGCTGGATATGGCTGCACTGATTGCCGGAACCAAGTTTAGGGGGGAATTCGAAGAGCGAATGAAGGCCCTGCTGAATGATATTTCGAAGCAGGAAGGTCAGGTCATTCTTTTCATTGACGAACTTCACACCATGGTCGGCGCCGGCAAGGCGGATGGCGCCATGGATGCAGGGAATATGCTGAAACCGGCCCTGGCGAGAGGGGAGCTCCACTGCATTGGTGCCACCACGCTGGATGAGTACCGTCAGTACATCGAAAAGGATGCCGCGCTGGAACGGCGGTTCCAGAAGGTCTTGGTCGATGAGCCGAGTGTGGAGGACACGATCGCGATTCTTCGCGGACTTAAAGAAAAGTACGAAGTGCATCATGGCATCACCATTACCGACCCAGCGATTGTGGCAGCAGCGACCCTGTCGCATCGCTACATTACCGATCGAAATCTGCCGGATAAGGCGATCGATCTTGTCGATGAGGCCAGCAGTCGCATTCGGATGGAGATTGATTCCAAGCCGGAGTCGATGGATCGTTTAGAGCGTCGCCTGATTCAGTTCAAGATTGAGCGCGAGGCCCTGAAGAAGGAGACGGATGATGCCTCGCGTCGCCGACTTTCCGAGCTTCAGGAGCGAATCTCCGAAATGGAACGTGAGTATGCGGAGCTCGAAGAAGTCTGGAAGGCTGAAAAGGCGGCTTTGCAGGGAAATGCGGCCATTAAGGAGAAGTTGGATAAGGCGCGTCTTGATCTTGAAGCGGCTCGAAGGGCAGGGGATTACACCAAAATGGGTGAGCTCCAGTATGGCTTGATTCCCGAATTGCAAAAGCAGCTCGATGCGGCTGAAGCGATGGAGAGCGTCGAGGCAACCTTGGTCAGGAATAAGGTGACCGATGAGGAAATCGCCGAAGTGGTCTCCAAGTGGACGGGTATCCCGGTCTCCAAAATGCTGGAGGGTGAGCGGGAGAAGCTTTTGGCCATGGAGTCTGAGATCGGTCAACGGGTCGTGGGTCAGGCCGAAGCGATCAAGGCTGTTTCCGACGCCATACGTCGTTCGCGCGCAGGACTCTCTGATCCCCGGCGTCCGAACGGGTCATTCCTGTTCCTTGGGCCGACGGGCGTAGGCAAAACCGAGCTCTGCAAGGCGTTGGCTGAATTTCTCTTTGATACTGAAGAGGCCATGGTCCGGATTGATATGTCGGAGTTTATGGAAAAACATTCCGTCGCCCGTCTCATTGGGGCGCCTCCGGGATACGTCGGCTATGAGGAGGGAGGCTACCTCACCGAGACGGTGCGGCGGCGTCCCTATGCCGTCATTCTGTTGGACGAGGTCGAGAAGGCGCATCCCGACGTCTTCAATATCCTCCTTCAGGTTCTGGATGATGGTCGACTGACCGATGGCCATGGGCGCACGGTGGATTTCCGTAATACGGTGATTGTGATGACCTCCAATCTGGGGTCCGATCGCATCCAGGAATTAGCAGGGGAAGAAAACTACGCTGAGATGAAGTCGGCCGTGATGGAGGTTGTCAGCCACCATTTCAGGCCGGAGTTCATCAACCGAATTGATGAGGTCGTGGTGTTCCATCCGCTGATTCGGGAGCAAATCCGTGCCATTTGCCGGATCCAGATCCAGAATCTGGAACAAAGGCTCAAGGAGCGGGATATCACCCTTAAGGTGAGTGATGCGGCCCTGGATTATCTGGGTGAAGCGGGATTCGATCCGGTCTACGGCGCAAGGCCATTGAAGCGGGCGATTCAGCAGGATCTTGAAAACGCCTTGGCGCAGGACATCCTGGCCGGCAAGGTGGGGTCTGGGGATGTCGTCATCGCCGATGTCAAGTCAGGACGGATGGTCTTAAAGACCTGAGTCAAGCCGTTCAAAGCCTCCTGATACCGATGGGTGTCAGGGGGCTTTTTTGTATGGGCTCCCGTTCAGGTTGCGAGTCTTTGCCAGTGACTAAAGCAGGCCGCCTGGCCGCGGGGGGCGCCACTTGAATCCAGAAGATTCCAGACTTTGGCGGCGCGAATCTCAAATCGGCCGTGCTTGCCGATCCGGATGCCCTGATAGCCATCCGAAAACCCGTGGCGTCGCACGTCATCCAATAGCTGCTGACGAGCTTCCCGATTGGGGGCCTCAGCCGAGAATCGGGATGGCAGGGTGATCCACTCATCCCAGTTGTAACCGAATGCCTCAAGCGCGATGCGGTTGGCATAATTGAAGATGGGGTCTTCCTCCGTTCCGTGTGAAACAAGAGCGAATGGGGCCTTGAATACGGATTGTCCGAGGCGTTCACTCTCCGTGAGGGGAAAGGGGAAGAGATCCTCTCCGGTCCAGTGATGGTAGCTGTCTAGAATGAGACGAACGTGGTCCTGGTGGAATTGATTGTTGGGGCCGGGGGCTTCGGTATTCACGCGGTACTACCCGTCTGGGAGTCAATGTTGGATTATATCGGCCGTACCAGGACGGCCAAAAGAGGGGGTTTTTTGAAATACGGTGGAAGAATGATCCATCGCGTCGTCGATGATCACGGACCCATTGAGGTGATCGAGGCTCACGGGGTCAGGTCACTCCATTTTGGTTCGCCCGCTCGACAGAGCGCGATGGACCTCGCTGCTCCCGATCGCATCGAGCTGACATACCTTCGTTCCTTACTGACCCCCCTGTTGTTTGCTCCAGAGCCTCGGCGAATTCTCCTTTTAGGTCTGGGGGGGGGGACCTTGGCGAGATTTCTGCTGCATCATTTTCCGGGAGTGGAGATTGAAGCGGTTGAGTTGAGGGCTGAGGTGGTCGAGATTGCAAAAACGTATTTCAAGCTGGAGGCGGCCTCCTCGCTTCGCATCCATGTCATGGATGCCCATCATTACCTGGAAAGGCAGGTGACCGGTGCAAATTCAGTCTTCGATCTGATCCTGGTCGATGTTTTTGATGCCGAGGGACCTTCGGTCATCCTTGATGAACCGGAATTCTTTTCTCGGCTTTCTGGAATGCTCGCGCTCCGTGGAGGCATGGCGGTCAATCTATGGTCCGGAGAAGGCACTGCATGGCGAGAAGTTCAAGCCGAAATCCGGTATCACTTCAAGGGGCCTTTGGCAGGGCTTTCAGTGCCGGGCCGAGGTAATCGCATTTGTATGGCGCTTGGTGAAGC
This sequence comes from Pseudomonadota bacterium, assembly GCA_039795615.1. Classification (GTDB taxonomy): domain Bacteria; phylum Pseudomonadota; class Gammaproteobacteria; order Methylococcales; family Methylococcaceae; genus UBA6136. Next base: position 11,800 of record JBDKLO010000052.1, read on the forward strand.
TTTTGGGAAACTGAATTTCAAGAGCCTGGAGGAGAACGCTCGGACGCTTGAGCAGCGGTTGGGTGTGGAGTTTGTCCGATTGTTGGAGCGACTGGAGTTTTCGCCGCGCCGCTAATTAGCCTTCGCTCCGGGTGGTCAGAGCAAGGAAGCTCTCTTCATCCAAAATGGGAATGCCCAGCTGAGCCGCCTTGGCCGCTTTGGAGCCGGCGTCGGAACCGACCACCACGTAGCTGGTCTTTTGCGAAACGCTTCCGGTAGCCTTGCCGCCCAGCGCCAAAATGCGGGCGTGAGCCTGGTCCCGGGAAAGGCTCTCCAGTGTTCCTGTGACTACAAAGGTTTTACCTTGAAGCGGTTGGGGTCCCTCGCTGGCCGCGGCCACTTTCTCCCAGTGAACCCCTAAATGGATGAGGTTTGAAATGACCTCGAGATTGCGGGGCTGACGGAAAAACATGTGGACGTGCTTTGCGACCGTCGGTCCGACATCCGGTACACCCATCAGCGTTTCTGGATCCGCTGTCATCAGGGGCGAAAGGTCCTCAAAATGCTGGGCCAAATTCCGGGCCGTGACCTCCCCGACCTCGCGAATGCCCAGTGCAAAAAGAAAGCGGGGGAGTGTGGTTGATCGGCTTTTATCGATCGCTGTGATGAGGTTATTTGCCGATTTATCACCCAGGCGATCCAAGGCGCTGAGAGACAGCGCGTCCAAGCGATAAAGATCGGCAACGGTCTCAATCAGGCGGCCTTCGAGAAGTTGGTCGATGATTTTTTCCCCGAGGCCATCGATGTCCATCGCCTTGCGGGAAGCGAAATGGCGCACTGATTCCTTGTGTTGGGCAGGACACGAAAGACCGCCGCTGCAGCGGACAACCGCTTCACCCTCATCGGTTTCCACACTTGAGCCGCAAATGGGGCAGCAGGAAGGCATCTGGAATTCTGGAAGCTCAGAGGCTCTCAGTTCCGGCAGGCTTCGAACCACCTCGGGAATGACATCCCCTGCACGTCGAATAATGACGTCATCACCGACGCGGATGTCTTTGCGCCGGATCTCATCGGCATTGTGAAGTGTTGCATTCGTGACAGTCACTCCCCCCACCTGAACCGGTTCCAGCCGGGCAACGGGGGTGAGTGCACCCGTCCGACCCACCTGAATATCGATGGCCTTGATTTGGGTTCTGGCCTCTTCAGCGGGAAATTTGTGTGCGATCGCCCAACGCGGGGCGCGAGCTACGAAGCCTAAAATTTCACGGTCAGCCAAGTTGTCGATCTTGTAAACCACCCCGTCAATGTCATAGGGAAGGCTGGCCCTGCGCGCCTCAAGATCACGATAGGCCCTAAGGCAGCCCGAGATATCCTCGGTGACCAGGGATTCAGGGTTGATCGGAATCCCCCAAGCTTGAAAACGGCGAAGGGTTTCGGAGTGAGTCTCTGCCAGCTCAGCACTAGGGTACTGGCCCCAGCCGTAACAGAAAAAGCTGAGCGGTCGCGTTGAGGTGATGCGGGGATCCAGTTGACGAAGGCTCCCCGCGGCCGCGTTTCTTGGATTCGCGAAGGTTTTTTCTCCCCTAAGAGCGGCTTCGGCATTCAATTGCGCGAATCCCGAGCGTGGCATGAAGACTTCCCCTCGGATGTCGAAAACCTCCGGCCACCCCTCGCCCTGAAGGGTCTTGGGGATCTCTGGAATGGTCAGGAGATTCTGGGTGATGTCTTCACCGGTTTGGCCATCACCACGCGTGGCGCCTTGACTCAGCCGGCCACCCACATAGGTCAGGCTCACGGCCAGTCCATCCAGTTTGGGTTCGACGGCAAAGCGATAGTTGGTTCGTGAAAGGCGCTGCTGAATCCGTCGCTCGAAGTCGGCAAGGTCCTCTTCAGAAAAAGCGTTTTCCAGCGAGAGCATCGGAACCTTGTGGTGGACCTCTGTGAAGGTCCTGGAAGCCGGTGCGCCGACGGTCTGAGTTGGGGAGTCGGGGGTCTTGAGTTCAGGGAACTGGGATTCGAGCTTTAGAAGCTCTCCCATCAGACGATCAAATTCAGCATCCGGGATGATGGGTTGATCGAGCTGATGGTAACGGAGGTTGTGATAGGCAATCTCGGCGCGTAGCGCCTCCGCGCGGAGGTGATCTGCCTCGGAGGCCGATGCCATTAGGATTCGACAGGGTGCTTTAGAAGGTTTCGCATGTGAGCGATTTTACTGGCACCCAGCGGTTGCCGCGTCTCATCCCACTGAATACCGTTCAGTTGTTGGGCGAGTTCGCGACTGGTATTCACGAGGTCGTCATAGGTGGCTAATGGGTCGGAAACCCGGGCCGTCTGGAAAAAGAGAACGATCCCGGGGCATTCGAACGAAGCCATGTCATCGATCGGGAAAGTCCCCGGTTCAACCAGGCTGGCGACGCTAAAAAGGGTCTGGGTCAGGTCATGGTTGTAGCGATGGAAGATGCCCATGTCCCCATAAAGGAGATCATTCTCCAAAAGGGCTTGCTTCAGTTCCGTACCGTTGAAAAAGCTACCGGACCCTGCGATCACGCTGACCTGAATGAGGAAAGGGGCGCCACCGGGTTCGTCATTGGGTGGGATGGAGTCGACGACGTCTTCACCTTCGAGTTCCGATTCGTCTTCGTGATAGTCCACATCGGCGTCAAGGCCAGTAAAAATGGGCTCGCGGCGGTGATCCGACCCTGAGGAAATGACTCGGACGCTCTCTTCGAAATATTCGTCGGGGTCCTGATAGTCCTCACCAGTGGCGGAGGATTCATCACTTTCCTTTGCACTGAAGAGATTCTTCAGGCTGGCGGTCAGAGGGTCTTTAAAGCGACCCCAGAGGTATATGCCCGCCATGACAGTGATGCCAACCAGGATCAGGATCAGGCGAACGGTATCTCTATCCATCGTGAAGCCTCAGGCAATTCAGGCGGCGGTCATTTCTACAGCCGCATCGATGTCGACCGCAACGATGCGGGAAACCCCAGGTTCCTTCATGGTGACGCCGGCAAGGTGCTGGGCGATCTCCATCGTAACCTTGTTATGCGATATGAAAAGGAATTGTACCCTCTCCGACATTTCCTTGACCAATTGGCTGAATCGACCGACATTGGCGTCATCCAGCGGTGCATCAACTTCGTCCAGCAGACAGAAGGGCGCTGGATTCAGTTCAAAGATGGCAAAGACCAGCGCAGCAGCTGTGAGGGCCTTTTCACCACCCGACAGCAGGTGAATGGAGCTGTTGCGCTTTCCTGGGGGGCGGGCCATCACGGTCACCCCGGTTTCCAGAAGATCCCTTTCGGTCAATTCCAGAGAGGCTTGTCCCCCGCCAAACAGTTTCGGGAACATCCGTTGGAGGCCACTGTTGATGAGATCGAATGTTTCCTTGAAACGTGTCCGACATTCGCGGTCAATCTTTTCGATGGCTTCCCGAAGGGTTTCCAGAGACTGCCCCAGATCTGCATTTTGCTCGTCGAGGAATTTCATTCGTTCTTCTTGAACCAGGTATTCCTCCATAGCCGTCAGGTTCACTGCGCCAAGTCGGGCGATTTCGGCGGCGATTTCCTGAAGCTGATTTTGCCAGGTCTTTTCGCTGGCTTCGGCGGGAAGGTTATCAATGGCCCTTTCTGGATCTGATCCGATTTCTTCGAATTGCTCCTCGACGGTTTGCCGGCGAACTTCGTTAGCAGACAAATCCAGTTTGATGCGTTCTAGTTGGTCCTTGACCTTCTGGAGTTGTCGCTCGTTTTCCAGCTTGGCTTCTGAGGCGCTCCTGATTTCAGATTCGAGCGCAGAGGCTCGCTGGCGTTGCCGGGTCAAAGTCTCCTCTACCGTCGCTTTCTTTTCCGTCAGAGTCTCAAGCTCATCTTCGGATCCTTCCGGGATCTGGGCTGATTCTGTTACGCGGGTTTTCAAAGCGTCCAGCCGTTGTTGGCTCTGTTCCAGCTGCGTTTGGAGCCGCTCAAGATGTCGAGTGGTGATCTGCTCGTTGGATTTAAGCTGCTCGGCCCGGCTTCTTAAGTTCTGCGCCCGCTCTCGACTGGCCTGCAGGGCCTGCTCAGCCTGGTTGAGTCCCGTCTCCATGGATTCACGGTTCCCTGAAAGCAGCGTCATGTTTCTGTCGAGCTCAGCCAGCCGCTCCTCAGCTTCGGACTTGAGGAGCATGGACTCCTCCATGTCTTCACGGATTTCCTGAGTCTGGATCTCGATTTCACCGATTTCGCTCAGGATCTGATTCATCCGCTTGAGCGCCTGTTCATGACGAGCCTTAAGCGCACTGAGTTCGGAGCGGGATCGAGCGTGTTCGGCACCGATTCTTCGGTCTTCTGCTTGGAGGCGTTCCCGTTCGGATTCGGCTTGCTTTAATGCGTTCTCGCGCTCCTCTAGAAGGAAATCCCATTTTTCGATCTCTTCGCTGAGGGCAATGAGTTCATTCTTGAGGTTCTTGAGTTCGCGTTCTCTGCGAATGAGTCCGGCCTGGCCATCGTCCATTTTTTGATGAATCAGCCAATTACGACCGATCAGGGTGCCATCGGGGCTGATCACCGCTTCATGTGACTTGAGGGTCTGTCGAAGATCAAAAGCCTCATCCAGTGAGCTTGCCCATCGGATACGGCCGAGAAGATCTTCAAGATCAACCGGGCCATTCACATGGTCTAGGAGGGTCTGAGCCCCTGTTGAGCTTGGCGGATGGGTCCCGGTTTCGAGGAAAGCGATGGATTCTTCAGGAATTTCTTTAATAATCTCGGCGACTTGGGCCAGGTCCTCCAGGCAAATCGCTTGAAGGTGGGGTCCGAGCAGGCTCTCAATGGCATTTTCCCATTCGGGAACAACGTCCATCAGTTCGGCGAGTCGAGGGGCAGTGTTGAGTTCATGGCGTTCAAGCCAAGCCTTGAGATCGACTCGATCTTTGCCCATCGCGTGATGCTGAAGGGTCTCGATCGATGAAATTTTGCCCTCAAGGGTATGACGCTCAGCCATGAGTTGATTGAGTCGCGTTCTGGAGTCTTTGATTTCCTGGCGGAGCGCTTCGACTGTGATCTGGAGCTGGGCTTGCTGCTCGTGGATCATCAGCCGTTCGGCTTCAAGTTCCTGCACCAAGAGTTCCAGCTCTTCAAGACCTGAGGCATTGCGTTCCTTTTCAATCTCCGACTTTTCGCTATGAAGCTTCTCAAGGCGGACTTCGGATTGCCTGATCTGTTGTTCACTCTGGCGAATTCGAGCGGTCTGGATTTCCAATTGACCCCGAAAGCGGCTGATTTCGCGATTCAGTTCCTCAGAAGCAATGCGCGACTCCCTGAGGTTGGCGTCGGCCTTGCTGCGTTGTTCATGGCATTCGGCCTCAGCCTGAATGGCGACTTCAAGGCCCCGCTCGATTTCGGTCTGTTCTTCGCGAATCTGATCCAGTGTCTCCTGGTCTGCGGCAAGATCCATTGAGGCTTGGTGCTGCTCCTCCAGCAGTCGTAATTCTTCCTGATTGAGGTTGGCCTGAGTTTCCCGGGCGTGGCGAAGGGTTTGACTGATTCTGCTGATATCAGCGCCCAGTTCATAGAATTGGGCCTGCGTTTCGTTTAGCTCGCGCTGCAGGATTTCTTGCTGATCCCTTCGGTCTTGAAGAATCTCCGTCTGCGTGTAATCCGTTTCGGCATGTTGCCGGAATGCGCTATCAAAGGTCTGAAGTTGGGACTCAAGATGATGAAATTCATCTTGATGCTTTTTCCAGCGAAGCCCCAAAAGCTGCTCCTTGAGAAGGTGTTCCTGATCCTTAAGGGCAGTAAATCGCTCAGCTTTCTTTGCCTGGCGTTTGAGACTTTCCAGCTGTTTTCCGACTTCTTCGCGAAGATCAAGGAGTCGATCGAGGTTCTCCTGGGTGTGCCCCATCCGGAGTTCGGTCTCATGCCGTCGTTCCTTGTATTTTGAAATGCCGGCGGCTTCCTCGATGAGTTCTCGAAGTTCGGCGGGTTTGGCCTCGATCAGGCGTGAAATCGTGCCCTGCTCAATGATGGCATAGCTTCGGGAGCCTAGGCCGGTCCCGAGAAAGAGATCCGTAATGTCCTTTCTCCGGCAACGGGTGCCGTTGAGAATGTAGGTGGATTGTCCATCGCGGGTGACTTGCCGCTTGATGGAGATCTCGGGGAACTTTGAATATTCGCCGGGTGCCTTACCTTCGGCATTGTCGAAGACCAGTTCGACGGAGGCGAGCCCCACGGGCTTCCGGCTGCTTGAACCATTGAAGATGACATCGGCCATGCTCTCGCCACGCAGATGCTTGGCGGAACTTTCACCCATGACCCAACGCACGGCATCGATGATGTTCGATTTTCCGCAGCCGTTGGGTCCGACTATCCCGATCAGGTTTCCCGGTGTGGGGATGGTGGTGGGATCGACGAAGGACTTGAAGCCCGCAAGCTTGATTCGGTCAAGGCGCACGTCGGAAGGCCAGAATTGGAGTGGAGAGGCTTTAAACTGGTTGGCACAGGGCCGTACCGGTATTATAGCCGACTGCCGTTGGCCCCGGGCCTTGTCACTGAGTTCGTCTTGGCCGAGGGATCCCTCTTTTTTGTTTTTTGCAGGTATTTAATGACTACAAAGCCAAGCAAGGCGCTTGAAACTTTCGTTAACCCGAAGCCTGAGCGCGATTACACGATCCGAATCGACATGCCGGAGTTCACTTGCCTCTGTCCTAAGACGGGGCAGCCGGATTTTGCCACCCTCCATCTTGAATACGTTGCGGATCAAGCCTGTGTTGAGCTTAAAGCCCTAAAACTCTACGTCTGGTCTTTCCGTGATGAAGGGGCCTTCCATGAGGCAGTCACCAATCGGATTCTCGATGATCTGGTGGCGGCAACCTCACCGAGGTTCATGCGTCTGACGGCGCGATTTAATGTCCGGGGTGGCGTCTACACCAATGTGGTCGCTGAATATCAAAAGCCGGGCTGGACTCCGGCACCTGTCGTGCACCTGAGCTGAGGTTTCAATGAGTACACCTGAATGTCCTGCATGCGGCATGGCGAATGCCTACAGTGATGGCCAACAGTGGGTTTGCCCGGATTGCTTTCATGAATGGAGCGAGGGCGATACGGCGGCAGATGCCGGCGCATCCGACGGTCTGGTCCGAGACTCTAATGGGACGCCTCTGGAAGACGGCGACTCGGTCCTTTTGATTAAAGACCTTAAGGTGAAGGGAAGTTCGACTACGCTGAAAAAAGGGACAAAAGCCAAAAACATTCGGCTAAGGGATGGCGACCACGAGGTCGACTGCAAAATCGATAATGTCAGCTATATGCTCAAGGCCTGCTTTTTGAAAAAGGCCTGAATGGAGGACGTCCACGGCCACCTGAGCCGTGGACGTCAAGCCTGACGTTAGAGTGTCTCGAGGATGGCGCCTTTGACAGCGTCGAGTGTGGCCGGGACCTTGCTCGGTTGAATATCACATTGGCCGATGGCCGTATCGGGATCCTTAAGACCGTTACCGGTCAGAGTGCAGACAACCGTCTTCCCTTCCGGGATCTTGCCTGAGCGAAGATCACGAAGAACGCCGGCGACCGAGGTGGCAGAAGCCGGTTCACAAAAAATGCCTTCTTTTTCAGAAAGCAGCTTCTGGGTCTCCAAAATCTCAGCATCGGTCAATTCATCAAACCAGCCACCGGATTCTTTTTGCGCTGCCCAAGCCTGATGCCAGGACTGCGGATGGCCGATACGGATGGCCGTTGCGATCGTTTCGGGTTCGTCGACCATTTCGCCGCGAAGGAAGGGAGCGGCGCCCGCCGCCTGATAACCCACCATCACTGGTCGGTTGTCAGTCATTTTTCCAAGTCGAGTATAGCTGCAATTGCCTTGGCAGAAAGCGCAAGCCTGAGTCGGGCATTCGCCGCCGGAGCAGGTGGCTTCGGTGTACCCAATCCAGTGGGCCGTGATATTTCCGGCATTCCCTACAGGCAGGCAGTGGTAATCCGGTGCGCGACCCAGGGCCTCGATGATTTCAAATGAAGCGGTCTTCTGTCCCTGAAGTCGGAATGGGTTAATCGAATTAACGATCGTAACCGGCGCGTGATCGGCTATTTCCTTGACCAGGCGCATGCCATCGTCAAAGTTACCCTGAATCTGTAAAACCTTGGCCCCATGGATCATGGCCTGAGCGAGCTTGCCGAGCGCAATTTTTCCGTCTGGAATGAGAACGTAGCAATGAATCCCCGCGCGTGCGGCATAGGCTGCAGCTGCGGCCGATGTGTTACCGGTGGATGCACAGACAATGGCTTTGCTACCCGCCTCGACGGCTTTGGTGACAGCCATGGTCATCCCACGGTCTTTGAAAGATCCGGTGGGGTTCAGTCCTTCGAACTTCACGTAAAGATCGACATTTTTGCCGATCAATTGCGGAATGTTAATGAGTTGGATCAGGGGCGTATTGCCCTCTGACAGGCTGATGGCCCGAGTTTCCGGGGCGACAGGCAGTCGATCGCGGTATCTGTCGATCAGTCCGGTGTAGCGGTTTGCTTGAGTCATGGCGGTAGCGATTTCGGTAAGGGGGCGGGGCAGTTAGCCGAGGGATTCGACGCGAATGCGTTTGATGCGCCCACCGATGGTCGGAAGGGCTTCGATTTGTGCGATCGCCTGGTCGAGCTCCTTTTCGAGGACTCGGTGGGTCAGCATGATCACTGGAAGGAAGTTTTCGCCCTCCGGTGGCTCTTTCTGAAGAATCGCCTCGATGCTGATTGCATGATCGGCCAGAATCCGGGTGACATCCGCGAGTACCCCTGGCTGATCGCTGGCGCTGAGGCGGAGGTAGTAGGCGCTCTCGATTTCAGAAATAGGAAGAATGGGGAGTTCGGCAATGGCGCCGGGCTGGAAGGCGAGGTGAGGCACGCGGTTTTCCGGGTCGGACGTCAATGTCCGCACCACATCCACCAGATCGGCAACGACCGCCGATGCGGTGGGTTCGGCGCCTGCTCCAGCGCCGTAGTAAAGGGTGGATCCTACGGCATCTGCCTTGACCAGAACCGCATTCATGACCCCGTCAACATTAGCGATCAATCGACGGTAAGGGATAAGGGTTGGATGAACGCGCAGTTCAATGCCGCGGGATGCTCTTCGAGCAATCCCGAGAAGTTTGATCCTGTAGCCAAGGGCCTCGGCATAATTGACATCCATGGCGGTAATGCCGGTGATGCCCTCGATGGCGACTTTGTCTGCCTGAAGCGGAATTCCGAATGCAATCGAAGCCAGAATCGTGAGTTTGTGCGCCGCGTCGATGCCTTCGATATCGAAGGTGGGATCTGCCTCAGCATAGCCGAGAGCCTGTGCGTCACCGAGCACATCCGAGAAGCTTCGACCCTTGTCGCGCATCTCGGTCAGGATGAAATTGCAGGTGCCGTTGATGATCCCTGCCAGCCATTCGACGGTATTGCCGGCCAGACCTTCCCGAATGGCTTTGATGACCGGAATCCCCCCTGCGACAGCCGCCTCGAAGGCAACCATGAGCCCTTTCTCACGGGCCTTGGCAAATATCTCGTTTCCGTGCAGTGCGATCAAAGCCTTGTTGGCCGTCACGACATGCTTGCCGTTTTCTAATGCCTGAAGCACCAGTTCACGGGCAGGATTGATGCCGCCAATGAGTTCGACCACGATATCGATTTCGGGATCATTGACGATCGTGAAGGGATCCGTTGTGAGTTGAATGCCCTGGATGTCGCAGATTCGGGCACGGTTGAGGTCTCTTGCGGATGCGGAACGGATCTTGATGGCTCTGCCGGCGCGACGGGTGATCTCACTGGCATTTCGTTGCAGCACGCTGACCGTGCCGCCGCCCACTGTGCCAAGACCGAGCAAGCCGATTGATACGGGTTTCAAGGCGATTCCTCTGGGTGTTCCTTTACGGGGTTGCGGCCTCAGGCCAATCCGTCCTTGCGCATCATGTTCTTGATGCCTCTGACGGCCTGTCGGGTTCTGTGTTCGTTTTCAATCAGACTGAAGCGAACATGATCGTCACCAAATTCACCGAAACCGATGCCTGGGGAGACGGCGACCTGTGCATCCAGCAGGACTTTTTTGGCAAATTCGAGCGACCCAAGATGTCGGTAGGGTTCGGGAATCGGTGCCCACATGAACATGGTCGCCTTAGGCTTTTCGATTTCCCACCCGATGCTGGCCAGACTGGACCAAAGGACGTCCCGGCGCCCTTTGTAAATGTTACAGATTTCCTGTACGCAGTCTTGGGGGCCTTCGAGTGCCGTGATGGCAGCGACCTGAATGGGAGCGAACGTTCCATAGTCGAGGTACGATTTGATTCGACCCAAGGCGGCGACCAGTTCACGATTTCCGCACATGAAGCCAACACGCCATCCCGGCATATTGTAGCTTTTGGACAAGGTGAAGAATTCCACGGCGACGTCTGTAGCGCCCGGGACCTGGAGGATCGAAGGGGCGACATAGCCATCGAAAACGATATCGGCATAAGCGATGTCATGGACGACCCAGATTTTGTATTCCCGGGCCAGAGCCACAACCTTCTCAAAAAACTCGAGATCGACACACTGGGTGGTCGGGTTCCCTGGAAAATTGAGAACCAGCATTTTCGGCTTTGGCCACGAGGTCTTGATGGCTTTTTCGAGTTCTTCAAAGAAGTCGACGCCGGGTACCAGTGGAACGTGCCTGACATCAGCGCCCGCCAAAACAAATCCATAAGGGTGGATCGGGTAGGCAGGGTTCGGAACCAGAGCGGCATCGCCAGGCCCCATGGTCGCCATCGCTAAATGAGCCAGACCTTCCTTGGACCCAATCGTGACGATGGCCTGAGTGTCGGGATCGAGTTCGACACCGAAACGCCTGAGATACCAGCCGCATATGGCTTTTCTGAGACGAATGATGCCCTTGGAGACCGAGTAACGATGGGATGTGCCTTTTTGAGAAACCTCAATCAGCTTGTCCACAATGTGCTGGGGAGTCGCCCGATCGGGGTTGCCCATACCGAAATCAATGATGTCGACACCATCAGCCCTTTGCTTGGCTTTGAGTTCATTGACGATGTTGAAGACGTACGGGGGCAGTCTTTTGATGCGTTGGAATTCTTCCATCCTTGACTCTGGCGCTAGCTGGCTGGGATCGCTGGTTGTATTTCTGGGCCGACCCTGAAAGCGCATCCCCTGGCGGATGAGAAGACGGGGCCCGACCCCTGATTATACAAGATCAGCCCCCAGGGTTCGAAAGATCGGCTGATTTGCCCGCCTATTGATTGTGGGGGTGGCTTCGCCTATGGGACACTTCGCTCATGCAAGCCAGTACCCTAGCCTTACACTCATCGCCTCCGGTCGTTCTGTGCCTTTCGGGGCATGATCCCACGGGAGGGGCCGGAATTCAGGCTGATATTGAGGCCGTCAGGGCAATCGGAGCCCATCCGGCGACCTTGATCACCGCCTTGACGGCGCAGGACAGTGAAAATGTGATCGGGCTTTATCCCCAAGATCCTGAGGCCTTGATGGCTCAGGGACTCCTGCTGCTTCGAGATCTGAATGTGTCAGTGATCAAGATCGGTCTCTTGGGGTCGCAAAGTATCGCACTCAAGGTGGCGGAGCTCATTGATGCGGCCGGTCCAGTCCCCGTGGTGTTGGATCCAGTCTTGGCGGCGGGCGGGGGGGCTGACCTTGCCGGAGATCGGCTTCTCTCGGTCATCCGACACGAAATTTTGCCCAAGGTGACTTGGGTCACCCCGAATGTCCCCGAAGCGCGACGCTTGGCTGGGCGAACTTTACTTGAGGAGTGTGCAGAGCGTTTGATGACATGGGGGGTGCGTCATGTCATGGTGACTGGCACCCACGATGAGGGCGCTTCGGTGATTAATCGGTGGTATGGACCCCAAGGCGTGACCGAGTGGGGTTGGCTGCGACTTCCTCACGAATATCATGGTTCGGGTTGCACGTTGGCTGCTGCCCTTGCTGCGGCTATCGCCTGTGGCCAAGGAGATGCGGAGGCGGCCTATGCCGCCCAGTCCCTGACCTATGGTGCCCTCAAGGCCGCGTATCCCTTGGGGCGTGGGCAATGGTTTCCTGCGCGCTACGGCGTTTCAATGGACCTTAGGAAAGGAGATGATCGAGGTGAGTGCTGAATTCGGAACCATCACAAGATCAGCTCTGGAAGCGTTTCTTGCCGAGACGCTGGGGGTTGCGAGCTACCTGGATTATGGCCCTAACGGTCTGCAGGTCGAGGGTCGGGAGTCTATTCGGCGCGTGGGATTTGCCGTCTCTGCGACCAGAGACTCGATTCTTCGGGCCGCTGATGCGCAGGCTGACGCCCTGATTGTTCATCACGGATTACTGTGGAATTTTTCAGGGCCACGGCCTTTGGTAGGGGCCTACGCACGTCGTGTATTTCCATTGATTGACAATGGCATCAACCTTTTTGCTTACCACTTGCCGCTTGATGCGCACCCAATTTTGGGAAATGCGGCGGGTCTTGCTCGAGCGCTGGGATTGACGCAGGTATCGCCTTTTGGTGATTACAAAGGAAAGCCGACGGGTGTTCAGGGCGTTTTTGAAGACGCTCCCTCGGCCTCTTCCTTGAAGGAAAAAATCGCCCAAGTTCTTGATCATTCGGTTCTTTTTTCCAGTCCTGATGAGACGGCTCAAGTAAGGACTTTAGGGATCATTACGGGCGGAGCCAATCGCGACTGGTCCCTTGCCCATTCTGCGGGTCTTGATGGGTACCTGACCGGTGAAATGAGTGAGCATGATTGGCACGAGAGTCAGGAGGCGGGGATTCATATGTACGCAGGAGGGCATCACGCCACCGAGGTCTTTGGCGTTCAGTCCCTAATGACGCTATTGAGTGAGCGGTTTGGTCTGGACTGCTTTTATATCGACAGTGAAAATCCGGCCTGAGACAGAGTCGTTTGAACTGGATGTGGGGGCAGGACTCGTCGAAGTCATGACCTCGGATTTTCCAGCGTTGGCAGAGTATTCCCGGCTGCTCTGGCGGGCAGCTTATGAGCCCCACCTTTTCTCCTCGGATGTCTCGGAATTGCTGTGGGCGAGAAGCTACTCAAGGCCGGCGCTTGCGGCCGCCTATGCTCGCGGGGAGAAAACGTTCTGGGTCATGTTGGACGGTAATCGGGCCGGTTTCATGGCCTATCGACTGGAATCGGCCTGTCGACGGATGCGGCTCTCCAAGATTTATCTCCACCCCGATTACTGGGGTAGGGGGCTTGGGGGCTGGGTACTGGAGTCGGTAACGAATGCTGCCCTTGATGCGGGGGCGCAATGCATTGATCTTTATGTGTTCCGGCGGAATACCCGTGCGATCCAAGCCTACCTCAGAGCCGGATTCCGAGTTGTTCGGGAGGAACTCACTGATTTAGGCGGGGGTGTGGTTTATGACGATTTCATCATGGCCAAGGAGATTGAAAGCCAAACCGCCGTTTAGGGCTTTGGCTTCTTATTCATCATGTCTTTCATGTGGCGTTGCATCATCTCGTGATGCTTGAGTTCGTAAGACTTCATCAGTTGAAGTTGCTCATCCTTGAGTCGTTCCTTTTCTTTCGGATCTTTTGCAGAGAGGATCCGGTTTGAGAGTTCATGCATCTTAAGGAGATGGTCTTGTCGCTCACGAAGCCCCTCATCGTTCATCATTAAACCCGGAGGAGGGGGAGGCGTTGATGGCTCTGTCGGAGCGGCATGGCATTCAAAGCTCATGGCGCACATTGCGGCAAGAGCCCAAAGGAAATAGCTTCGCATGGAGAGTCTCCGGTTAGGGGCTGTAGTTCTTGCCACTCAGGTCAATGGTCGAAGGGCCTGGATCATAGAGACCCGTGAGCTTGCGTCGGAACTCATTTGAAACTTCACGCCCCTTGGGCAGCGTGTCAATGATTCTTGGCGTCAAGAGGACCACCAACTCGGTTCTGACGGATGACATGTTTGTTTTGCCGAAGAGGTCGCCGATAACCGGAAGTTCATAGAGGAGGGGGATGCCCACTTTGGCGTTAGCGGTGTTTTCCTGAATGAGACCTCCGAGCACCAGTGTCTCCCCGTTCTGAACAGAGACATTACTCTTGATCTGACGCTGTGCGATGGTCGGCGAGGAAATGCCTGAGATTTGGGCCGCCTGATTGACATTGCTCACTGTCTGGATGATGTCCATTGAGACCAACCCACCCGAATTCACGCGGGGGCGAACATTCAGAAGAACCCCGGTATCACGATACTGAACCGAGTTATAAGACGAGTAAACAGGGTTGCCCGTTACTGTGGTGCTTCCCCCCGTGAAATTGCCATACTGACCGGTCAAGATCGGGATCTGGTCACCCACGCGCATGGAAGCTTCCTGATTATTCTGCACCATGACGGAAGGCGAAGATACGATGTTGACCTTGCCTTTGTCTGCCTCGGCCTGAAGCAAGACCTTGAGGTCCTTGCCAAAGTTCAAGTAGTAATTGAAGGCATAGTCGCTCGCTGCGCCGATCACAGAATCTGAACTGCTTCCTAGCAGCGTTTGTACCCCAAGGCCTCCGGCGTAGTTGCCCTTGTTGAAATACCACTTGATGCCGTATTTAAGGTCGTCGGTGAGTTTGACTTCAGCAATGGTGGCATCGATCAGAACCTGCAAGGGTAGGACGTCAAGTTCCTTGATAACGGTCTCGATTTCCTGGTATTCCTGATACTTTGCGGTGATGATCAGCGCGTTATTTGCTGGGTCAGCAACGATGCGAATGTTCCCGATATTCGCAGCCTGACTGGATCTATTCTGTTGGGTGCCGCGCCCGAGGCCGCCGCCCGATGAACCGAAGCCCCCTCCGGATGAGCCAAAACCCCCTCCGGATGAGCCAAAACCACCACCCGACGAGCTGGAGCCGCCGCCAGAAGAGCCAAATCCGCCCGAGCTACCAGAGCTGTCATAGCCCCCAGAGGTCGAGCCACCGCCAAATCCGCTAGAGCCGGACCCTGTAGCTGACTCTGCCCCATAGTTTGGGCCCATGCTAGATCCCATACCGCCGCTTGAGGATCCGGTGCCGAGGTCGCCCGATGTGCTACTGCCAAGATCGCCCGCTGAGTTGGTAAAGCCACTGCCGCCGGTGCCTGGGGTGCTCGAGCTGCTGGCGCCAATGTTGCTGTTCTGAAAGCCTGGCCGAAGGGAGGCATTGCTGCCCGATCCGGAGCGGCCGCCGAAGATGTTGGCCAGGGTTTTCGCAAGTTCAATTGCGTCAACATTCTGAAGTCGATAGACGTGGATGCTGCCCATACGGTTAGGGCTATAGCGATCCAGTCGGCCCACCCAGCTAGCTATTTCCTCAAGGTAGCGGGGCTGCGGCGTGATGGCGAGAATCGAGTTCAATCGATCAATTGGCAAAATCTTGACGAGTCCTGCGAGAGGGCCCTTGTTGGTATCACCAATGATTTTCTGAATTTCTGTTGCGATGAGCGCCGGTTCGACGTTGGTTAGGGGATAGATGCCGACCGACATGCCGCTCATGAAGTCGACGTCAAACAGTTGGACGGTATCCAGGACGGTGGTTAATTCTTCAGAAGATCCGGCAAGCCAGAGCATGTTGCGCGTCGTATCGACCCGAATGATCGATTTGGGCGGCATCAAAGGCTCCAGAATTTTCTGCATTTCTTGCGCGCCGACGTACCGCAAGGGAACGATTCGTAGCTGAAAGCCCGGAGGGATGCGCTGTCCCGGCGTTCCTACTTTGGCTCCAGGCGCGCCGACAATGCCCCCGGCCTCAGGCTCGATGCGGTACATGTCGCCATCTTTGATGAGCACGGCGCCGTTGAGGCGCAGGAGCGTCTCAAGGGTGGGGATGAGCTCCTCTTCGGCTAATGCCCGCGTGGTCTGCAACGTTACCCTGCCCGAAACCTTGGGGCTGATGATGTAGTTGATCTTGAGGGTTTCATCCAAGATGGTCTTGGCGACTTCATTCAGATCCGCATCGTCGAAATTGAGGGTGTATTTCCCCTCTTTTCTGACCGCCACCACCTCGGGAGAGGCTTTGCCCAATTTGTTGTTTCCATTGCCAAGAAGGCTGTTCTTGGCGGGGAAGTATTCTGGTTGCTTGTGTTCCTTGGCTTTCAGTGGCTCGCTTTGAATGGGGCGATTGCTGAGCGCTTCACGGTTGATCGGTTCAATCTTGAGATTGGAGGGAATCGGGGTCCGCTTGACGGCCTCAGGCGCCAACGCCTCACATCCTCCGAGGAGGAGAGTCATTGAGAGTGAGAGGAATACGAGACGAGGATTGATGTTCGGCATGGAAATCATCTGGAAGCTAAGTCCTAAATCTTAGCGCATCGTTCTGAGGCGATGGCACTTTTCGGTATTTGCGCCCAATTCCAAGGGGTTGATTAGTTCTCTTCAGTCACATCTTCAGGTGACTGACGCGCATCTTCAGGCGATTGGGCTTGCTCTCCTGATGATGGACGGGGTTGCTGTTGGTAGGCTTGCTGCGCGACGGGAACCCCATTCTGCTGACCCTGTGGGGGTTGTTGATGAGGATGATTTCGTTGCGCAGCTTGGTTCTCTTGAGCGGCCTCTTGTTGGGGTGGGGGCGATTTGTCGCCCGCGGTCTTGGCGCGCTTCTTGGTCAGACCAATGTCCTGTTTCAGGCCGCCTTGCTCCAGGAACAGGCGATCATCTCGAATTTCTGTGACTTCCCAACCGTCGATGGCGTCCTTCAGGTGGAGCCTTCGGTACTTTCCCTTCGCCTCGGCGATGAGAGCCAGCCGACCTTTGGGCGATTCAATGACACCCATAAGTTGAAAGGTCACAGGAGCCGGGGGTTCAGATCGTGGAGGGGGACCCGGCGGTGCAGGAGGGCTGGGACGACGGGTTTCCATGAAGAGAGGGCGTTCCACGGTTTCGGAAAACTCGTGGACGGCGGGGAGCCCAAGCCCATCGAGCGAAACTTCGCCGCCGAGGGTTTGTGGATTTGGTGCGCGGGATGTTTTGTTGTCCTGAGCGAGGCTGTGGCGAAAGGCAAACCACTCCAAAAGGATCACGATCACCAGTAGCAAAAGACCCACACCAAGACTGATTGGCACAGTGAAGGGCTTGAGGCGCGGATCGAGCTCGAATTTCATGGTTAAGGTGCCTGCATGTAGCCAATCACATCAAAGTCGATGCTGAGCTTGTCTTCAGGTCCTATGCCCTTTTCCCGGGGGTTACCGGGGACGCGGATGGGCCGGATATTGAGGTTATCGATAAAAAGGGCGGGCTTACCCGACTCGAAGGCATGTAAGACATTGCGGAGGATCGGGGTGCTGCCGTTAATTCTGACCTTGACCCCGACCCGAACGACGTTTTCCTCGTTCTTTTCGGGAATGACCTGTGTGCTGGAGAGTTCCCCACCGGCTTCACCCACCACCTGTTTGATGCGAGTTTGAAGGTCAGCGCTGGCCAAGGCTGCTGTGCTGGTGGGAAGAAGGGTCTCATTGGAGCTGCTCAGTGCCTTGATACTCTCGAGGCGCTGGTTCAGAGGCTCTCTTAGGGACAAAATCTGTTTCACTTGACGCAGTTTAAAACGCTGTCGATCCAGGGTTTCCCGATAGTCCGACTCGAGGCTGATCAGCGGATAAATCAGCAGCATGAACAAAACGATCAACGCGCCTAAAAGGAGGGCGATGGCACCGAGTCGGCTAGTGTTGACTTCAACGGGTTGTTGAAGCTTTTCAATGAGCTTCTTCAGAAAACCTCCCGTTTATGACGTCGAAGGCGATCTGGAAACGTTCCAGATTATTGCCGGCATCCTTGGTGACGGGCGAAACGAAGCTCACATCCTTGAAGTGCCGTGAACCCTCGATCTGCTTTAGGAGAACGGATGCTGAGGGGGATTGACCCTGAATGATGATTCGATGGTTGGCGTATTGAAGTCCATTGAGCCAGGTGTCGTCTGGGATGACGCGGGTGAGCTCATCCATGGCATCCACCAGAATGGGTTCCGATCGCTTCTTTTCTTGAAGGAACTGAGCCTGGTGAAGCAGCTTTTCAGCTTGAGCGCGCATGTCCTCGACTTCTTTAGCCGCCTTGGTGGTTTTCTTGAGCTCGGCTTGAACCTTCATGACTTCGGTGCGGGCCATCCAGACGGGCAACACCAGAATGAGAATCAGAATGGCGAGAATGGCGCTACTCAGGCCGATATTGAGCATCTCGACCAACTTGTCTCCTTGAGGTTTAAAGCGCTCCGGAATCAGGTTGTAGTCGTTGATTTTGGTTTCGCCTTCCAGGTGAACATTCACCGGGAGCCATCCAGCGCGAGACAGAGTCTCAAGTGAACTCTCGAGAAAATCACGCGGAGCGATGATCAGCTCGACCAGGATTTGTCGAGTGGCCTTTGTCCGACTTAGGATGCGGGTCGCAAAGGAGACTTGGTCCTGAGTGAAGGGAGTGAGCCGGTCCATCTCAAGGCTGATCACCTGAGCCAGATTTTCCTCAGCGGCCATTGGAAGCTTGAACTGACGACGCAATCCTTGCCCTTTGCTCAGCCGCAGTGCGATTTTGGTCTCGGCGAGTTCGGGATAATCGGCAATAAATTCAGCAAAGTGGCCTGGGCCCAGATCCCCCAATGCCGTTCGCTTGATTTCAGTTTCCTGAGCCCCCTGCATTCGGCGCACTACCCAGTGGTCCTGATCCAAACTGAGAACCAGAAGCTCTTGTCGACGCGTCAGCAGCTTTAAAGCCCGATCGGGGATGATCTGGGTGATCTCGGAAAGCCACCAGCGCCAAAATTTCTGGATCTGTGCTTCGAGGGGGGCGTCAAAATCTATCATGGTGAAAGGGTAGGCAATCAGGATTCCCGAAGCTAGATCTCTTCACGGGATGTCGAGCGCTGATGATAAGGTCGCCACCGAAGTATGGTGAAAGGCAAATTTCCCGCCATTGCCCCGCGACGAACATTGGCGATGATTCCGAAATGCTGGTCACCATCAATCACAACTTCCGCCATGATGCTGTAGGAGACGCCTGCTGCTTGGGTAAAGTTGATCCCTTGAATGGGCGGTAGGTTGACGGGGAGGTTTTGAAGCCTTTGCTGCATAACGGCTTCAACCGCCGCCGCGTCACCGCCAGTCAGGGCAAAAAGCATCTCCCGAGGAGCCTTCGACGGATCCAATCCATCGATCCCCGAGTATAGCGTAAACCAGGATTGCATTCTTCTGAACAGTTCCGGGTTGATGCCTATAACCCCCTGAACCTCATCCATCACCAGAAACTGACGGTTTTGTGGCAGAGCGTTCATCCGGCGCGCCTCATATTCGGGTGCCTCGGCCCCGCTCGGGCGTTTGATCTCGTCGGCATCACGCCAGTCCAAAATGACATCCGTCAGAAAGCTAATTTGTTCCGGAGCCAGCCCCATCAGCTTAAAGGCGGTTTTGAGGGTGGGCTCCTGCGCAACATTTAGATCGATTTTTCCACCTTCATCTTGGATGCGGACTCTGACCGGAGTGCCTTTGGCATCCCAGAAATAAGGTCGGCCATCCCCTTGCCAACGCATCTTGGGATCCGGGATGTTGAGCATGAGCATGGCGTAATAGATGGCACCTTCGGCCAGCGCCATAGCTCGTGCCCTCTCGTGAGCATGGCGCAGAACGGCAGATTCCCTTTGTGTTGAAAGCGCAAAGCTTCCTGCCATGATCGTCATGAGACTGACGACCCAAAGAACCATGACCAAGGCCATGCCTCGTTCTTTGGCAAACTTGAGTTGCATGACGAGTTACCTCAATACTTGGGTCTTGGGCGCGATCAGGAGTGTCGGCCAGGACGGTTCACCTATCCGGCCCATATCGATGCGGATCATGAGTGGAAGCTGATAGTCGTGCCATGTATTGGTCCAGCGGGGCTGAGGAGGGCCCCCCGTGGTCTGGGTGTTTTGCTCCTGGGTGATGCCAAAATAGCTGACTTGGAAATGAGAGGCCTGATCGAGCAGCACGACATCGTCGATCGGTTGAGGGGGAGGGCGCTCACTTTTCGGATTCGACTGGAAGGGGGTAATCGAGACTCGAACGGCCTGGTTTCCCTCGTCGCCTGTCAGGTAGACGATGAAGCGGTAGAGTCCACCTCCTTCCAATTGGTCAGGAAGGGCTGCGATGTAGGAAAAGGCATTGTTGATGCCATTGAGCGCAGGTTCCATCTCACCCTTGGCATTGACGGCTGAGAGGGGGAGGAGAGTGGCGATGTGGCGTTTGAGGAAGTTCTGGATTACAAATTGGCGGTTAGCCCTCTCGATTCGCGCTTCCCCCGCCTCCCAGCTTTGGGCGCCGATTCGAAGGCTGCCGGTCAGAATCAGCATCATGATGCCTAGGATGGCGGTACCGATCAGAATTTCAATCAGCGTGAAGCCGCCGTGGCCTTTGTGCTTTGGGGATGGTTTCATTAAAAGCCCCCCTGGCTGCGATCCATGACAAGACGCAGCGATTCCAGCGTAAAGGCTCGAGGGTCTTCCTCCGGCCCCCACTCAACGGCGATTTCGACCCAAAAGGGCAGGAATCCCATCGAGTTGTTCATCATGGGGGCGCCGGTTTGTGCGCCCAAGAGTTTCGGATTGATCGGGTAAGGCGTGACGGTGGCAGTCCACCGAAACCCCGTTTCGGTAGTGCCCTGGGTTACGCCAGGTTGAAGGGGCGTTTCTACACCCAGCCCCGTCAAAAGGGCCTCTGCCGTGATCACGGCCCGGTAGTAATCATCAGCTGTCTTTGAGAGGTGTCCACCGCCGGCAAAAATGCGGAGCAGGACGCCGAGCGACAGGGACAGGATCGCAAATGCGACCAGAATCTCAAGGAGAGAAAACCCTTGGTCTTTCCTGTTTTTATTGATCCACCGCATCCTTGTCGCCCAGCTTGATTTCCCCCGTCAGCCAATTGATGTCGACGACCAAGGTCTGGTTCTGGCCAATCAGGGTTACGCGGCCCCCAGTCGCTGATCCATCAGGAAAGAAGCGAATACGCCCCGTTCCCTCATCCAAGGTCTCCGTCGAGGTGGTAAAGAGGCCCAGATCGATACTCTCCGGGATGTGATAGAGCTTTTTCCTACCACTGATGCGATAGGTGTGGGCGATCGTGTTGACCTCAAAGAGGGCGTCCTCACCCTTGATCATGGCATACCCACGGCAATGCCTCAGGGCTGAGACAACGTCTCTTGAGGCGGCATGGAGCTTGGCTCGCTCAATGGCTGGCGTAAAGTTTGGGACCAGCGTTGCAAGGACGATGGCGCTGATCGCAATGACGATCATCATCTCGATCAGCGTGAAGCCCTCGTTTTGAAGGCAACTATCAACCGGATGTGGTCTCAATCTGATCCTTGATTTTGATGACTGCTTGCTGAGGGCTGAGGGCTGAGGGTTGGTTTTAAGGCAACCCTCAGTCTCAAGTCTTGGTTTTTGGGATTGTTTGAGCCGCTATCGACTGCAATTAATCCCAGCTGTTGACGTCCTGGTCTTCCCCTTCGCCACCTTCGGTGTTGTCCGCGCCCAATGTGAAGATGTCGAATTTACCGTGCTCACCTGGAGTGACGTAATGGTAAGCATTGTTCCACGGATCTGAAGGCATCTTCTTTTTTCGCAGATAAGGACCATTCCAGTAGGCGGCGCTGGCGGGCTGTTCAATCAGTGCGCCAAGGCCTTCTTCGCTTGAAGGGTAACGGCCTACGTCGAGACGATACATGTCGAGCGCAGAGGAAAGCTCCTCAATCTGGAGTTTTGCAGTCTTCGTCTTGGATTCACCAAGGTGCTTGATGACCTGTGGGCCAACGAGCCCGGCCAGAAGGCCGATGATCGCCAAGACAACGAGCAGTTCGATGAGGGTAAAACCTGCCGAGGCTCTCAGCGCGGCGCGAACATGATGAATATTCTCTTTTTTCATGGTGTGGTCTGCATCAAGGGTCAATAGGCTCTCGTCCAGAAGGCGTGAAGGCGCTTGGGCAAGAGGTGATTGATTGGGAAATGGTCCATTAGAAGGCGAGATCATTGACACTCAGGATGGCCATCAAGATAGAGATAATTATGCCTCCGATCATGATGCCAAGGCCAACGATGAGAATCGGCTCGAGAAGGGCGAGAAGCCTCTGGATCGAGATTTTGATTTCTTTGTCATAGGTCGTTGCAACTCGGTCCAGCATTTCCGGTAACTGGGCTGATTCTTCACCCAGCTTGATCATTTGCATGGCCAGCGAGGGGAAAATCTGTGCCTCCATCAACGGCGCGGTCAATCCGCCCCCTTCCTTGAGGCTGGTGACGGCCAGCTCAAGCTTTTGTCCGACCAACCGGTTGTCCAGCGTGTCCTTCACGATCGAAAGCGCGGCCAATAGCGGAACACCATTTGACATCAGTGTTGCCAAGGTTCGGCTAAAACTCGCAACCTGGAATTTGAGAATCAGGTCGCCAAAAAGGGGTAATTTGAGCATCCACCCATCCCAAACCAATCGGCGGACGGGGTCGGACCGCTGATACTTGACCCAGCTACTGGCAATGAGCCCGACGGGGATGGCGACCCACCAGAAGTCGCGGATGGCATCGGCGGTGCCGACCACAATCTGTGTCGGTACCGGCAGCTCCTTGCCGGCACTGTCAAACATTTCAGTGAACTGAGGAACAACAAAGGTCAGGAGTAGCAGCAAGGAGCTAATGGCCATAATCACCAAGATGAGGGGATAGATCATCGCCGTTGTCACCGTATCCTTGAGTTCTTTGGAGCTCTCCAGGTATTTGGTGAGTCGATCGAGAACAACCTCCAGCGCTCCGCCGGCTTCACCTGCACGGATGAGGTTGAGGTAAAAGCGAGAGAAAACAGGTCCTTGGGCTTCAAGGGCATCCGAGAGTTGGGCGCCACCTTTGATGCGCTCGAGGATCTTGCTGATCATCTGGTTGAAATCGGGCTCCGTGGCGCTGAGCTCCAAAAGGACGGACAACGCCCGGTCCAACGGGAGCCCGGCCTCAAGCAGGGTCAGCAATTCTCGGGTGAACAGGGAGACCTGTTTGTGCGAAATCTTGAGGCGACGGCGACGCATTCGCAGGAAGTCCAGCGGACTGGATCCAGCGATGGCGATTCTGATCGGCAGAAGGCCTTCGTTCTGGAGCGCGAGAATCAGCGCAGCCTCGCTGGCTGACTCGCGCTCCTCCTCAATGGTTTCACCATCTCGATTGACGGCCTTAACGAAATAAACGGCCATGGTGTGCCTAGGTGTCTGAAGTCACGCGGATGACTTCTTCAACGGTGGTCAGGCCCCGCACCGCCTTGCGAATGCCGTCGTCGTACATGGTTTCCATGCCCTCCAAAAGAGCTTGGTCCTCGATTTTGCGAGCGGGTGCATTGGTCATGACCAAGCGGCGAATGTCATCGGTCATGACCAGTAGTTCTGATATCGCCAATCGTCCCCGGTAACCCGTGCCGTCACAGGCTTCACACCCTTTGGGGCGGTAAAGCAGAACTTCTCTCGCGTCACTGAAATTCCAGAGTTTAAGCTCCGCAGCAACTTCCGGCATCGGCTCGAATGATTCGCGGCAATGTGGGCACAAACGACGAACCAATCGTTGTCCAAGAATTCCGTTGACGGTCGAAGCTATCAGGTAATCTTCAAGCCCCATGTCGAGAAGACGGGTAACACCGCCGGCGGCATCATTCGTGTGCAGGGTGGAGAGAACCAAGTGACCGGTCAGCGCAGACTGAACCGCGATGCGGGCAGTCTCGATGTCACGCATTTCGCCGATCATGATCACATCTGGGTCTTGTCGAACGATGGATCGCAATGCAGCTGCAAAGGTGAGTCCTATCTGAGGCTTGGTCTGTATCTGATTGACACCCTCAAGCTGATACTCGACAGGGTCCTCGACGGTGATGATCTTGCGATCTGGGGTATTGATCTTGTGGAGTGCAGTGTAGAGCGAGGTGCTCTTACCGCTACCGGTTGGGCCCGTGATGAGGATAATGCCGTGGGGTTGTTCGAGAACGCCAAGAAATCGATTGAGCGCCTCGCCCTCAAAGCCGAGGCTACCAAAATCAAATTTGATGCTCTCCTTGTGAAGTAGTCGAATGACGACGCTTTCACCGTGCATGGTGGGAACGGTTGAAACACGAAGGTCAAGTTCTTTGCCCTGAACCTGCAGTTTGATCCGACCGTCCTGAGGCAGTCGACGTTCTGCAATGTTCAGTTTGGCCATGATTTTGATGCGCGAGATCACGGCAGCCGTGGATCTTACCGGAGGGGATTCCACTTCACGCAGGACGCCATCGACTCGGAAGCGCACTTTAAGGACCTGCTCGAATGGTTCGACATGGATATCGGAGGCTCTCATTTCGACGGCGCGCTGCATGATGAGGTTCACCATGCGGATTACCGGAGCTTCCGAAGCCAGATCCTTCAAATGCTCAACATCGGCTTCATTGACATCTTCGTCGCTTCCAAAGGTGTCGACGATTTCACCCATCAGGCTTTTGCCGGGACCCATCTGGGTTTCCAGCGCTCGGTCGATCTCAGAACCAATCCCGATGCGCACTTCGATAGGGCGGCCGCAGGCCAAATGAAGGGCCTCAATGACTTCCTCGTCAAAGGGATCCGTAAGGGCCACGACCACCGCCTTCTCGTCCCCCGAAATTCCGACCACGTGGTTTTCTTTTAGGAAACGGCCTGAGACATGCTCTGGGAGGGGTGAGGCCTCGGGGAAATCTTCCGGGTTGATGAGGGGTTTTCCACTGACGCTGGAGAGAATTTCTGCGGTATCCCGCTCGGAGAGGATTCCCAGTTTGAGCAGCAGTGCAGGAAACCGTGTCTCATCCGTCTGGAGCGCAAGTCGCCCCGCACGGACAACTTCAGATTCGCGCATTTTGCCGCGCTCTACCAATGCCTCAGTAAAAGGCTTGTAGCGTTGGGACATCGCGCTGACGGGATCGTCGGCTTGGGTTTTTTCGACCGATAAAGGATCAGCAGACAAAGTTTAGGGTCTCGCAGGTGAGCAGACGATGGTGAGTTTAACGCAGCGCTCAACTCGCCTCCAATTTTTGGCTTTGGAGCCGCCGGCAATTGGATCCATCGGCTATCATGAGGTATCTAGCCAGCGAGACCTAAAGATGAATGTTCATGCCTCACAGATTCTCGAGCGTTTTCTTGATCGTGGGCTCATTTCGAGCCTGAAGGGAACTGATCAGCTTTTTCTGAGGCTATCGCCGATTGAGGAATGCCGGCCGGGGGACCTTGTCTTTATCGACCATCCTAAATATTTGGCGCAGGTTCGGGCGCAGCAGCCGGCAGGTGTCGTAACCACTGGGGAAATCGCCGAGCAGTTGGTGGATGTTTCAGGACTGGCCATTCTGATTTCACCGAACGTGCGGTTGGCCATGGCCATCCTGAAACAGACCTATGCGGATCGAGATGTTCGCGAGACTGAATGGCCCAGGATTCATCCCAGCGCGGTCATCCATGACAGCGTGAGGATTTCCGATGATGTCTTGGTCGGGCCTGGAGTTGTTCTGGGGCGTGGGGTGAAAGTCGGAGCCAGGGTCGTCTTCATGGCCAATGTGGTGGTCGAGCATGATGCGGTCATCGGAAGCGAGACGGTGTTGCACCCAGGCTGCGTGGTCGGTTACGGATGCGAGGTCGGTGCCGGAGTCATTCTCAAGGCGGGCTGTGTGATTGGCTCGGAGGGCTTTGGTTTTGCTCAAGATGCCGAGCGCAAGAATTACCGAATACCTCACACAGGAACCGTCATTATCAGTGATGGTGCGGTGATTGGTGCGAACACCAACATCGATCGGGGGACTTATGGGGCAACGGTCGTCGGGACGGGTGCCGTGATTGATGCCATGTGCCATCTTGGGCACAACGTTGAGATTGGGGATCACAGTATTTTGTGCGCCCATACGGGCCTTTCAGGCTCGACAAAGTTTGGAAAGCGCGTCATTGCTTCGGGCCAGACCGGAACTTTGGATCACGTCACCGTTCCGGACAATACGGTTCTTCTGCATCGATGCGGCCTCAACAACAGCATCAAAGAGCCAGGCATGTATGCCGGTGGCCCGGCGCAGCCGCTTCAGCAGTACCTCAAAAATATGGCGGTGATGCCGAAATTACACGAGGTGTGGACGCGGCTTCGAACCTTGGAAAAAAAGGTCACGGAGTTGATGGAGCGATCCTCCTCATGACGTTTTTTACCTCCTTTTCCGCCAGGCGGCCTCGGTGCAGTCCGTGAAAATCGCAACATGGAATGTTAATTCGCTCAATGTTCGACTCCCTCATGTGACAGAGTGGCTTGAGCGTGAAACACCGGATGTCCTTGCAGTTCAGGAAACCAAGATGGAAGACCATAAGTTTCCTGCGGAGGTTTTCGCTTCATTGGGGTATCGATCGGTTTTCAGTGGTCAGAAAACCTATAACGGGGTTGCGGTGATTTCGAGGCAAGAGCCTCTGGATCCCGTAATGGAGATTCCGGGTTTTGATGATCCTCAGCGGCGGGTAATGGCCGTCACCTTGGGTGATGTTCGCGTGGTCAACCTCTACATTCCCAATGGGAGCGAGGTCGATTCAGATAAGTATCGCTATAAACTCGCGTGGTTGGAGGCCTTGATCGGTTGGCTTGAGAGGGAGCGCGAGCGGTATCCTCGAACCATTGTCCTCGGTGATTTCAATATTGCCCCTGAAGATATCGATGTTCATGACCCTTCCCAGTGGCAAGGCAAGATTCTTTGCAGTGCTCCAGAGAGAGAGGCCTTTAAGCGGTTGCTGGATCTTGGCTTTCATGACGCCTTTCGGCAATTCGAACAGCCTGAGAAAAGCTTCAGTTGGTGGGACTACCGTATGAATGGATTTCCTCGCAACCTGGGGCTTCGCATCGACCATATTCTCTTCAGTGAGGCGCTTCGGCCGGAATTAACCGGCTGTTTGATCGATCGAGAGCCTCGAAAACTCGAGCGCCCGTCGGATCACACCCCTGTTGTCGCGGTTTGGGGCTGAATCTCCCTTAGCCCCAAGGTCGGATAGGTTCGTCCGGTTGATCGACCGGGAAGTTGCCGGCTCCGCCCAGCGCCTTGAAGACCGAAATCAGGTAAATCGTAGTTTGAGCTCGGCACTGGGCGAGCCTGATTTCTTCGGTGTAGATCGCCCGTTCACTGTCCAGGACATCGAGAAAGTTGGAAATCCCCTCGCGATAACGCAGCTCGGCAAGTCGGCGCGACTCCCTGAGATTTTCTACCGACACTTCAAGATTTTGCCTTCTCTCCTCTTCTTTCAGCAGGAGCCGAAGGCCGGTTTCAGTTTCCTTTAAAGCCTCAAGGATGGTTTTCTCATACTGAAAATAGGCTTCCTTCTGGCGGGAGTCTGCAAGGTCAATTCCTGCCCGGATTCGGCCAAAATTGAAAATGGGCTGCATGATCGCGCTTCCGCTAGCCCAGGAAAAGGCGGTCGATCGGAACAGATTTTCAAGATCAGAGTTTTGGACCCCCATGAAGGCGGCGACGGAGATCTTCGGGAAAAGTTCTGCAAATGCGGCCCCTTGAGTGGCAGTGGCCGCAGCAAGGTTGCGTTCGGCTTCACGAATGTCGGGGCGAAGTCGGAGGGTATCGGCGGGTTTGACCAAAATTCTGCGGTCTGTAGGAACCGGGACGGTGCCTTCCTTTTCAAGCAGCCCACGTAAGCTTCCAGGCTGCGTTGCTAGAAGCAGTTCGATCTTATGCTGAGACTCGCTCAGGAGTCCCTCCAGTCTGGGGATTTCGGCTTCGGTGGCTTTGAGGAGGGATTTCTCGCGGGTGGTGTCGAATCGCGTGCCCACCCCCTCGACAAAGAGCCGCTCCGTCAAATTAAGCGTGTGGGACTGAGCCTTGATGTTGCTCCGAGTGATGCGAAGGAGGGATTGCAGATTCCTGTAGGTGACGTACTCCTTGGCAATTTCCGAAGACAGCAGAACCCAGGCCTCCCGGTAGTTTTCTGCGGCACCCTCATTTAAGGCGCTGGATGCCTCAAGTTTCCGTCGCAGTCGACCAAAGAGGTCAATTTCCCAGAAGGCATCGAGGCCTGTTAAGAGGAAGCCCCATTGGTTCTGCGTCCCCGAGTTGGTTTGGCGCGGAAATACGTTATCCAAATAGGTACCGGCCGCTGTCGCTCCAACCTGGGGAAAAAGCGAGGCACGGTTGGCCAATTTTTCAGCACGCGCTTGGTCAATCCGGGTCAAGGCGACCTTGAGGTCCAGATTACCGGCCTTGCCCCTCTGTTCTAGCTCATCCAGAACCGGATCATTCAGCGTGCGCCACCAAGTCTCAAGATCAGATTCCTGAATCGGCTTGAGACGGGCCCCGGCCTCTTTTTCGGAAGGCCAGTGCTCAGGGACGCTAGAGCTGGGTTTCACATAATCGGGGCCCACGGCGCAGCCCGAAAGCGTGCAAACGATGCCAAAGATGGCAGATTTAGGCGTGCGCAAGGGCATGACCTCTCAGAAAATGATGGACCGCAAAGTCGATCAAACGCTGGGCCTCTTCGGGCGAAAGTCGATCACTGACGCCGGTCAAGCAGCGAAAATGAGGTATGCCCTTCAGCATGCCAAGCAACAGTTGGCCAGAGGCTGCAGGGTCCGGAATGGTCAAAGCTCCCGAATCGTTAAGTGCCCGAAGGTAAGCTGAGAGCAGGTCGAGATTGGGCTGTATGACGGTTTGATCCATCAGTTGAGCCAATTCCGGGCAATGATGGTGCTCTGCGATGATCAGGCGATAAAGCGCGAGGGACTCGGGGTTGAAAATCGTCTGGACAAAGGATTCTGCGATGGCCCTAATCCCGGTTTCAGGGGGGAGTCCAAGGGTTTTTGCCCGATCCATGCTGCCAACCAGTGAGCTGCACTGGGTCTGAATGACGGCGATGAAAAGATCGTGCTTGTTACCAAAGTGGCTGTATAGCGTTGGTTTTGAGACCGGCGCTTCTTCCGCAATGGCATCCATGCTGGCGCCACGGTATCCAGAGCGGACGAAAATGGTGCGTGCGGCCTTGAGGATGGTTTCGCGTTTGCTTGGGATCGCAGACATCAACGGTTTGGAGAGCGGTTGCGGGAGAATCAGTTCATAACTATCATAGACTAAACTAAACCGTTTAGTAACAAGCTCCCATGCCCACCGACAAAAAGCCCGTCTTCGTTGTTGTAGCCCTCATCCTGTTAGGTCTCCTGATTCTATGGTGGCGTCTGGCCGTTTGGCCTTACGAATCAACGGAAAACAGTTACCTCAAGGCTCATATGACGCAGGTGAGTCCCAGAGAGTCAGGCTACGTTAAGGAAGTCCTGTTTGAGGACAATCAGAAAGTAGCGACCGGTGATTTGCTGGTGGTAATTGATGATGCGGACTACCAGGCGCACGTTGAGGAGGGGGAGGCGCAAATTCGTGTCGAAAGGGCAGGCATTCAAAGTCTTGAGCGCGACCGGATGGTGCAAAAGGCGAGACTCTCTCAGGCGGTTGCTGATATCGCCTCTGCGGAAGCTGATCTTGAGCGGACCGCAAAGGATCTGAAGCGGCTCGGGAATCTGGTGGGAGAAGGGGCAATCTCATCACAGAACCAGGATGCGGCGCAGGCGAGTTTTCGTCAGGCCAAGGCCCAAAAAGACAAGACCACGGGAGCAAGGGACGAGGCAGCATTGCAGGTGGATGCGATAGATGCCCGTATTGAGCAGTCGAAGGCAAGGTTGGGCGCATTGATTGCAGATTTGGAGCTTGCAAAGATTGCCTTGTCGCATACCCGGATCACGGCTCCGATGGCAGGAATCATCGGAAATCGGAGCGTCCAGGTTGGGCAGATGGTCAAGCCTGGAAATGTTCTGGCCTACCTGATTCCCGATCGAGAGGTGTATGTCGAAGCGAACTTCAAGGAAACCCAAATCGAGTCGATGCGCGTCGGGCAGCCTGTTGAAATCGAAGTGGATGCATTGCCCTCTCAGAGCTTTAGCGGGACCGTCTCGAGTTTTGCGCCGGCCTCCGGTTCAGAATTTAGCCTTCTCCCTTCTGAGAATGCGACGGGCAACTTCACCAAAATCGTGCGCCGGGTGCCGGTTAAGATCATCTTTGATCCCGGAACATCGACCGAATTCTTGCGCCCGGGTCTCTCGACCACGGTGAAGATCAGGGTTCATTGAGTTGGACGATGCAATGCTTGCCTCCGAGGCGCCTGACCAACCCGTAGAGCGGGAGCTTTCCTTCAAGGAGTGGGTCGGGTTTATTGCCATGGTCTTCGGGATTTTCATGGCGATCCTCGATATCCAGATCGTTGCAAGCTCTCTGGAGCAAATTCAATCGGGCCTCTCCGCAACCCAAGATGAGATCACCTGGGTGCAGACCGCCTACCTGATTGCCGAGGTGGTCGTCATTCCTCTCTCGGGATGGCTTGGACGCGCTTTTTCGACGCGCTACCTTTTCGCTATTTCCTGTGCCGGTTTCAGTCTCATGAGCCTCCTTTGCGCTCTGGCCTGGAATCTTGAGTCCATGGTCGTTTTTAGGGGGCTTCAAGGTTTTTTTGGCGGCGGAATGATTCCGTCGGTGTTTGCGGTCATCTATACCCTTTTTCCGCCGAGGCTTCAGCCGACAATGGTGATTGTCGTTGGCTTGGTGGTCACGGTCGCTCCTACGGCCGGGCCTGTCTTGGGAGGATTCCTGACCGAAACGGTGTCATGGAAAGCGCTTTTCTTGGTCAATTTGCTACCTGGTTTTCTTGTCACGCTTTTTGTGTGGCTTTTTGTTCGGGTGGACGAGCCGGAATGGGCGTTATTGGATCGGATCGACTTTCGCGGGATTCTCTACATCATTGTCTTTCTTGGGAGCCTTCAGTTCGTCCTGGAGGAGGGCGTTCGAAATGAGTGGTTTGAAAGCCGTGAAATCGTGATGTTTTCGGTTGTGGCGTTGCTGGCGGGTGTCGCCATGCTGCACAGGGAACTCACCTTTGAGTCGCCCATAGTCGATCTTTGGGCCTTTCGTGATTTTAATTTCGCCGTCGGGTGCCTTTTTAGCTTTGTTCTCGGCATTGGGCTCTACACGGTCATCTATCTCATGCCGGTTTATCTTGCGAACGTGAAGGGACTAAGTAGCCTTCAGATTGGCCAATACATCATGGTGGCAGGCCTTTTTCAGTTTGTTTCCGCATTTGTGGCCGGCCCTCTCGCGAAGTGGATGGATTCCCGTTTGATGCTGGCGATGGGGCTTTTTCTTTACGGTTTGGGTTGTTGGCTGAATGGCAATCTCACCCAGCAGGACGCCTATTGGGAGTTCTTTTGGCCTCAAGCATTGCGGGGCTTTGCGCTCATGTTTTGCTTTTTACCAATCAATGCACTGGCCCTTGGAACCCTGCCGCCCGAAGAGGTAAAGAATGCCAGCGGACTTTACAACTTGATGCGTAATCTGGGGGGCGCCATTGGTCTTGCGGTTGCCAATACCCTCATGATCGAATGGAACAAGGCGCACTTTGCACTTCTTCGGGAAAAGGTCACCAGCGCCTCATTGCCTGCGCAAAACCTTCTGGAATCTCTCGGGGGGTACCTTTCTGACCGGGGCGGAAACAATCCAGATCTTGGCGCAATGAAGCAATTGACCGGTCTGGTGCTTCGGGAAGCCGAAGTCATGACAATCAATTCACTCTTTCACGCGCTTGGCCTGGTCTTCTTTGTTTCATTGCTCTTCATGCCATTGGTCAGGCGGGTTTCTTCTGACGCCGGCGAGTCGGCTCACTGAGCTGAATCTGTATAATAGTTGGCCAACCGTAAACTGCCTGGCGTCTTTCGGGTTGACAATCGCCCTGAGCCCCACGCTACCGTCCGCCCATCTTTAAGGAGTCAGAATGGCCTCTAGCTCGCATTCCCAAGATCCTGTTCGTCACGATTGGACCTTATCCGAGGCCCGTGCGCTGTTTGATCAGCCCTTCAACGATCTGATGTTTGAGGCGCAGGCACTTCATAGGCGCTTTTTTGATCCAAATGAGGTCCAGGTTTCCAGTTTGCTAAGCATCAAAACGGGTTCGTGCTCGGAGGACTGCGCTTATTGCCCGCAAAGCGCCCATCACCAGACCGGTCTTTCATCCGAGTCGCTAATGCCCATTCAGGAGGTGCTCGATGCAGCGCGCCGAGCCAAGGAGCAGGGCGCTGGGCGTTTTTGTATGGGGGCCGCTTGGCGAAGCCCCACAGATCGCGATATTGATCGCGTATGCGAGATGGTCGAAGGGGTGAAATCACTGGGCATGGAGACCTGTGTCACTCTCGGCATGCTTACCGACACTCAGACAGAGCGATTGAAGGGTGCGGGTCTGGATTACTACAACCACAATCTGGATACCTCCGAGGCCTATTACTCCGAAATTATCACTACGCGAACCTATCAGGATCGTCTGGAAACGCTCGAACGGGTGAGAAATCACGGTTTGAATGTGTGTTGTGGTGGAATTGTCGGTATGGGGGAGGGTCCGGATGATCGTGCGGGTCTTTTGCTTCAGTTGGCTAACTTGCCGGCGCATCCTGAAAGCGTTCCCATCAATCTCCTCGTTCAGGTTGAAGGAACGCCCCTGGCGTCCCTGGATGCGCTCGATCCCCTCGAATTTGTTAGAACCATAGCGGTTGCTCGCATCATGATGCCTAAATCACGCGTACGCCTCTCGGCAGGGCGCACGGATATGAGCGATGAGTTACAGGCGCTTTGTTTTCTGGCAGGGGCTAACTCAATCTTTTACGGAGAGCGTCTTTTGACCACGGATAATCCTGTAGCTGATTCAGACAAGCGCCTCTTTGATCGTCTTGGTCTTCGGATGGCTGGCTTTTACGCGCAGAATTGATTCGGCGTGGATGGGTCATTGATCTCACCCGCTTGGCTGGGGCGCCTTGAGGCGCAGCAGCATAAAGTACGTGCAGAGGGGCTTTACCGAACACGGCGTTTGCTCGAGGGGCGTCAGGGTGTTCGGGTCCATATGGACGGTCGAGCGCTGACCAATTTTTCCAGCAACGACTATCTGGGGCTTGCGGGTGATCCTCGACTGGAGCAAGCGCTTATCGAAGGTGCGGCCAAGTATGGGGTGGGTTCCGGCGCTTCTCATCTGATTTGTGGCCATTCTGCTGCGCATCACCGACTCGAAGAGGAGCTTGCCGACTTTCTGGGGCGGGACCGTGCGCTTCTGTTTTCTACCGGGTATATGGCCAATCTGGGTGTTTTGTCTGCCCTCATTGGGCGGAACGATCTGGTTTTTGAGGATCGTCTCAACCACGCCTCTTTGCTGGATGGCGCGCAACTTTCAGGGGCTAAGCTCAAGCGCTATGCGCATGGCACTATTCCTGAGATTGCTTCGGCCCAAGGCCCTTTTTCGCTGATTGCAAGCGATGGGGTATTCAGCATGGATGGTGATCTGATGGAAGGAAAATCCCTCGCATCGGTCGCGTCCTGCGCAGGAGCAATCCTGATGGTGGATGATGCGCACGGCATTGGAGTACTGGGCCAGAGGGGGGCTGGCGTTCTTGAAATGCAGGGATTGGAACAGGATGAGGTGCCTGTTCTGGTCGGTACTTTGGGTAAAGCGCTGGGAACCTTTGGCGCATTTGTCGCCGGACCTGAAGCATTGATTGAATTCCTGATTCAAAAGGCCCGTACCTATATCTACACCACGGCAATGCCGGCCGCTATTGCGGAAGCGACTCGGACGTCCCTTGGGTTGGCTCAGCAGGAGAGCTGGCGCAGAGAGCACTTAAAGTCGCTGGTTTCGAGGTTCAGGGCCGGTGCCAAAACGCTCGGTCTGATGATCGGGGCCTCAGATACGCCAATCCAGCCGATTATGGTCGGTGACGCTCGATTGGCAATGAGCGCCCAGGCAAGGCTATTGGAGGCGGGTTTTCTGGTGGTCGCAATTCGTCCGCCCACCGTTCCCAAGGGGACTGCCCGGCTTCGCTGTACCTTGACTGCAGGTCATGTCGCAGAGGATGTGGATCGTTTGCTTGAAGCGCTTTCAGTCTGCCCCGAGTTGTCTCAATCCAATGTGTGAAGGGGCATCCATTGGTTTTCGTTGAGTCAATGGGGAAAGGGATCCCGTTAGTCCTCGTGCACGGATGGGGAATGCACGGGGGGCTGATGCGTGATCTCGCAATCGATCTTGCTGAGAATTTTCAGGTTTTCGTCTTGGATTTGCCCGGTCACGGACGCAGTGAGTCACTTCCTTCGTTTCAACTTGATGAGGTGCTTGAGCGGCTGATGGGTTCTTTGCCTGAAAGGGCGCATTGGGTTGGATGGTCTCTGGGCGGGCTGGTCGCGTTGGCAACGGCTGACAAATATCCTGAGGCGGTCCAGTCGATATCAATGCTCGCGAGTTCTCCCTGCTTTGTCGAAGGCGAGGCGTGGCCTGGCGTGAAAAGGGATTTGCTGGATCAGATGGGTCACGATTTTGCGACGGATTATCTTGTGACCTTGAATCGATTTGTGGGGCTGCAAACGTTCGGACAGGAGGGTTCTCGCCAGCTTTCTCGGCGGATTCTTGCTTTGATGGCGGAGGCGCCTTCGCCAGATCGGGATTCACTCCTTGGGGCGCTCAATCTCCTGCGGGACCTGGACTTAAGGGCGGAGTTTTCCGCTGTTTCTCAGCCATTGCTTTCCATTTGCGGGGGGCGAGATCGATTGGTTCCGGCTGCGCAGTCCAGCGAGTTACAACGGCTCCGCCCTTCCCTGACGACCTCAGTGATTGACAAGGCTGCGCACCTTCCTTTTCTGACGCATCGTCACGAGGTGGTCGCGACGCTTCGGAATTTTCTGCTCCCCCTTTCGCTTTGACCCTATGGACGAGCTGAAGGACGAATTCAAGATCAATGTCGCTCGCTCTTTCGGTCGGGCCGCCCAGAGCTATGATCGCGCCGCTGAGCTTCAGCGCAAAATTGGTCGGGCATTGATGGGGCGTTTGCCGCCACTGTTCCCAGGTGCAGTCGTGCTGGATTTGGGGGCAGGGACTGGTTTTTTTGCGCGCCAACTTGCTGCGATGTCTGATGGCGGACAAGTCATTGCGCTAGATATTGCCGAGCCGATGCTGCGGCAGGCAATGAGCGGATTTAGCGGGAATCATGTTGTTGCTGATGCGGAGGCCATTCCACTTCGGAGTGAATCGGTGGACTTGGTGTTTTCGAATATGTGCATCCAGTGGTGCCGATCTCCCGAGAGGCTGTTTGCGGAAGTGCGGCGCATTTTGAAGCCTGGGGGGAGGGTCATTTTTTCGACCTTCGGGCCGAGAACCCTTGAGGAGCTCCGCCAGGCTTGGGCGGAAGGTGATGATTACGATCACGTCATTGATTTCATTTCTGCCGAAGAAATTGAGAGGGCCTTGGTGTCGGCCGGCTTGATCTGGTCGGAAAAGGCATCTTGGCTTGAGTGCTGTCCGTACCCGGATGTCTTGGCCTTGATGCGGGAGCTCAAAGCATTGGGTGCGCGAAATGCCTCAGGTCATCGGTCGCGAGCGATGACAGGTAAGGGGCGTCTTGCAGCAATGATTGAGGCCTATCCACGAGCGGAACATGCGCCTGAGGAGGAAGGGATTGTCGCAACCTTCGAAGTGCTGGGTGGTCAATTGCGTTGCTCGGGAGCGGGCTTTGACTAGGGGTTTCTTTTTGACGGGAACCGACACGAGTGTGGGGAAAACCCTCGTCAGTGGGGAGCTGATGCGGATTCTTGCGGAGGAGGGGTTCCGAGTTGGCGGGATGAAACCGGTCGCCAGTGGAGCGGATGGGGTGGCTGGGCAGTGGCGGAATGAGGATGCGCTTGTTCTGCAGGCGCGAGCCTCTGTGGAGCTTCCTTATGAGTGGGTGAACCCTTATGCGTTCCCGCAACCCATTGCCCCCCATCTTGCGGCGCTTCAGGCGGGGGTGGAGATTTGTCTCGAGACCATTGTGACGCAATTTAGGAAGATTGAGGCGAAGGTCGATTGTGTGGTTGTCGAGGGAGCGGGCGGATGGCTTTGCCCTATCAGTCCAACCCTTGATATTGCCGATATTGCCCGAGTTCTGGGGCTTCCAGTCATTCTGGTGGTGGGGATGCGGCTAGGTTGTATCAATCACGCAAGGCTAACCGATCGGTTGATTCGCGGGTCTGGAGTTCCTTACGCTGGATGGGTGGCGAATGACATTGACCCTCGATTCACTCCACGTGATGAGACGGTGGAAACCCTAACCGGTTTCTTGGGTCAAAAGCCGTTAGCGGAGATCGGTTTCAATGCTGAATTTCAGGGGTTTGATCAGGGTCCAAATAACCATTGGAATCGTGGTGAAATCTTGCGTCGAATGCTTCCATAAGCTAGGATGCGACCGTGCCACAGAAGCGGCTGATTCCAGTCTGGACGCCTTGTGAGGAGTTTTGCGCCCGGAGCACCTCCCACGACCATCGGTAACCTCCGACAGTGATCCTGAGAATGGTGTCACCCGGTTCGTTCTGGTTTCCAATGGTTCACTGAGTCGTACTCAGGCCAATGGGGTCTTGCTGGCGCTCGGTCTGCTCATGACGCTCATAGCCGGGGGCTTTTGGGTGCTGGGGCTTTGGCTAGTGGTGCCATTTTCCGGGGTGGAGTGGCTCATCCTTGCTTACGCGCTCAGATGGAGTCTCAGAAACTCTGAGCTCATGGAAGTGGTCACCATTGATCCTACGCGGGTGGTGGTCGAGCGAGGCAGGCGGAGACCGGAACAAAGGTTCGAATTTCAGCGTGCATGGGTCCAGTTACGTTGGCGTGAGCCAAGATTTCGGGGTTATCCCGGCAATCTCGAACTGAGATCCCACGGCAAACAAGTCGTTTTGGGCGAATTTCTCCCCGAAACAGAACGTAAGAAGCTCATGCAAGAGCTCGGTAGAATTCTGAAAAATCAATGATCCTGACCAGGGTCTCGGTGACCGGAGTAGAGAGGGTTACGTGAAAAATTTAAAGGCATTGCTGGCGGTTTCTGTTTGGGCATTCATCGGTGAAGCGCAGGCGGATTACGCTCTCAATTTGACTGAAGGCGTTACGGAGCTCAGTCGGGATATCTATGACCTCCACATGCTGATCTTCTGGATCTGTGTGGCCATTGGTGTCCTCGTATACGGTCTTCTGATCTATTCATTGATCAAATTCCGTAAGTCAAAGGGCGCTGTCGCTGCCGATTTCCATGAAAACACAAAGCTGGAAGTGCTCTGGACGGTTATTCCTTTCCTGATCCTGCTGGCTATGGCGGTCCCCGCTACCAAGGTCATGCTGAAAGCCTACGATGTCTCAGGTGCCGACATGAGCATCAAAGTTACGGGTTATCAGTGGAAGTGGCGCTACGAATACCTTGATGAAGGTCTGGATTTCTTCAGTACGCTCGACGCAAAGAGCAATGAAGCCCGCCAGCTGAACTCAGGTATTAATCCTGCGGAAGTGCCTAACTATCTCCTGGAAGTTGATCACCCCCTCGTTGTGCCAACGGGGAAGAAAATTCGTTTCCTCTTCACGGGCGGAGATGTCATCCATTCCTGGTGGGTGCCTGATCTTGGCTGGAAGAAAGACACCATCCCCGGCTTTATCACTGATGGTTGGACCCGCATTGAAAAGCCGGGTACCTACCGCGGACAGTGCACCGAATTGTGTGGTCGCGATCATGGCTTCATGCCGATCGTGATCATTGCCAAGCCGGAAGCGGAATATAACCAATGGCTAGCAGAGCAGAAGAAGGCGCTTGGCCATGTTGAGGCTGAATCTGCCCCCGTCGTGGCCGCTCCAGCTGCTGCTTCGAGCCCTGCCGCAGCGCCGGTTGAAGCTGCAGCTCCCGCCTCTAGCGAAGACAAAGCTCATGTGATGGCTGAGGGTCAAAAAGTCTATGAAGCCCATTGCGCAAGTTGTCATCAGGCCAACGGCGAGGGTATTGACGGACTGTTCCCGGCAATCAAGGGTAGCAAGATCGTGAATGGCCCCGTTGGCGACCATATTTCTCTTGTGGTCAATGGCAAACCGCCGTTGATGGCCTCGTTCAAAAACATCCTCAAGCCCGAGGAAGTTGCGGCCGTCATTACATTCCAGCGGAATTCCTTTGGTAACAACACCGGTGATGTCGTTCATGCCAGCGATGTTCTGGCCCATCACTAATCGAATCCATTGAATTGAGGTGAATCCTATGTCAGTTACGGCACTC